>JANODF010000635.1:0-2023 GCA_031412555.1 Archangium sp. | reverse complement strand
AGACCCAACCCGTCGGGATCTTCAGGCCTTCGGGACCTTCGGGATCTTTCAGGACCGTCAGGACCGTCAGGACCGTCGCGGGTAGCACCCGCGGAACCGAAGCGGCGATCCAAGAAGCCCAAGGCGCAAGCTGAGCTGCCGTCAATCGTCCCGCCGCCCCCACCTCGAGAGCCGTCGCGCGGCGAGGTGATGCTTCAGCGCTTCCGCGACAACCGCGAGGATCACCTCGAAGAGCTCGGCGTCGAGCCGTCGCCCGACGCCAGCTACGGGCCTGCGTGGGTCAACAAGATCTTCAAGACCTGGTTCGACCTCTGGGCCGACGTGCCTTTCCGCGAGAAGTACGCGGAGATCGGCCTCACCACCGGGGCCGAGTGGCGCTGCATTCAGCTCTTCGACGCCTTCTTCGCGCTCGACTGGCCGGCGAAGTGCGTGGCGCGCGTCGACGGCAAGGACACCGGCACGCCCCAGCCGTACCCGTTCGCCGCGCTGGCCTCCGAGAGGGTTTGGCGGCCCCTCGTCGCTGAGCTCTACCCCGACGAGCAGCCCCAGGCAGGTGCAGCGTGATCGCCACCCTTCACGGCGAAGCGCTCGTGATGATGCGCGACCTCCCTTCCGCATCGTTCGACGCGGTGATCACCGACGTTCCGTACGGCGAAACCTCGCTGAAGTGGGACCGCTGGCCCACGGGCTGGATCGCCGCCTGCCTGCCGTTGCTCAAGCCCACCGGCTCGCTCTGGTGCTTCGGCTCCATGCGGATGTTCATCGAGCACGCCGCTGAGTTCACCGAGCACCTGCGGTTCGTGCAGGACATCGTTTGGGAGAAGCAAAACGGCAGCGGCCTGCATGCTGATCGCTTCCGTCGCGTTCACGAGACCGCCGTACATTGGGTGCCGAAGTGCTCGAAGTGGAGCGATACCTTCAAGGCCCCGGTCACCACCCCCGACGCGACCGCCCGCACCGTGCGTCGCAAGAAGCGGCCGGCTCATTGGGGCGAGATCTCCGGTGGTGGTGCCGCGCACTACGAGAGCGAGGACGGCGGGCCGCGCCTCATGCGCTCGGTGATCGCCGTGCGCAACTGCCACGGCCGCGCGGTGCACCCGACACAGAAGCCCGAAGACATCATGGAGCCGTTGCTGCGTTCCTCGGTTCCACCCGGGGGCCACGTGCTCGATCCGTTCATGGGCAGCGGCACGACGCTTTTGGTCGCACGCGCTCTCGGCATGTCGGCCACCGGCATCGAAGCGGACCCGGTTCACTTCGCCACAGCGTGCGATCGGATCAACGGAACGCTCGCGCTCGGCGGTGCAGCGTGAGCGCGGTAAGCGTGCTGCACCCCCAGGCCCGCGGGCCGGTGGCCGAGCAGGAGAACCAGCTCATCGGCGCCGCGCTCAACCTCCGCATCGAGCCCGGCGTGTTCGCCACCATCGGCCTCGACGGCAGCGAGTTCAGCATCGAGCCGTGGCAGCACATCTGGAAGCACGTGCGCCGCGAAGTCGAGGCTGGGCGCGCGGTGTCCTGGCAGAGCGTCGCCGCGAAGGCCGTCACCTCGGGCAAGTTCCAGGGCTACCCGGGCAACCTCGGGAAGGACCTCGAGCGCCTGGCCGAGACGAGCACCCTCGACCTCCCGGGCTTCCGGCTCGTCGGCGCGACCTTCAAGAACTTCGTCATCGGCCAGCGCACGGCCGCCCAACTGCGCCAGCTCGCGCAGCGCATCGAGACGCAGGGGCTCGACCCCGCTCGCGAGGCCGGCAGCGCTGAGTCCATCGCTCGCGAGCTCCGTCAGCGCGGCGCCACCATCAGTGACTTGACCGAGGACCAGCAGCGCCTGCTGACGCGCTGGGCCACCAACAGCGAGAGCGGCACGACGGACCTGGTACCCACCGGCATCAAGGCGCTCGACGCGGAAATCGGCGGGCTCCCGAAGCTGCTGTGTCTCTTCACCGGCATGCCCGGCGTCGGCAAGACGGCCTTCCTCGACTCGATGCTGCACTCGATGCTCGTGACGAACCCGACGCTCAAAATC
>JANODF010000634.1:0-4525 GCA_031412555.1 Archangium sp. | reverse complement strand
GAGAGCAGCTCGATGGGCTGATCCCACGTGGCGGGATCGACGCCGAGGCGGTCGAGCAGCTTGCGTGACTCGAAGGCGGTGTCCCAGCCGCCGAGGTGATCGATCTTCTCGACCAGCACCGAGAGGCGCTCCAGCACCTTCTCGTCGTAGTTGTGCTCGAGCGAGTCGGAGAGCCGGGCATGTTCTTCCAGTGCGTCACGCAGCGGCTGCTGGGCGACGCTCAGCTCGGTGGAGGGCGTGGAGCCGGCGGGGAACTCGGGCTCCTGTGCAAGGTGGCTGGTGCGCATGCCGCGCTGCACCTGGATGGTGGCCGAGTCGGCCTTCACCTCGCCGGTCAGCACCTTCATCAGGGTCGACTTGCCGCAACCGTTCACGCCGACGAGCCCGACGCGCTCGCCTTCTTCGATCACCAGCTCGAGGTTGGAAAAGAGGGTCCGGCTACCGAAAGAAAGGTTCAGGTCGAAGGCACGAAGCAACGTCACCCGCGAGCCTGTATCTGCTCAGGACCCCTCTGTCTCCTGTGCTCCCTCTCCCCTCGGGGGAGAGGGTCGGGGTGAGGGGACGGCCGGCTATTGGAAGGCGAACTCGTCGACCATCGACCAGGCCGCCGACGGTGATGAGTAGACCAACGTGACCCTGATGGAGCGCCCGCGAGCTGCAGGAACGGGCAGTGCGACGTCGCCGCGTGTCCCCATCGGCACGAGAGGCAACGTGCCGTCAGACCTTCGGAACACGTACGGAGCGTCGAAGAGCACGCCGTCGTCTCCGAACTCGACGCGGATCTCAGAGGGCGCGTAGACCGCACCCGTTCCGTGGTTGTTGATCCCCATGATCACCGTGGTGAAGGCACGAGGCTCATCGAACCGAAAGACGATGTTCGCATCACGCGACAACCATCCGACCCATTCATGGCCAGGCCCAGCGCCCGTGTTCACAATCCAATCTGGATTGCCGCGGATCCCGTCGGTGAGTTGTCCGAGCGCGTACTGGCTGAAGCCAGCGGGGTTCTGCCCCTGGCCCGGACCGTTGACCGCGATGTTGTGCGCTTCGTCGTAGTAGCAAAACAAGCCGCATTGGGGTGACTGCTCGAACTTGTAGCCGCTGGCGAGACATGGAGTGGCCGGAGAGCATCCAGGAGGTCCTGCGTCGACTCCTCCATCGAAGCCGCCCGCATCGAAGTCGCCCGCATCGAAGCCGCCCGCGTCGAAGCCGCCCGCATCGAAGCCACCCGCATCGAAGCCGCCCGCATCGAAGCCGCCCGCATCGACGAAGCCCGCATCGACAAAGCCCGCATCGACAAAGCCCGCATCGACAAAGCCCGCATCGGCAAAGCCCGCATCGGCAAAGCCGGAATCGCGGGCGTCTGTGCACACCGAGTTGATGCACGAAATGCCCGGGCCGCAGTCGACGTGGCGCGCGCAGTCCACTTCCTCCACCGTGCTGAGACACGAGGGCAAGACGCTGAAGACCAAGAGGGAGAAGACACTCGCACTCACCCGCCCGCCCGAAGAACTCGCCATGGGTGTTCCTACCAGCTCCGGGGCGAACGACGCAGCCCTCGAAGCCGTTACCCAGCCAGCTTCTTCCGGGCCGCGTGCACCAGTTGGTCGCGAGCGCCGCCCTTGGCGATGGCTTTCAGCTCACTCATCGGCACCTTCTCGAGCATCCGCATCGCGAGCGGCATCGGCGTCTTCGGGTTCCGCACCAGCGACGCCGCCACGATCGCGTTGCTGCCCCACTCACGATGTTCCGCGATCATCTTGAGCGCGTCGGGCGAGACATTCGGCGACTTGGCAGCGCCTTGAATCTCATCCAGCCCGATGCGCGGGTTCTTCAACACGAAGATGTGCAGCGACTTGTTCGTGTCGCGGAACAGGGCCATGCGTTCATCACGAGTGCCCGTGAGCGCGAGCTGCATCTTCTCGGTCACGGTCATCTTCTTGAGCCGCTCGGACAGCGGGCCGGGAGGGCCCTTCGTCTCCTCTTCCGCCTCTTCTTCCATCGGGAGGATTTCGGCCTCGAGCACCGGGCTGCCCAGAAGCTTGAGCGCCTCAGGCACGCCGCCCGTGAACATCACCGCCACGCCCACGCCGGGAACGACGGCCGCCACCCGCGCCGGAACCTCCGCAGAGCCACCGCCGGTGACGCTGGCAGACAACATCACTTCGGCACCCGCCTGCACGCCCACCAGCGACGCGCCTCGCACCAACAAGCCGCCTCGCGAAATTTCAGCGGCGAAGGCGGTCAGGTATTCCTCAGGTGAAGCCCACGACACCTGCAGCGCGAGTGCGGCCATTGGAGTGAGGCTAACGCGTTCACACCCATCTCGCCTTGACGTCAGCGGCTGCGCACGAGCACGGTCTTGCCGGCGCGTTCTTTGAGTGGCTTCTCGAGCTCAGGCGTGCAGAACAACCGGCGTTCGCGCGCGAGGTGCTTGCCCTTCACCGGCGGCTCTTCTCCGGCCCAGGGATCGAGCGAAGAGGTGCGCGCCACGTCGGCGCTGAGCCGCTCCAGCTGCACCGAGAGCACGGCGCTGTTCGTGTCTTTCACCACTTCGCGCAGGGCGCTCACGTCGACCGGCACCTCTTTCGGCCGAGGCCACAGGCCTGAGACGAAGGGACCGAATTGACCGCGCAGCACCTCCACCACTTCGAGGCCGGGCACTGCTTCGAGCACCCGGTGCGCCGACGATGCGCTGTCGTCACACGCCCGCAACACCGTCTTTGCGAACGACTCGGAGCAGCGCGCGAGATGATCTTTGCCCAACGCGATGTTCGAACCACTGTGTTGATCGATCACGAGGGTGAAGCGCACCGCGCACTGTTCGAGCCGTTCATGCAGCAGCACGAAGCGGTTCACCTTGCCCCTGGTCATCAGCCGCACGTGGGTCTGCGAGACGGGAGGCAGCTCGAGCGCAGCCAACACCATGGAGAACGCACGTGACTCTTTGACAGGCTGTTTGCGGTGCGTCTTGAAGAACTCGCGCGCGACGAACTGCAGACGGTACAGCCTGTCGAGCGCCTTCATGGTGGGAAGTCCGCTCACGTCGGAGCGCTCCACCACCAGCGGGCGGCGGCTTTCCCGGCCGAGCAGCTCGAGCAACGAGCGCCACTTCACCGCATCAGGGAACTGGCTGCCGAGCCTCGCGATGTCCAGCAGGGCCATCAGCTGCGTTCGCCACGCACCGACAGGATCTTCCGAAATGATGGGGGGAGGTGGGGGCGGCACGAGAGGTCCAGAAAACGAACTGCGCGAATTTGTCCCTCAAGGGCGAATTCGGGAAGTTCGTTTTGGAGACGGGCGTCTTTTACGGGTGTGCGCCCGCGCGAGGGGCCGCGGCGCTCGCCACTTCAGGCTCCGCGTCGAGCCAGCGCAGCTGCCCGGTCTTCGGCGCGTACACCACGCGCAGCACGTTCAGGTCGGTCGCCTTCGCGATGACCTTGCTGCGCCGCTTCAGCTCGCGCGCCGCGAAGGAGACGCTGCTGAGCGTCGCTTCCTCAGTCTCGCCCACGTGGTGACACCCGAAGTGGCCGAGGATCAACACCGCGCTCACGTGAAGCCGCTTCACCGAATCTTCCACGGCACGCGCTCCGGCTTCGCCCAACTGCGCACCGGGCAGGCGCACCACCGAGAAGGTGCCCATCGGTTGATCGAAGATCAGCTCGGGCACCACGCGGCTGTCGGTGCAGGTGACCACCACGGCGCTGGCCTGCTCGGCGGAAGCGAGCGCTTCGCGGCGGGCGAGCACGTCACGTTGCCGGCTCACGCCTTCGATGAAGCGGGTGTTGCCTTGCTGCAGCTCGGTGATCAGCTGCTCGAAGGTCTTGGCCTGAACTGGCGTGGGCGGCGCTGGGGGAGCGGAAGGTTCGGCGATGGGCGCGGCGTGGGGCTGGGGGAAGGCCTCCCACTCGCCGCCGCCGTCGGGTTCCGGCGCTTCTTCGACCTTCTCCGCAGGGGCGTTGACGTGTTTGGCGGGCTCGGGGGCGTGGTTTCGCGTGGCCAGGAAGCCCACGCACAGCGCGAGCACCACCATCTGGCCTGCGACCACGGCGACGAGCGGCTTCTGCATGGGGGCGCTCAGAGCAAGTTGCGATCCGTCGGCAAACAGGCCCAACCAGAGGCTTGAGCCGAGGTGCCTTCGACCTGTGCGGGTCTGGAAAGCCCTCTCCCCGACCCCTTTTTCTGGGTCGCTTCGCCTCGGCGCATCTTCCGCTTCACTCCAGCTGCGCTCGCCCAGCGTGCCGCTGGACCGGCTTCGCTCGGGCCCAGAGGGAGACCCTGCTTGACCTCAGCGCCAACACACCCCTATTGCCCCACACGTCTCATCCTGGAGAGTGCCCATGCGTTCGTCGGTCTTCGCGCTTCTGGCGCTCGTGCCAGCTTTGAGTCTCGCCCAGGTCGTCATCAACCCCACCGGAGGCACCGGGACCACCGACGGCATCCGCCTCACCATCGGCAACACCGGTCAGCTCCAGGTGCTGCGCAACGGCACGGGTCAGCTCTACAACCCGGCCCTCTCCGCGGG
>JANODF010000633.1:0-6622 GCA_031412555.1 Archangium sp. | reverse complement strand
GTTTTCGCGCGCCTTTCGTTGCACGAGCCAACCTTACCGCATCAAGGCTGCGAGGACTCCAAGGCGCCGCACGTCGTCGAACTCGCACCACTTTCTTCTTCGCCATAGGGGCCTTCCGCTTCTGCCTTCGCACGGGCTGCGAGTCGTCATGAACCGGTCGACTGCAAGGAACGTGTACAGCCGGATGAACGCGCCCATGTCTGACTTGAACAGATTGAGGGCGCCGAACTCTGACTGTGCCTCCTTCGCTCCTGTCTTCCTTCTCCTGGGCGACTCTGGGCGTTGACGAGGTGCCAGCCGGGCGGTCTTCTGCCGCATGCGAACGCTCTGCTTGGTCGTGGTGGTGTTGCTGTCGGTCGGCATCTCTGGCTGTCGGAGGCGCGTACATGTCTACGTCCCCTCCACGCCCGAGGGGAACGAGTGCAGGCGTCAGTGCATGCAGGTTCGAGCGAGTTGCAATGGAAGCATCAGGCGCTCGGAGCGGCGCCGCTGTCCCGAGCGCGAGCTGGAATGCCTCGCGACGTGCCCCGGCGCCACCGCCAGCGAGTGAGCCCCTCGGCCCCTCACCCCGACCCTCTCCCCGCTTCGCATGGAGAGGGAGCGCATGCGCACGGGGACTCGGTGGTAGCTTCCGCCCGCAGATGACGCATTCCCTCGAGTTCGAGTTTCTCGGTGACGAGTCTGATGGCCAGTTCGTTCCCGTCGGTGGTCCGCTTTCACAACTCCGCGGCCTGCTCGCCCGGCAAGACATCGACGGCGCCGTTCGCCTCTACGAAGAGACCGGTGCTTCCGCGCGCGCAGGTCTGATCCTCGAGGCCGTCACCGCTTCGTTCGAACTCAAGAAGTCCATCGCGCTGATGTTCAAACGCGCGCGTGATTTCGCCGCCGCCGGCGAGGTGTACCAGACGCTCAAGCTCGACGCGGAAGCCGCGCCCTGTTTCGAGCAGGCCAATGACTTCGTGCGCGCCGCCGACGCGTGGAAGCGCCTGGGCGAAATCATGAAAGCCGCCGCCGCCTACGAGCGGGGAGGCCGGCTCGACGACGCGGTGGCGCTCTATGGCCAGGCGGGCTCCAAGGAGCAGATGGCCGAGACGCTCGCGCGCGGTCAGAAGTTCGAAGCCGCCGCCGCCCTCTACCGCGACCTGGGCAACCTGCACGGTGAAGTCGAGACGTTGCGCGCCTGCGTGGCCGCTACCCCCGATGCGATTCAGCCCACCATGCGGCTGGCCGAGTTGATGACCCACCACGGTCACACCGACCGCGCAGTGGAGTTGTTGATGACCAGCGTGCGCTCCTCCGAGAAGGCCCGGAATGATGGCGGCCTGCTCGAGTACCTCGCCCGCCTGCTCGAGGCGACCAACAACCCGGCCGCCGCCGCCAAGGTGCGTGCCCGCGTTCCCGCAGCGCCTTCGAAGACGCCGCAGCCCATTCCCGTGTTGCGCGCCGCTTTGCCCATGCCCACCGCAACGCCCGGCGGAGACGCGTACGGTTTTCTGAAGGCCTTGCCGATGTTCGCCGACCTCTCGCTGGAGGACATGCGCTCGTTGTTCCGCGTCTGCGTGCAGCACGGCTTTGGCGTCGGCATGAACCTGATCGAGCCGGGCCAGGCAGGCCGCGGGCTCTTCGTCATCATCGACGGCCAGGTCGAGGTCTTCAGCGGCATCGGCCCCGATTCGCGGCTGCTCAACACCCTGGGGGTGGGCGGCTACGTGGGTGAAATCTCGCTCCTGCTCGACGGCCCCACCTCGGCCCGCGTCACCGCGCGCACCCAGGTCAAGGCGCTCTTCATTTCCCGGGAGGCCTTCAAGCAGTACGTGTTCAACACGCCCAACGCGGCCATGCGCATCTACCGGCTGTTCAGCAGCAACCTCGCAGAACGAGTCCGCACCTTGTCCGCGGGGCGCTAGGCTGGGTTCCCTCAGTGAGTACCTTCGAAGAACTCGCAGAGCAGTTGTCGATGACGGAGCTGATCCGGCTCCAGGACGTCTTGTCCAAGGCGATCGTGCGCCGATTCGAGAAGCGGCTCGCGCTGGTGTTCAGCGACGTGGTCGGCTCGACGCCGTACTTCGCGCGCTTCGGTGACGAGGCCGGCCGCAAGCTCCAGCAGCGGCACTACGACCTGGTGAACGCGGCCATCACCCCTGAAGGCGGGCGGGTGGTCGACACGGCCGGTGACGGCGTCTTCCTGTGCTTCGACAGCGTCACCGCGGCCTCGCGCGCGATGGTGGGGCTGCAGCGATCGATCGTGCGCGACAACGATTCGCGCGCGCATGAACACCGGCTCAACCTGCGCATCGGCGTGCACATCGGCCCGGTGCTCACTGACGGCGTGCTGGTGGCGGGCGACGCGGTGAACTTCTGCAGCCGCGTGGCGGGCTCGGCGGGCTCGGGCGAAATCCGGCTGTCGCTGGCGGCGCACTCGGAGCTGACGGAGATCGAGCTGCGCCTCAAGAGCCGGCGTCAGCGTGCGGTGGAGCTCAAGGGCGTCGACAAGCCGCAGGAGCTCTTCACGCTGGATTGGCTCGATGCGACCAAGTTCCCCACGAAGGTTCGTTTCGAAGACGGCTCAGAGCAGCGTCTGCCCACGCTCGACGTGATTCGCTTCGGGCGCCTTCGTGAGCAGGACGGCGCGACGGCGAATGACGTGGTGATCACCTTGTCTGATCCGAACCTGCAGAGCCGGATCAGCCGCTGGCACTTCGAGCTGCACCGTCGGGCAGATGGCTTCATGCTGCGTTCGGTCTCCACCAGTACGACGGAGATCGATGGGCGTGCGGTCGCGCGGGGGGAAGAGCTGCTGGTTCGGCCCGGCGCGAAGGTGCGGCTGGGTGGGGCGTTGACGCTCGAGTTCGCGTCAGAAGACTTCTCGCAAGAGATGACGCTGCTGCCCACCTGAAAACGCCCTCTCCCTCTGGGAGAGGGTTGGGTGAGGGTGGTCCCTCGACTGCTCTCGGGACGAACGGAACTCCTATGCGGCGAAGACGATGTCCCACTCCGCCAGCTCGCCCTTCACCATCACCTCGACCACATCGCCGACCTTCTTCCCCAACAGCCCCTTGCCGATGGGCGAACCCGGCGTGACCACGTGCAGAAACCCATCACCACCCGGCCCGGTGAGCTCTTCGCCCGCACCCGCCGGAGCCATGAACAACGTCTTCCCGCCTTCACCATCTTCCAGCTCGACCAGCGCACCCAACCCGATGCGCTCGCCCCTACGCAGTGACACCGGCTTGAAGTCGCTCACCGCCTCCCATGCGGCCTGAGCTGCCTCCAACCGCGTGCGCGTGGCCGCCGCCAGATTGACCGCCCGGGGCGCGCCGGTCTTCGCCTCGAGCCGCGCGTCTTCGGCCGCCCGCAGGGCCTGCTCGTAAATACGCTTCAACTTCTCTGCGAGCTGTCCGGTGAGGAAGACCTTGTCCATGGCCCGAAGGCTAAAACGCCCCGGGGCGTGCTCAAGATTTCGACCCACGCACATTGAAGGCCGCGGGCATTTGCGCCAAACGGCACCCATGCGCTTGTCGATTCGTTTCGTCGCCGCGGTGTCGCTGGTGTTGGCTGCTTGTCCCCCCGCTCCCTCACCTGAAACGCTGGAGCTTTCGCCCGCTGCGTTGACCCTCGCCCCCGGCGAGATGCGCACGGTGACGGCGCAGGTCAAATCGGGAACGACCACCAGCCCCGCCAATGGCGCGACGTGGACCTCGAGTGACGACGCAGTGCTCTCCGTGAGCTCGACCGGTGACGGTACGGCCGCCTTGTTGGCCATCGCCCCCGGCGCCGCCACCGTGACTGCGAAGCTGCGCGACGCGAGCGCCCGCCTGACGGTGACGGTGGCCCGCACGGGCCCGAGCCTGACGCGCATCGAGCTGACGCCTGCTTCGCCCACCCTGGCCATCGGCACCACGCTGCAGCTGACCGCCACCGGCATCTTCAGCGACGGCACCAACGCTGTGCTCACCGACGCCACCTGGAGCTCGGCTGATCAGACCATCCTCACCGTCTCTTCCACCGGCCTGGTCTCCGCGCTTTCGGGCGGCACCACGCAAGTCACCGCGAACAAGTCGGGCGTGAGCGGCACGCTGACGGTCACGGTCAGCACGGCCACGTTGGTCGGCATCGACGTCACGCCCGCGCTGCCCGCGCTCCCCCGGGGCATCCAGCAGCAGCTGGTGGCGACGGGCCGCTTCTCCGACACCACCACGCAGGACCTCTCGACCCAGGTGGCGTGGACCTCGTCGAACGCGTTGGTGACCGTCGACGCTGACGGCCTCGCGACCGCCGTCGACCTCGGTAACTCGATCGTCACCGCGACGCTCAATGGGGTGGCCGGCAGCACCACCATCACCGTCACCGCCGCGGTGCTCACGGCCATCGAGCTCACGCCCCCCGCGCCTTCGATTCCGCTCGGCCTCACCCGGCAGCTCACCGCCACGGGCCGGTTCTCCGACAACACCACCGAAGACCTCACCACCCAGGCCACCTGGAGCTCGGGCACGCTCGCTCACGCCACGGTGTCCAGCAGCGGCCTGGTCACCTCGGTGGCGCTGGGCACCTCCATCATCTCGGCGGCGTTCGGGCCCATCACCGGCGGCACCCTCATCACGGTCTCTCCTGCTGAGCTGGCGTCGATCTCCGTCACGCCGGCGGCCTCCACGCTGTCGATCGGCCTGACCTTCCCCTTCACCGCGACGGGGCTCTTCACCGACACCAGCACGCAGGACCTCACCAGCAGCGTCACCTGGAGCAGCAGCACCCCCGCGGTGGCCAGCATCAGCAACGCGGCCGGGTCGACCGGCCTGGTCACGGCGTTGACCGCCGGCAGCACCACCATCACCGCGACCAGCGGCAGCATCAGTGGTGGCACCCCGCTGACCATCACCACCGCGAGCATCACCGGCCTGCTGATCTCGCCGAGCGCGCCTTCGGTGCCCCGGGGCCAGACCCGCGCCTTCACCGCGATGGGCCTGCTGTCGGATGGCTCGATGCAGAACGTGACCACCTCGGTGACCTGGTCCACCGGCACGCCCGCCTTCGCCACCATCTCCAACGCCGTGGGCAGCCACGGCCTGCTCACCGCGGTCGCGGCGGGCACCTCGACCGTGACCGCCACGCTGGGCACGATCACCGACACCACCACGGTCACCGTGACCTCGCTCCAGCTCGATCACATCGACGTCACCCCGACGGTCGCCAGGGTGGCGCGCGGGCGCACGCTCCAGCTGACCGCCACGGGCGTGTACACCGACAACTCCACGCAGGACCTCACCGAGAGCGTGTCGTGGGACTCGTTGCCCTTGAGCGTGGCGACCATCTCGAACGCCGCCGGCTCGCGCGGCCTGCTCACCGCCGTGGGCGTGGGCGTCACCACCGTCACCGCGACGCTGGGGAGTGTCTCGGGCGGCCGGTTCGTCGAGGTCACTCCGGGTGAGCTCACCTCGATCACCGTCACCCCGGCCTCACCTTCGGTGGCCGCGGGCCTCACCCGGCAGTTCACCGCGACCGGTACGTTCTCCGACTCCAGCACCCAGGACATCACCACGCAGGTGACCTGGACGACGGGCACTCCGGCGGTCGCCACCGCCAGCAATGCGGGGGGCAGTGAAGGTCTGGTCACCGCGCTGACCGCCGGCAGCAGCACCGTCATCGCCACGCTCGGAGCCGTCACCGGCAACACCACCTTGACCGTCACCAACGCGACGCTGGTGTCGATCGCCGTGACGGGGAGCACCTCGCTGGCGCGCGGCCGCACCGCCAACCTCGTCGCCACGGGCACCTACTCCGATGCGAGCACGCAGGTGCTCACCACCCAGGTGACGTGGCTCTCGGCCACTCCCGCCGTCGCCTCCATTTCGAGCACGGGGCTGGCGACCGCGCTCACCGAAGGTTCTTCGGTCATCACCGCCACGTTGGGCTCCGTCACGGGGCAGGCCACCTTGACGGTGGGGCCGGCGGCGCTGGAGAGCATCGTGGTCACGCCGTCCACCCCGACGCTCACGGCCGGAGCCACACAGCAGTTCATCGCGACGGGCACGTATTCTGATGCGAGCACCGCGACCATCACCACGCAGGTGACCTGGGCGTCGACGGCCACGGCGGCCGTGGGCATCTCCAACGCGGCGGGTTCAGAAGGTCTGGCCACCGCGGTCGCGGCTGGCAGCTCCACCATCAGCGCGACGGCCGGTTCGGTTTCGGGCTCGACCGTGGTCACGGTGACCGCCGCCAGCGCGACGTTGGTGTCCATCGCGGTCACCCCGGCCGCGGCGTCGATCGCCCGGGGCCGTACGCAGCAGTACGTCGCCACGGGCACCTACAGCGACTCGAGCACGCAGGTGATCACCACGCAGGTCTCGTGGAGCACGGGCACTCCGGCGACGGCGACCATCAGCAACCTCGCGGGCAGCGCAGGCCTGGCCACCGCGGTGGCCGTGGGCAGCACCACGGTGATCGCCACGCTGGGCAGCGTGGTGGGCAGCACCACCCTCGACGTGACCCCCGCGGCGTTGGTGGCGCTCATCATCACCGGCGCTCCGGCGGCACTTCCGTCGGGTCGCACAGCGCAGCTCACGGCGACCGGCACGTACTCCGATGCGAGCCAGGCGGATCTGACGGCTTCGGTGACCTGGTC
>JANODF010000632.1:0-2517 GCA_031412555.1 Archangium sp. | reverse complement strand
CAACAGGCGAAGAGCCTCCCGCTGCGCGCCGAGCTGGGCTTCAAGTCAGACCAGGAGTTGTTGCGCCTGTACCAGACGGCTGATCTCTACGTGCACCCCTCGGAGGTCGAGCTGGAGGGCATGGCGGTGCTCGAGGCGATGCGTTGTGGTTGCCCCACGTTGACCGCCGATTCGCGCACCAGCGCCACCAAGCAGTTCGCGCTCGACGCAGACCACGTCTTTCCCACCGGCGACGTGCAAGCGCTCACGAACCGCCTCGATGACTGGTTCGAGCACCCGGAGCGCCAGGCGAAGGAGCGGGAGAAGACCCTCGCGGCCGTCGAGGGCTTCGGCATCGAGCACACGCTGGCCGCCTACGAGTCGGTCTACGAGCGCGTCATCGCGCAGCGCTGACTTCAGGGCTTGAGCACGAGATCGAGACCCAGCCGCTCACGCCCTTCGCCCAGCTCTTTACCGAGGAGGTCGAAGCAGGTGTGCAGGTTGTTGGCGATCTCCCCGGGGTCGATCGCTGCGAGATCCGCCGCAGAAAGAAACAGGTGGCCGTTGACGAACTCGTCCATCACGTTGACCTCGAGGCGCGCCACTTCTTTGCAGAAGCCGCGGCAGTAGGGCTCGAACGCCTTCGTGATCGCCACCTTCACATCGAGATTGCTCATCGTGCTGCTCCTTCTGGTTTCCACGCGAGGAAGAGGCCGTTCGCGTTTTCCGGGCTGAGGCCTGCGTCGGCCGAGAGTTGTCGTGAGGCTTCGAACCCGCGGCCTGCGCGGTAGCTGAGCTTGCGGCAGAAGCTGGTGCCGTCGTTCAATCGCTCACAGTTTCCGCCCAGCGGCTGCAGTGGAGCCGGGTCGGGCAACGCGCGCGAAGCAGGCCCCTGGCTGAACGAGGCCACGCGCACGGAGAGACTGCCGTCGGCTGCGCGCAGCACTTCGACCTCGCGGCCGAGCTGGGGAAAGTCGAGCAACGCGCCGGTGCCCACTTCGGCAAGGCCCACCCCGGCGTCGCGTGCATGCATGCGGAAGCTGTCGCCCTCTCCTCCGTGGAAATAGCCGAGCACACGCGGTTGACCGCTCAGCAGGTCCCTCAACGGCTCGCGCACCGAATCGCCGAAGCCGCTCAATGGATGGTGACCGAAGACCAGCGCGAACGTGCCCGAAGGAAGCGCGTCGAGCTCCCGCTGCAGCCAACGCAGTTGCTCTTGCAGCATGCGGCCCTCGCGGCTGCCGGAGGTTCCATCGTCGAGCACGCTCTCCGCTGAGTTGAGCACCACCACGCGAAAGGAAAGCTCCGGACGGGGCGAAGGCACGGTGAACGCGTAGTAGCCGCGCGCCGTGGAGCACAGCGTGTCGAGGTCGGCCTCCAGCTGAGTCAAACCCTTGCCTGCCTTCTCGCAGTTCACATCGAAGCCGTGGAAGAGGCTGCGCGGATACCGCGGGTCCGGGTTGCACAGGCCGTTCGGCTGCAGCCGGCAGCCGGTCTTGTTCGGACCCTTGTCGGCGGTGCGTTGATCCGGGTTGGGGAGGCTGACGTCCTTCTTCGCGCCCTTCTGTGAATGAAACCGCATGAAACGATCCACGTCGGCGATGGGCGAGAAGGGCACCACCGCGTTCGCACCGGAGACCTGCTCGTTGGGCCGCGCGCCGAGGAACGCCACGTCGTTGGGACCGACCACGTTGAACCAGGGAATCACCAGCTCGTTCATGCCGCCGATGAACTGCGTCAACTCGGAGAACAAACCGAGCTCGACCGAGTTCCCCGTGTGGATGACGAACTGCGGCGCGGAGAGGGCAGGGCAGGTACCCAGCGGCTTTCCACTCGAGCCCAGTTGGTTGATGCCCAGCACCATGGCGAGCAGCACCGCGTCGTCGTTGCGGTACTGCTGATCGAGCGCTTTCGGGAGTCCGGTGGCTGACTCATCGGTCACCAGCACCGCGTGTTCCCTCAGCTTCACGTCGCTGAGCTGCACGAAGCTGAGCAGCGGCTCCAGACCCGAGCAGGCCACGCTCGTGCCTCCACCCGGCGGCTGGGCGCAGAGTTCAGGGCGGGTCTCGCAGCCCACCGCCGGTGCGAGCGCGGCGGCGCAGCCCCCATCACCCCGCAGCGGCTCCTTGCCGGTGCACTCGATCTCGTACCAGAGGTCGGGGTGAATGCTGGCCACCTCGCCCTCGATGCGCTGATACCGCCACGTCGTCGTCACGCACGCGCTCGCGCACAACGCGGCCGCCAGCAGCCGCAGCCTCACGGCGTGCGCCCCGCGAGGTTGAACGACTTCGAACGCAGCAGCGTCGTGCCGGCCTCGACCACGAACTGGCAAGGCTGCGGGCTGCTGCCGTTGACCGCCCAGCTCGCCGACCACGCGTTGCCCTGCGCGCGGCGCACCTCGAAGCTGTAGCCCTCGTCGTTCTGCGCGAAGCCACCTTCACCGAGCAGCAGCTGCCCACCACACTCGACGCGAATCTTCGAGAGCGCGCAGGCTTCGTCTTCGTGTGCGCCGCTCCAGTGGAAGACGATGCGTTGGGC
>JANODF010000631.1:0-2709 GCA_031412555.1 Archangium sp. | reverse complement strand
CGCACGCGCTGCCGCAGCGGTGG
Organism: Archangium sp.; assembly: GCA_031412555.1. Lineage (GTDB taxonomy): Bacteria > Myxococcota > Myxococcia > Myxococcales > Myxococcaceae > Archangium_A. Next base: position 2,686 of record JANODF010000631.1, on the reverse strand, counting down.
AAGCCGGCGTTGCAGGTGAAATCACACGAGAAGCCGTTGCAGGAGGCCGTGCCGTTCGCCGGCGCCGTGCAGGGCGAGCACGAGCTGGCGCCGCAGGAGTCGACCGAGTTGTTCGCCACGCACGCGTTGCCGCAGCGGTGAAAGCCCGAGTTGCAGGCGAAGTCGCAGGCGGCGTTCGCGCAAAAGGCCACCGAGTTCGGAGGCGGCGTACACGGCGTGCAGCTGGTGCCGCAGGTGGCGATGTCGTTGTCGTTCTTGCACTCGTTGCCGCAGCGGTGGAGCCCGGGGTTGCAGGTGAAGTCACAGCGATTGCCGGTGCAGGCCGCCACCGCGTTGGGTACGCCGTCACAGCTCGCGCACGACGGGCCGCAGGCGCCGGTGTTGTTGTCGGCTTCGCAGGCCTGGCCGCAGGCGTGGAAGCCGGTCAAGCAGGTGCACACGTTGAGGCGGGTATCGCAGGAGCCCGGCTGAGGGCAGTCGGCGTTGGCCGCGCAGCCCGGCTTGCACTCGTTGCCGGGGGTGCAGAAGAAACCCGACGGGCAGCCGCCCGCACACGCGGCGGGCAGCAACGTGCAGGTGCCGCTGCTGCAGAACTGGTTCGAGTTGCAGAGCGTTCCGCAGGCGCCGCAGTTGCGCCCGTCGGTGCGCGTGTCGACGCACGAGCTGGAGCAGGCCGTTCTCCCGGCGCCGCACATCAAGGGCCCCGTGGTGCCACCGCCCGTGCCTCCACCCGACCCGGTGCCGCCGCCGCTGCCGCCACCCGTCCCCGAGGAGCGGCAGAACCCCTGGCTGCACAGCTGGCCGGGCAGACATTGCGAGCAGAGCTGGGCGCCGCTGCCGCACGCTTCACCCACAGAACCCGGCTGACACTGCCCGCTGAGGTCGCAGCAGCCCGTGCCGCAGGTCGACAGGTCACAGACCGGCGGCTTGGGGGAGCAGCCCGTGAGGGCGAAGAACGGAAAGGTAGCGAGCAGGAGAAGACGGAAGGTTTTCAAAGTGGGTCCCCGAAGCAGCGGCCGAGGGGTCGTCTCACCCAGATCCACCCCTCAGCGCAAGGGGGCCCTACTCGGAGCGCATCGCCTCGATGGGATCGAGCTTCGCTGCGCGGGCCGCCGGGTAGATGCCGAACACCAGCCCCACCCCGCTCGACATCGCCAGGGAGATCACCACCGACCAGACGGGGACGGACGTGTAGAGGCCGAAGGTCCACCTCCCGAGGAAAGCGAGGCCAAAACCAATGCCGATGCCGATGATGCCGCCCACCAGCGAGAGCACCATCGCCTCGGTGGCGAACTGCATGAGGATGCGGTTGCGGCGTGCACCCAGCGCCTTGCGAATGCCGATCTCGCGGGTTCGTTCGGTGACCGACACCAGCATGATGTTCAAGATGCCGATGCCGCCGACGATGAGCGACAAGATGCACACGCCGAACGTCGCCGCGGTCACCACGTTCGAGAGATCGTTGAGCGACTTGGCCATCGACTCGTTGGTGGAGATCTCGAAGTTGTTGTCGTCCATCGGGGCGACGTCGCGGCGCTGACGCATCACGCGCGTGACCTCTTCCATCGCCTTGTCGGTGCTGTCCTTGTCGATCGCCTCGATGTTGAGCGACACGTTGCGGCGTTTTCCATACGCACCGAGGAACGTGGTCATCGGGATCATCACCTGGTTGTCCAGGTTGAACATGCCCATCAACTTGCCGCGCCGCTCCATCACGCCGATCACCGTGTAGGGCCGGCCCTTGAGCCGCACTTCCTGCCCCAGGGGATCGAGCGAGGGGAACAACTTGTCCGCCACGTCGGGCCCGAGCACCGCCACCCTTCGGCCATCGACCTCTTCGGTGTCGTTGAAGGTGCGGCCGGTGGCGATGGTGATGCCCGAGGTCTCCGGGTACTCGACGGTGGCGCCGATGATGAAGACGCTTGGCTGCGTCTCCGACATCGCCGTGCGCACCTTTTGACCGGGCTGCCACGAGGTCGCCGAGGTGCGCAGCACCGACGGGCACTGCTCCGCCAGAGCACGCTTGTCGGCCACGGTGAGAATGGGCCGCTTGCTGATGCGGTTCCAGTCGACGCCGCCACCACCGAAGCGAAAACCCTGCGGCCACTTGTCGACGCGGAACACGTTCGCGCCGAGCTGGCTGAAGTCTTTGTTCACCTTGACCCGCAGCCCCTCGAGCAGGGCCATCATGGTCATCACGGTGCTCACGCCGATCACGATGCCCAGCAACGTGAGCATGGTGCGCAGCGGGTGGGCCACGAAGGTGCCGAACGCGAGCGCGAGGTTGTCGAAGAAGGCGCGAATCATTCGTCCCTCAGGGCTTCGACGGGATCGAGGTTGGCCGCGCGCGCCGCCGGCCAGATGCCGAACACCAGGCCGACCAGGGCGGCGAAGCCCACGCCGAAGAACACGGTGCCGGGCTTCACGGTGGCCGCCAGCGGGGTGATCAAGCTGACGATCTTCGCCCCACCCAGCCCCACCACCGTGCCGATCGCGCCACCCACCGCGGAGACCAGGGTCGCCTCGAGCACGAACTGCGTGATGATGGTGCGTTTGGTGGCGCCCAGCGCGCGGCGAATGCCGATCTCGCGGGTGCGCTCCCTCACGGAGACCAGCATGATGTTCATGATGCCGATGCCGCCGACGAGCAAGGTGATGAAGCCGATGCCCAGCGCCACGCCGTAGA
>JANODF010000630.1:0-4262 GCA_031412555.1 Archangium sp. | reverse complement strand
TGCGGTGGGTGCACGTTGCTCGAGCACCAGCCCGGAGAGCCCTGCGAACCCTGCGGCACGTACGCCTGCGCGGGCCGCGAGGTCATCAACTGCAGCGGAGGCCGGCTCAACAACTGCGGTCAGTGCAACACCCCCGACGTGACCGGCCTCAACGCCGCGTGCGTCGGTGAGAACGGGTGCCCTGGCGCGAACGCGTGTCCTGACGCGGGCACCGACCCGGTGTGCGTGGCGGCACAGAAGAACAACTGTGGTGTCTGCGGCGCGACGGCGGTGCCGGGCATCGGCGACATGTGCAACACCGGCGGCTGCGCGGGCACCCTGGCGTGCAACATGGCGGGCCTGGGCGCGGTGTGTGGCGGCCCGGCGCGCAACAACTGCAACGCGTGCGGCCTGCCGAACGTGGTGGGCCTGGGCCAACGCTGCACGTTGAGTGGACCGGGCTGCGGCATCAAGGGCTGCAACGCCGCGGGCAGCGACGTGGAGTGCGTGGCGAGCCAGGTGGATCCCGACTCCGATGGCGTGGCAGACCCGTGCGACACCTGCCCGATGGTGTCGAACCCCGCGCAGACCGATGGCGACGGAGACGGTTTCGGCGACGCGTGCGACAGCTGCCCTGCGTTGGTGAACGCGAATCAGATCGACACGGATCGGGACGGCCGCGGAGACGCCTGTGACAACTGCCTCACCGCCGCCAATCCCACCCAGCTCGACGCCGACAACGACGGCATGGGCGACGCGTGCGACACCGACTCCGACAACGACGGCGCGCCCAATACGACCGACAACTGCCCGCTGCTCGCCAACGCGAACCAGCTCGACGGCGATGGTGATGGCAAAGGTGACGCGTGTGACAACTGTGCGCAGGCCGCCAACGCCAACCAGCTCGATGGTGACGGCGATGGCAAGGGCGACGCGTGTGACAACTGCGCGGCGATCGCCAACACTTCGCAGGCCGATGGTGATGGAGATCAGAAGGGCGACGTCTGTGACAACTGCCTTTCCGTGAGCAACACCGCCCAGACCAATGACGACGGCGATGGCTGGGGAAACGCCTGCGATAATTGTCCCGGGCTCTCCAGCACGAACCAGACTGACTTCGACTCGGATGGGCGCGGCGATGCGTGCGACCTGGTGATCTCCGAGGTGACCGCGGCGGGGCCGGGCGGGTCGGATGATGAGTTCGTCGAGCTCTTCAACCCGTCGAACCAGGCGGTGTCGGTGGCGGGTTGGGTGCTGCAGTACCGCGCTGCGACAGGCGCGAACTGGTCGGCCACCACCCTGTTGCCGGCGGGCGCCTCGATTCCCGCGCGTGGGTTCTACCTGGTGACCTCGGTCGTCAGCTCGGTGGCCTACACCGGCAGCGCCACGCCCGACTACGTGGCCCGTTCGACTGCGGGCGCGGTGAAGATGCTCGCGTACGCAGCCGCTGGCGGCAACGTGCGGTTGGGCCTGCCCGGCGCCTCGACGACCCTGGCCAACACCGATCCATCGATCAGCGACACGGTCGCGTACGGCACGGGTCTCTACGGAGAAGGCAGCGCGGCGCCAGTGGGTGCGTGGGGCGCGAGCGGGCCGTACACGGGCGCCTCGATCGAGCGAAAGGCCTCGGCCACCTCGACGTCCGCGACGATGTCGGGAACCGAAGCGACCGCTGGCAACGCGCGGGACACCAACGACAACGCCGCCGACTGGGTCACCCGGGCCGCCCGCGACCCGCAGAACAGCAGCTCGGCCGCGGAACTCTGAGTTCTCCTCGGGCCGTCCTCGGGTGATGGCTCGGGCCGTGGCTGCCGAGCCTCGGGGCTTTGACGTCGATTTGCGGGGTTGCTAGTAATCAGGGTTGCTACTTAGCAACGTTGCTACTTAGCAAGATTGCTAAGTCGGCCCCCACGCTCCCGGTGTCCCTTGTTCTCCGCCAGCACGCCCACCTCGCCCGAAGGCTTCTTCAATCGTGCTCGCGAGTTGGCGCGCCTCGAAGATGCCGTCGACAAGTTGCAGCGAGGCGCGCCGAAGTGGCTGTGTCTCGTCGGCCCTCGCAAGGTGGGCAAGACCAGCCTGCTGCGCGAGGCCGAGCGCCGCACGCGCGCCAGGGCCCGGGCTCCCGGGTTCGTGGTGGTCGACGTCTTCGAGACGCTCCCGGTGTCGCTCGAGGTCTTCCGCCACCTCGCGGTTCAGGCGATCGAGGTGTTGCTCTCTCGCGACGCTGGCCGATCACTGGCCGCGGAGTTCGACGTGCCTGCGGCGTGGAGAGCCGCGCTGGTGCAGTCGAACCGGTTTCGCGGGCTGCCTTCGGCTCTCCAGACGACGCTGGGTGAGCTGCCCACCACGCCCCTCGAGGGCCCCGGGCTGACCGCCATCCTCAATCTGCCCGAGCGGCTTGCCGAGGCGTTGGGCGCGCACCTGGTCGTCGCGCTCGACGAGTTCCAGGAACTCGCTGCGTTATCTGGGGTACGCGGAGGCCCCGACGTGATGTCGCTGCTGCGCAGTGTGTGGCAGCGGCACCGGCGCACCACCTACGTCGTTTCGGGTTCGGCGCGGAGCACGCTGCTCGAGCTGGCCACCTCGCAGGGGTCGCCGTTCTTTCAGCACTTCGAAGTCATGGAGGTCGAGGCCTTCGACGAGACCCACGCGGTCGAATTGCTCGTGCACGCCAGCCGTGACACCTCACAGCGCATCGACGAGGCGCTGGCCCGGCGCATCTTCAAGGTGGTGGGGGGCAGCCCGTTCTACCTCCAGATCATCGGAGAGGCGGTGACCGAGGAGCAGGGCACCGTCGACGCCCGGTTGCGTGGCGCCCTTCAGCGCGCGCTGTTCTCCGAGACGGGGCGGCTCTCGCTCTACTTCTTGAACGAGTTTCAGCGGCTGGTGGGCCGCGCCACCACCCTGGCCGCCACGCTCAATGCGCTGGCCCCGGGTCCACGCACGCTGACCGAGGTGGCGAAGATCATCGGCGGCGCGTCTGCAGCGGCGGCCGGGTATCTCCAGCGGCTGGGCGACGCGGTCATGCGGAACGCGGAGGGCCAGTGGCAGCTCACCGATGCCACCTTCGCCTTGTGGCTGCAGTGGAGGCAACCGGGCGGCACCGTCTTGCCGATGAAGCTGGTGGGTGATGAAGCCGAGCTGGCCGTCGCCCAGGCGCTCGCGCACCTCGGCTTCGAGTTGGTCTACCAATCGCGCGGCTCGCGTGGGGCGTTCGACCTGCTGGCGACCCGGGGTGCGCGGATTCTCGCGGTGCAGGTCAAACGCAGCCCCTTGCCGCTGCGCTTCACCAAGGCGGCGTGGGGGCGCATGGAAGCCGACGCTGAGCGGTACGGCTGGCAATGGCTCATCGCGCAGGTCAGCCCCGACGGCGTGGTTCAGCTGCTCGACCCTTCGAAGGCCACGCGGCGTGCGGGGGTGAGCTTGAGTGAGGCCACCGTGATGGAGCGCCCTCTGGATTGGTTGGAGCGGCGTCAAAGCGCGACCAGGGCGAAGAAGACCCGGCGATGAAGCTCGAGCTGCGCAGTGACCGGCTGAGGTTGTTCGACGCGGTGGTGCGGCTGGGTGGTTTCTCGGCCGCCGCGCGGAATCTCGGCCTCACCCAGTCGTCGGTCAGCCAGACCATCGCGGCGCTCGAGGCCGATGTGGGGCAGCCGCTCTTCGATCGCTCGAGTCGGAAGCTGCGCCTCACTGAAGCGGGTGAGGCGCTCCGCAGCCATGCGACGACGGTGCTCGATGCGCTCGAGCAGACGCGCGCGGCGTTGCAGCAGCTCGATCAGGTGGTGACCGGAACGCTCGCGCTGGGCGCCACCGATACCCTGGCGACGCACTTGCTGCCGCCGGTGTTCGCTGCGTTCCGTCGTGCGCACCCGGGCGTGGAGCTGCACCTCGACAACCGCACTTCACCTGCCATCGCCGAGAAGGTGGCCGCCCGGGAGTTGGATCTCGGGGTGGTGTCGTTGCCACTGCCCCGCGGCTCGACGGCGGTGGAGGCGCTCACTCAGGTGCCGCTCGTCGAGCAGCGTGACGTGGTGATCGTTCCCCGCGGGCATGTGCTGGAGAAGAAGAAGCAGGTGCGGTTGCAGGACCTGGCGAAGTTTCCGCTGGTGTTGCTCGATCGCACGACTGCGTCACGTGCCTGGCTCGAGCGGCACTTCGCGATGTTGAAGTTGAGCCCTCGCGTGGCCATGGAGATGAGCAGCCTCGAGGTGCTCAAACGATTGGTCGAGCTCGACTTCGGGGTTTCGGTGGTGCCTGCGCTCGCGGTGAGTGCGGAGGTCGCG
>JANODF010000629.1:0-8056 GCA_031412555.1 Archangium sp. | reverse complement strand
GCGTGACGCGCCTGTACTCGCCGGACGACGGCCGGGCGATGGGCCTGCAGGGCATGATCGACGACGTGATCAAGCAGTGCGACTTCGAGAAACGGCAGGCCGACTTCAAGCCGCTGCTTCCGAAGCTGCGCGATCGTGATCCTTCGACGCTGGGCTCGCTCATCACCATCGCGGAGAACTTCCCCGACGCAGGTGACGGTCTGCGCACGGCCCTCAAGGAAGTGGCCAAGTCGAACGCGCGCGTGCCCGTTCTCGGAATCACGGGCACCGGTGGCGCAGGCAAGTCGAGCCTGGTGGATGAGCTGGTCCGTCGGTTCCTCACGGACTTCAAAGACAAGACGATGGCGGTGATCTCGGTCGATCCGTCGAAGCGCAAGACGGGTGGCGCGCTGTTGGGCGATCGCATTCGCATGAACTCGATCGACGACCCGCGCGTGTACATGCGCTCGCTCGCGACGCGGCAGAGCAACCTGGCGCTCTCGAAGCATGTGCGTGAGTCGATCGAGATCTGCCGCGCGGCCGGCTTCGATCTGATCGTGGTGGAGACCTCGGGCATCGGCCAGTCCGACACGGAGATCACCGATCACGCCGACGTCTCGCTGTACATCATGACCGCCGAATATGGCGCCGCGACGCAGCTCGAGAAGATCGACATGCTCGACTTCGCCGACATCGTGGCGATCAACAAGTTCGACAAGCGTGGCTCGCTCGATGCGCTGCGTGACGTGCGCAAGCAGTGGAAGCGCAACCACAACGCGTTCGATCGCAAAGACGAAGACGTGCCGGTCTACGGAACGATCGCCTCGCAGTTCAACGATCCCGGAATGAACCAGCTGTACCGGGCGATCATCGGCGTGCTCGCGAAGAAGACGGGCGTGAAGCTCGAGTCACACCTCGAAGTCATGCCGGGCATGAGCGAGAAGAAGTGGATCATCCCGCCTGAGCGCACGCGCTACCTCGCGGAGATCGTCGAGACCTGTGAGGACTACGACGGCGTGGTCCGTGCGCAGGCGGCCATTGCGCGGCGCATGTACCAGCTGCACGGAACCATCGAGCTGCTGCGCGCCAACGTCGGCCGCAAGAAGCTGGAGATCGTCGAGCCGAAGGCAGCAGGCGGCGTGGTGCAGGTGACGGAGAAGGTGGAAGGCGAACCCGCGTTTCTGGGCGAGTTGGTCGCGCTCTACGGCGAGCTCGAGAACCGCCTGCTGCCCGACTGCAAGCGGTTGCTGGCGGAGTGGCCTGCGACGAAGAAGCGGTACTCGGCGGCGAAGTACCAGTTTCAGGTGCGCGAGAAGATCATCGAGCTCGACCTGGTGACTGAGTCGCGTTCTCACCTCAAGATCCCCAAGGTCTCGCTGCCGAAATACGAAGACTGGGGCGACGTGCTCACGTGGTTGTTGCGCGAGAGTCCTCCGGGGCAGTTCCCGTTCACCGCGGGTGTGTTTCCGCTCAAGCGTGACGGCGAAGATCCGGCGCGCATGTTCGCGGGCGAGGGTGGCCCGGAGCGCACCAACAAGCGTTTCCACTACGTCTCTCGTGGCCTGGCAGCGAAGCGGCTCTCGACGGCCTTCGACTCGGTCACCCTCTACGGAGAAGACCCGGATCCGCGGCCGGACATCTACGGCAAGGTGGGCAATTCCGGCGTTTCGATCGCGAGTGTGGATGACGCGAAGAAGCTCTACTCGGGCTTCGACTTGGCGGACCCGTCGACGTCGGTGTCGATGACGATCAACGGGCCTGCTCCGATGCTGCTGGGGTTCTTCCTGAACGCGGCGATCGATCAGCAGTGCGAGAAGTGGATCAAGGCGCAGGGCAAGACGGCTGAGGTCGAGAAGAAGATCGACGAGCTCTTCAAGACCCGCGGCGTTCCGCGCCCGAAGTACCAGGGCACGTTGCCCGAAGGGAACGACGGGCTCGGCCTGATGCTGCTGGGCGTGTCGGGTGACGAGGTGTTGCCGCCCGAGGTCTACGGCAAGATCCGCGCGGCGACGCTGTCAGCGGTTCGCGGCACGGTGCAGGCAGACATCTTGAAAGAGGACCAGGCGCAGAACACCTGCATCTTCTCCACCGAGTTCGCGCTGCGGCTGATGGGCGACATCCAGCAGCACTTCATCGACAACAAGGTGCGGAATTTCTACTCGGTGTCGATCAGCGGGTACCACATCGCAGAAGCAGGGGCGAACCCGGTCAGCCAACTCGCGTTCACGCTCGCGAACGGATTCACGTTCGTCGAGTACGACCTGTCGCGCGGCATGTACATCGACGACTTCGCGCCGAACCTTTCGTTCTTCTTCAGCAACGGAATGGACCCTGAGTACACGGTGCTCGGGCGCGTGGCCCGGCGCATCTGGGCGAAGACGATGCGCGACAAGTACGGCGCCAACGATCGTTCGCAGAAGTTGAAGTACCACATTCAGACTTCCGGCCGTTCGCTGCACGCGCAGGAGATCGCGTTCAACGACATCCGCACCACGTTGCAGGCGCTGCTCGCGCTGATGGACAACTGCAACTCGCTGCACACGAACGCGTACGACGAGGCGATCACCACGCCGACCGAAGACTCGGTGCGGCGCGCGCTGGCGATTCAGTTGGTGATCAACAAGGAGTTCGGCCTGTCGAAGAACGAGAACCCGACGCAGGGCTCGTTCATCGTGGAAGAGCTGACCGACCTGGTCGAGGCGGCGGTGCTCAACGAGTTCCGCGCGATCTCCGAGCGTGGCGGCGTGCTGGGCGCGATGGAGCGCATGTACCAGCGCTCGAAGATCCAGGAAGAGTCGCTCTATTACGAGACGATGAAGCACGACGGTTCGTTGCCGCTGATCGGCGTGAACACGTTCCTCGATCCGAAGGGCTCGCCGACCGTCCAACCGCCCGAAGTGATCCGCGCGACGAAGGAAGAGAAGGACTACGCGATCACCTCACGTGACGCGTTCTGGAAGCGCAACGCCGCGACCGCGCCCGCCACGCTCGAAGCGATTCAAAGAGCCGCCCTCGACAACGGGAACGTGTTTGCCGCGCTGATGGAAGCTTGCAAGGTCTGCACGCTGGGTCAGCTCTCAGGCGCGCTCTACAAAGTCGGCGGCCAGTACCGTCGCAACATGTGACCCCGCACTCCCTCTCCCTGCGCCAGCGGGGAGAGGGTTGGGGTGAGGGGCCGAATTGGCACACCCGCTGCTAAACGAGCACCGTGCACCTCGCAGCCGCTAGAAACCTCACGCTCCTCGCCACAATCCTCGTTGGATCACCCGCCCTCGCCTGCAGCTTCCGATACTGCGCGCAGCGGTTGGCGCCAGCCGACCAGCAATCGCTGCCAGCGAATGCGCGGGCATTCATTACGCACGGCAAAGCGAGCGAACGCTTCAACCCGGACGACGGAGGCACCATCTTCTTGTCGCCTTTCATTCGGCGATTGAACCCGGACGGTGGGGTTCAGTCGCTGGAGGCAGCACCCGACGAACTGCAGCCGACGGGCGACTACGGCAATGCGACGCTGTTTCTGCCCGGCCCGCTGAGCCCCGGCGAGCAATTCACGATCGAGTCTTCACGGGATTGCAATGGGCTTACCTCCGAGCCGCGCGCCGAAGTGCTCATCGTCGAGCCCGCTCCATTTCCTGAGACGTTCGGAGTTCCATTCAGCCCGCCCTCCATTCGCATCGATCCGGATCCGAACGAGTATTGCACTCCACTACCCAGCGAGCCTTACGCCACCCGAGAACTCTTCATGGACATCGATGAATCAGTTCGGCCCTGGCTCAACGTGGCCAGGGTCAACCTGGAGGTGAACGGCACCGCCCGAAGCACGGACTACGGCCGTATGGCGCGCGACTTCGATGGAGGCTCGCGCGTCTTCGTCGACCGCTTGACGCGGATCTGCAACCACGAGTGGGCAGGTGAGCCCCGCGACTCGCTCCAGACCTGGCTCATCAAGCTCGAATTGGAACTGCCCGGTGTTCAACAGCGGCCACCACCGGTCGAGCTGACCGTCGACATGGACTGCCGCCAGAGCTGCGCAAGCGCTGGCGTGACCCCATGGCTGCTGGGGGCACTGCTGCTGGCCACTCGTCGCTTCACCTCAGGTCGCAGACGCCGCAACATCTGAACCGGAGATGCCTCCCAACTGCGATTCAGATCATGATTGGGACGTCATCACCCATGCCTCGTTCGTGACGGAGCGTCTCGTCTGGAGCCAGTCCTCCAGTTGCAGTGCCTGCCAAGCGCGAATGTGCGGGAACTCTTGCTGTCAAGAGAGGGCGAGCCGGCGTGGGTTCGCCCAGGCCGTTGCGTCCTTGCTCCACCGGGGAATCGTCGAGGTGTGGCCGATGGTCTCGTTCCGCGGACCCGGAACTCGTCCCTGTCGAAGCCACTGACGGAATCGTGGCGATTGACGCTACCAACCCGTACCGGCGATCTGCCGGGTAGCCACGTTGGTGCGGTTCCAGAAGTTGATGAATGCGATGTTGAACACGAGCGCCGATCGCTGGGTCTCGTCGAAGAACAGGCACACCTCTTCCCAGATCGCGTCGGGCACCGGGTCAGCCTGATCACTGATTCGCGTGGCGGCCTCGGTCAGAGCGAGTGCAGCCCGTTCAGCATCGGTGAAGAACGGCGCGTCCCGCCACGCGGCCACCGAGAACAACCGCTGGTCGGTCTCTCCATTCTTCTTCAGGTCGCGCGAATGCATGTCGACACAGAAGCCGCAGCCGTTGATCTGGCTGGCGCGTAGGTTCACCAACTCGAGAACGTTCTGAGGCACGCCGGCCTTCCTCACGATGCCACCAAGGGCCAGGAGGTGGGGGAGCGCTTCGGGAAGGGTGACGGCAGGGTTCTTCATCCGGGATTCCATGGTTCTTCTCCATCGAACAGCGAGGTGGTCACATCAGGGGTGGTTCGGTTCGTCATGCAGATGACGAAACTGGACTTGGAGATGTGATCGATGGACGCCAAGAATCGACTCGAAGCGGTATTCAGCGCTGATCGCACCCGCCTGCAGCAGGTGGCCTTTCGCATGTTGGGCTCGGCGACCGCCGCGGACGACGCGGTGCAGGAGACCTGGTTGCGGGCGAGCCGCTCCGGCATCGAAGGCGTGGACAACGTGAGCGGCTGGCTCACCACGGTGATCGCCCGGGTCTGCCTCGACCAACTCCGTGTTCTAAAGGCGCACCCTGAAGAAGCGTTCGATCTGCCGACCACCGACGCGCACTTGATGGACGAGCGGTCTCCGGAGTTCGAACGGGAAGTCGAGCTCGCCGAGTCCGTGGGCAACGCGCTGATGGTGGTGCTGCAGACGCTTCCCGCGGCGGAGCGCGTGGCGTTCGTTCTGCACGACGCGTTCGCGATGCCATTCGACGACATCGCGCGCTTGTTGGATCGTTCTTCCGAGTCAGCGCGGCAGCTGGCGACCCGGGCGAGGAAACGGATCCGTGGCAACGTTCCCGATGAGACCATCCGAGGGCAGCAGGAGGTGGTGAAGGCCTTCATGGCCGCTTCGCGAGCGGGCGATTTCGATGGCCTGCTCGCGCTGCTTCACCCCGACGTGGTGCTGCACGCGGGCGTCGAAACGGTCGGCGCGAGGAACGTCATCAAGAGCGCACTTTCGTACAACTCGCGTTCGAGGTTCTCGGAGCTCGTTCTCATCGACGGCCTGCCCGGCATCGTTGCAGCCCCCGGAGGCCGGCTCGCAGTCGCCATGCAGTTCAGGACCGTCGGGGGAAGAATTGTGGAGATCACGATCAGCCTGAGGCCTGAACAACTTCGGGCGCTCGAAGTGGCCGTGCTCTGATTTGGTACACCAAGGGCCCCTCACCCCGACCCTCTCCCCGCTGCGCAGGGCGAGGGAGACAAGCTGGTCCTTGCCGCGAGCCGGACTCTGACGGATGAAGGGAGCATGACGTTCCCGCGAGTCACTGCCGCTGAATGGCGCGCCCAGGTTGAGAATGAACTGGCTGGCGCTTCGTTCGACAAGACGCTGGTTTTCAAGACGGCTGAGGGCCTGTCGATCGCGCCGCTCTACACCGAGGCGCCGCAGACCCACGCGATTGGCGCAGGCGCCCCATTCAAGATCGTGATGCGCCACGAGCCCACGATGACCGACGACCTCGACAATGGCGCCGAGGGTTTGTGGCTGTCTGCCGACGCGCTGCCCGGAGTCCAGGCTCGTGACGCTTTCTTCGTAATCGATGGCTCGCTACCTTCGAGTGCGCGAGCAGACCTGCGTTTCGCGCTGATCGGTGCACCTGACCAAGCCAAACGCGTCTCGGAGAAGTTCCCCAATGGCGTCGCCGCGATGGTCTCCACGCTGCGGTACCACGACGCGGGCGCTGACTCGGCTGACGAGCTCGCCTTCGCGCTCTCCACCGGCGCTGTGTACCTCGAGACGATGATCTCGGCCGGGTTGACGCCCGCGCAGGCCGGGAAACAGCTCGCGGTGCAGATCGCCGTCGGCCGCGACACCTTCGCTGAGCTCTGCAAGGTGCGCGCGTTGCGGGTGGTCTGGCAGAAGCTGCTCGCCGCCTCGAAGGCCGAAGCAGGGCGCACTCTGATTCACGCCGTCTGTTCCTTCCGCACGCTCACCCAGCGCGATCCCTGGGTGAACATGCTGCGCGGCACCACGCAGGTCTTCTCCGCCGTGCTCGGTGGCGCAGACCTCGTCACGCCGTTGTCCTTCGACCTGGTGCTCGGAGAGCCCTCTGCGCTCGCTCGCCGCGTCGCGCGAAACACCGGCCTCGTGCTGCGAGACGAGAGCTCGCTGGGCCGCGTGTCAGACCCCGCCGCGGGCTCGTACTACCTCGAGACGTACACCGACGCGCTCGCGCGAGAAGCGTGGAAGCGTTTCCAGGCGATCGAGCAGGAGGGCGGCATCGAAGCCCTGCGTGCCTCTGGAAAGCTCGAAGCCCGCCTCGAGGCGTCCTGGCAGGCGCGGCTCGAGCTGCTGTCGAAGCGCCGTGCTCCGGTGCTCGGTGTCTCCGAGTTCGCCAACCTCACCGAGAAACTGCCCAGCGCGCCCATCGCCATCACCACCATGGGCCATCGCGACTCGGAGCAGTTCGAGTTGCTGCGCGTGAAGGTGGAGAACTCGCCGTACCCCATCGAAGCCGTGCTGCTCACGCTCGGCGACTTCGCGGCCTCCCGCCCGCGCGTCGGCTTCGCCACCGGCTTCTTCGCCGCAGGCGGTATTCATTCGCGCGAGAGCACGAGGAACGAGCACGCGCGCATCGTCTGCCTGTGTGGAACTGACGATCAGTACGCCGCCGAAGCCATCGAGCGCGTGAAGGCGCTGCGAGCCGCCGGGTGTCAGAAGATCTTGATGGCCGGCAAGCCGGGCGCGCTCGAGGCTGAGCTCCGCAGGGCGGGCATCGACGGTTTCATCTTCGTGGGCTGCGACGTCATCACCACGCTCAACGAGGTGCTGTCATGAAACACCTTCCCGATTTCAGCACGATCGACTTCGACTCCGTCAAAGCGAACCCTCCGGCAGATCCCGTCATCCCCGGTTGGGACACGCCTGAAGGCATTCCGCATCGCACGCGTTACAGCGCCGCCGATCTCGAAGGCGTGGATCACCTCGGCACCATGCCGGGATTCCCTCCGTATCTGCGCGGGCCGTACTCCACGATGTTCGTTCGCCAGCCGTGGACCGTGCGGCAGTACGCCGGGTTCTCCACCGCGGAAGACTCGAACGCGTTTTACCGGCGCAACCTCGCGGCCGGTCAGATGGGGCTCTCCATCGCCTTCGATCTCGCGACTCACCGTGGCTACGACTCGGATCACCCGCGCGTCACCGGCGATGTGGGCATGGCCGGCGTGGCGATCGACTCCATTCTCGACATGAAGCTGCTGTTCGACGGCATCCCGCTCGACAAGATGAGCGTCTCGATGACCATGAACGGCGCGGTCTTGCCGATCCTCGCGCTCTACGTCGTCGCGGCGGAAGAGCAGGGCGTCTCACCGGAGAAGCTCGCCGGCACCATCCAGAACGACATCCTCAAAGAGTTCATGGTGCGGAACACGTACATCTACCCGCCCGCGCCCTCGATGAAGATCGTCGCCGACATCTTCG
>JANODF010000628.1:0-4096 GCA_031412555.1 Archangium sp. | reverse complement strand
TCGTCGAGCACCGTATCGCCAGGCGCCATCGCGTCTACGCAGAACTCGCGCACCATCCTCAGGTAGATGTCCCCGCCGTTGCAGTCAGCCAGCAACTGCTCGTCACGGAAGTGCGCTGCGGCGATGAAGACCTCTTGCGCCTTGAAGTCCAACTCGAAGAGACCCAGCCCGGGGGCATCCGGCACCACGATGGGCCGGAGCACTCGCCCGATACCGGGAAGATTTCCGCGGCGAAAAGTCGGCCGACCAGTGGCCGTCCCCAGCGGGTCAACAACCGGGTGGACACGCCCGTCCTCACCGACGAGCCCGCCATCGAGCAGGCCGTCATCGAGCAGCCGGCTGAACTTCGAGTGCAGGTACAGCAACTCCACCACCTGGTGGCGGCCACGGTGAGCCTTCAGGGTGTCTTCGGCGAACGAGATACCCCGAGAAGTGCGGAACAGCTCAAGCAGGCCAAGCCCCCCCAAGACACGTTGACGGGCATCGTGACTGCGGGGGTTCGTCACCCCGTGGGTCACCAGCTGGGTCTCGTAGAATGTGACCGCGGTCTTGGCGGCGTCGCGCGCCATGGCCATGCGCGTCAGGTCGACCGTGGCGCCTTGGTGGGCGTTTTCAGCCAAGGCCACAGCACCGGGCTGTTCGACGTTGTCGAAGTGCCAGTCGAGCCCTGCCTCGACGAGTGAAGCGCGGAGGTGCCCGTACACGGCCGCCGCCATCGTGGCTTCCGCGGTGATCGCCTCGGCCATGGTGAAGCTCAACGGCGCCCCGTCGGGCTCCGCCGCAAGCTGACGGCGAGCCTCACCGAGGTCGGCGCTTGGCGGCACGACCACGGCGTACTTCTGCGCCAGATGCAGCAGCGACGACTGATGCGCCCTTCTTTCAGCGGAGGCAGCTTCAGCGCCCAGCCGGTCCTCCTCGTCTTCGTATTCCGCGTGGACTCGGCCGAGTGCCAACAGCTGGGCGGCCAGGTGCGTCGAGAACGTTGCGCGCGGCCAGCCCAGGCCAAGGCCCCCGAGTGCCGCCTGTGCCACAACAAGGTCATCAACGACCACGCTGTGGGGGCGCTCCAGCAGACGCCGCAGGGCTTCATGGACGGCCGGGGACCGCAGGTCGAGCGCATAGCGAACCGCAACCAGGTGACCGCCCTGGTGCGCCACGAGCACAACCCCGGCGGCCTTGGGGACCAGCAGGTCAACGCCGTCTCCAACAAAGCTGAGTGCCATGTGGGCGACCTGGAGCACCTCGAGTTCGGCCTCCATCTGCTGGATGGCAGGCACGCCTGCCACTACTCGAACCTTTCCGAGGTCCACGGCCGAGACCCGTACTCGCTCCAGCCGCAGCAGCGGCGAGCTCGCCGGAGTGGCCGCCAGGCGGTCCACCAATCTCTTGTCGAACATCTTGATGCTCCGTGGTGGGGGGGGGGCGACACGAACCCTAGATAAGAACTCTTTAATTAGGCTTGGTGTCGCCCCCCTGGGGGTAGGCATGGGCTCGAGTGACTGTCCGTTCGCTCACGCCCAACTCCTTGGCCACCTGGGCGCGGGTCAACCCGCGGGCAGCGAGGACTTTGGCCTTGGCCGCCAAACCGGTGGCGAGCCACTCCCGGCGCGTCGAGAGGCCGAAGTGGAGCCGGAGCTGCTCGAGGCTGCGGAATTCATTCTCAAGCGGGTACGGCACGTCACCGGACTGAAAGAAGATGGCGAGACGGGGCCGCGTCGCGAAGCGGACGCGCCCCAGCGCTTGGACGGCGACGCCCGCCTCAAGGTGCGCCTGGTATTCCTGAGCCAGCTGGTCGAATCCCTGGAGCCGAGGAAAGTAGCCCTTCGCGCGCGCGCGCCGCCGGCCCCCGCGTGTGTCGACATCGACGCGAACCTCTTCGGAGGGGCGGTGAGCGTCGTTCAGCCGCTCGTCGAGCACATCGGGGCGCGCGTTGTAGCTGTTGAGTGCGATGGCCGCGTCGAACCCCTCGTAGGCGTTGGTGCCAACGCTGCCGTAGGTGATGAGGGGCACGACGAGGCTGTCGGTGAGCTCGTCGCCGGCTGCGTTAAGGACGACCCGGTACGGCAGGCTGGTGACCTCGCGTAAATAGCGCTCCAGTCCTTGTGCGGATCGCGCCGCCAAGCGCTTCTTGCTGACGACGATGGACCGCTTCCCCGCCGCCGCCAGCTGGAAAATCAACTGTGCGACGGCGAACAGAATCTGGGGCGCGTTCTTGTCGAAGTTGACGGCGGCCCCGAGCCCGCTCCGCAGGTTGAATACGCGCGTTGTCTCGTTGAGGAACCGCACGCCCGGGAAGACCTCTTGGAGGTCGTTGTTGTTGAGCCGCTGGCGTGCAACCGCGAGGGGAATGCCTGCGGCGATGACCAGGTGGTCGTGGGCTTTCAGGTGTGGCCGGCGGATGAAACCGATGTCCTTTCCCGCGCGCCAGCGAGGGCTCCAGCGAAGCGCTGCTACGTCGAACAAGAGATACTGGAAGTCGTCCGGGTAGAGCCTCAGCCCGGCGGCCTGGACGGCGGCGGAAAGTGAGTGGCCGATTGCCGGCGGCACCGGGAGTTCACCGAGTTCGAGATCCGCGTCGAGGGCAAGCTCGAGGACCTCGACCCAGCGCTTCACAACGGCGCTCCCGTCACCGCCTCCCTGCAGGCTGCGGAGGGCATGCAGGTTCTTCTCAAGCCCTGAGTGCGAAATCGTCAGGCGCATCCCCTCATCCAGAAACGCCGACTCGTCGAGAATGACCAAGACCCGAGAGGCCCCGGTGCCCTTCTGCAGCCGGGCGACGAGGTCGGGCAGTTGGGTGATGTACGCCTGAGTGGCTCCGATGATCCGCTTCCCACGGAGCGTGTCCTTCGACAGCTGCTGCGGCCAGGAGCAGCTCGCTTTCGCAGGGCACTTTCCGCACAGGGTCTGGCGGCCGAGCGCCGAGCACCCAGAGGCCTCGAGGCGGCGCCAGTCGGCGTCCAGCGAGCCGCACACCTTTCGCGGCCGCGGCTCGAGCACCAAGATGTCGCTGCGAACCCGGTCTTCATCGCTCAGCGTCAGGAACTCCTGAACGAACGGCCGCTCCTCGAGCGTGCGCCGCTGTGCCGTAAGATAAACGACGAGGTCGTACTCGCCGGACTTGCGAATGCGGTCCACCGTCTTGTCCATGACGACGGACTTGCCGACGCCAGGGTCGACCGCGAGGAGACCGGCACGGTGAGCACCCAGCCCGCCCAGAATCCGGGCTGGCGTGAGTTCCTGCTCGCGAAACACCGCCAGATCCGCAGCAGTGCGGACCCAGCGGGTTGTGGTGGGCGGATGACGTCGCATCCGGCTACGCGCGCAGCGTGGTGATGTCGAAGCCGGGGTGAAACAAGGAGATCTTGCGCTCCAGGGCCGGGTTATCCATGAGCAACTCGCTGTTGCTCACGGTGTCGAGAGTGCCGAGCAGGTCTTCGTTGGTGGGAAGCCCGCGGGAGACCACGTCGCGGAGAATGGCGTCGCCGTAGTCGTTGCCATCCGGCTTCGACGTATCCACCGTCTTCAAGAGGCGCACCTGGTAGCGCCTCCCCACCTTGGTCACCTCGACGATCAAATTTGTGAGATCGGCGCGCTTCATGAGCGGGGCAAGCTGCGCGAAGAGAGAGCCGGCACTGGAGTCCTTGTAGAGCGTGAGCACGCCGAGTTCGGCAGCCCCCAGATTCAGGACAAGGAGCAGATGAATCTGAGTGGGACGCATGCGGGACAGGCAAACGGCGCACTCATTGCCGTCAACCTTGTTGCAGCGAACCGGAGCGAGCTTGCCTTCCCCGCGGGCCCCGAAGTGAATCTCTGCCTGCGCAGTCCTCGTGGTCACGAGGCGAATCGCGACCGACTCCCCCTCCCGCAGGAAGAGCGGCTGGAGAGGGGTAACGGGACTGGCATCCACATCCCAGATGCTCGGCACTGCTTCGGGCGTACTCGAGAGATCAGCGTCGTTGGGCTCGGCCGCGACGCGCGGGGTGGTGTACTGCTTTGCGGGAACTTCGGGATCGTTGCTCATGGCGTGTACCTCGGTTTCGCCCAGGGAGGATTCCCGGGTTCAACAGGAGGACGCGCACGCAACCCGTGGAGCCTG
>JANODF010000627.1:0-9599 GCA_031412555.1 Archangium sp. | reverse complement strand
GCGGCGGCGTGACGTGGCGTTGAAAGAAGGCGAGCCGCCGTTGGTGGGCTTGTTCGCCATGACCCGGGCGAGTGACTTGCCGGAGTCGTTTCTCGAGAAGACCTGGGTCGAGCCGTTGCTCACCATCCGCCGCGTAGATGGCACCGTTCACCCGGAGTATTCGGCGATCAAGCTGTCGTTCGGCTTCCCCCCCTGAGGTGAGAGACTGTTCAGATGAACCTGACAGTGCTGCCCTCATTGGATTCGTTTCGTTGCTTCGTCGAAGTGGCCCAGCGCCTCAACTTCCGAGCAGCGGCGAAGGCCGTGGCACTCACACCCGCCGCCGTCAGTGGCCGCATTCGGCAGCTCGAAGACCAACTCGGCCAACCACTCTTCATCCGCACCACGCGCTCGGTGCAGCTCACCGACGCGGGCGCCGTGATGCTCCCTGCCGCCAAAGACGCGCTGCTGCGAGCCGAACGCGCCATGCGCATCGCGCGCGGTGAGCTCGGCCCGCCGGCGCTCGACGTCACCGTCGGCACTCGCCACGAGCTGGGCATGTCCTGGGTCATCCCCGCGTTGCCGGTGATGCAGCAGGCGCTCCCGCACGTCACCTTTCATCTCAGCTTCGGCGCCGGTGGTGATCTGCTCGGCCGCGTGCGCGACGGCACCCTGCCCTGCGCCATCGGCTCAATGCGCATCGTCGACCCGTCGCTCTTCGGAGATCCGCTCCACGAAGAGCGCTACCTGCTGGTGGGCAGTCCGAAGCACCTCGCACGCATGCCGATCAAGAAGGACTCCGATCTCCGCGCGCACCGGCTGATCGACATCGACGCGGGCCAACCCCTCGCCTCCTACCTGCGCGGCGCTCCGGGCGGCGCTGACCTCATGTTCGGGGAGGTGCTCTCGATGGGCACCATCGCCGCGGTTCGGGAGATCGTGCTGCAGGGTCACGGCGTGGCGATCTTGCCGGAGTACCTCGTCGCAGATGATCTCAAGCGTCGACGGTTGCTCCGGCTGTTGCCCAAGCGGCCGCTGCGCACCGACTGGTTCCGGTTGTTCAGCCGCACCGGTGACGAACGCGCAGCGCTCTTCGCGACCATGGCCAAGACGTTGCGGGCACTGCCACTTCGCTGACTTTTGCGATGGAGTCTTCGACCTTCACCTCTGGTGCCTGGCGAAGCAGTCGGCGATCGCGTCTCCATAGACGCGACGAACGAACGCGACCGCCACCTCCTTCATGGTGGCGTTCGGATGTCGGAGGCGCACGTCAGACATGGTCGCTCCCCGAGCGCGCAGCCGGTGTCGCTGAGCTGGAGGCTGGCTGCGCCCTCATGATTCATCCTCAGACTCTACCTGCCCCGACCCACGCGCGCACCGGCAGCAGCTGTCAGAGGTCGAACACCCAGCAGCCACCGAAGGTGTTCTCGGGCAGCACGGAGAGATCGACCGTGCCCGACTCGCTCACCCCGACCTCGTAGACGGTGCTGGTCTCGGGGTCGCACGTCCCCGCCTGGTCGAACTGAACGAACAGGCTCAGCCCGCCGAACGGCGCCGGGTCGGGCTCGAAGGAGATGTCGAACGCGCCGCCCTGAACCGTCGCCGTACCGCGGCCCAGCACCGAGATGCCGCAGCCCAGCATGCCGAGCACGTACCGCACCTGCGTGCCGTCGGGCACGTCCAACGAGTGCACGTTGATGAGGCCAGCCAGCGGAACGAGCTGCGAGGGGCGCACCTGCGGCGTGAGTTCACGGATCTCCATGCGCTCCGTAGTGGAGGCAGGCTGCTGCGCCACCAGGGGCGCTTCCTCCTGCAGCGCCGGTTCGGCGGACTCGATTCCACACGCAGCGAGGAACAAGGAGACAGCGAGCAGTGACGTTCGAAACATGACGGGACCTCCATGAACCGGCCGGCCGCCGGGAGTCAGATGAGGTCACATTCTGATTGTGCTGATTCGCTGTCTTTTCCGAACGCCACTGTTTAGCGATTCAAAACAGACTCACCAGCTCATGCTGGCAGCGGCCGGTGCCGCTGCGGGCTCTGCCTTCATCGGCGCGGACTCGAGATCCTTGTACCCGTCCTTCTTCGCGCGCACCCGGTACGTGCCCTTCGGGACCGCCTTGAAACGGAAGTTGCCCGCCTCATTCGAGCGCGTCGTCGCGAAGACCTTGCCATCGTCACCGACCAGCTCGACCGTCGAATCCGCCGCGAAGCCCGCGCTGCCACCCTTCATTCCGAGGTTGCCGACGAACTCGCCGGTCTTCTCGCGCTGCACCCGCTCGCTGTCGTGGAAGAACACCTGCGACTCGCTCTGCAGCACCTTGCCCTGCGCGTCCTTGAACGAGAACCGCGCCAGGTAGCGGCCGCGCGGGAGCAACTTCCCGTCCTTCCCCTTGCCTTCCCAGGTGAGGCTCATCGGCCCCGGCGCCGAGGGCGAGGTCGACTCGTTCACCCGCGCTTCGGGCTTCGGGTCAGCGCCGCTCTCGCCCAGCTGGAAGACCTCGAACACCACGTTCCCCTTGTCGTCGTTGGTGGCGATGTTGCGCAGCGAGAGTTCAGTCACCTGGCGCGCTTCGTCGAACTGACTGCCGAGCTGCGTGAGGAAGACGTCGCCCGAGAACAGCTCGAGGCGGCGGCGGCTGAGCTGGCCCCGGGCGTTGGTCGCCACCGCGTCGATGAAGTGTTTGCCCGTCGGCAGCGCAGGCAACGCGAACGAGAGCTCGGGGCCTTTCACCTTCGCCACCTCCTTGTCGTCCAGGAACAGGGACACCGCGTCGACCGCGAGGCCGGTGTTGTCTTTCGCCTCGACGATGATGCGCACGCCAGGCACCACCTTCTCGCCATCACTCACGCCGCGCACCGACAGGGTCACCACGTCGACCGAGACCAGCCCAAGCACCGCCCACATCGCCTCCGCCTTGGCCGCGCCGCTGCTGCCCCAGCCGCCGTCCTTCTGTTGATGACTGATCAACCAGCGCAGGCCCCGCGTGATGGGGGCGTCTTGCTCACTCTGTCCCGCGGCGCGCAGGGCGTAGACCGTCTGCCCCGTGGCGAGCGGGTTCGAGGCGACGTCGTCAGCCGGGTACGACATGAAGTTGTCCGTCATCGGGTGCCCCGTCTTACCGAACGCCCAACCGCCATCCTTGCTCTGACGAGAGAGCAGCTCCTTCACGATGGCGGCGGTCGACGGCTCCGTGCCGCCCACGCCCGCGGCCACCAGGGCCATCAGCGCGTGGTTGAGGTCCTGCAGCGCGACCTTCTTCTGAATGAGCTGGTCGGCTGGCGTGGTGCCCGCGAGCTTCCACGACTTCACCGTGGTGGCGACGAAGGTCTCCGCACGGCGCAAGGGCGCACGCCAGGCGTCGTCGGCCGAGCGCGCGTAGCACTGACGCCAAGCCTGCATCGCCTGGTGGGTGCTCTGCAAAGTACCCGCGGCGACCGGGCCCATCACCGGGTGATCACCGATGACGGCTCCATCGGCGCGCTGAATCGGGAGCAGCTCCTTGCAGACGCGCAGCAAGTCGTCGGTGAACTTGCCGTCGAGGTACTGGTCGTAGCGTGCGAGCCCCGCACCGGCGAAGGCGCGCGAGGTCTTCGGGAAGGTGGCGGGTGAGAGCCCGCCGGCGGAACGAATGCCCGAGGGGCCCGTGATGAGGTTGCCGAGCAGCGCGCTGAACTCGGCCTTCGGAACCTCGTACTGGTGGTGCTTACCGACCGCGAGGCCCTCGATGGAGACCGCCTGCACATGACAGCCGAAGCAGCCTCCATGCGAGGTCTGCCACTCGAGCGCGGTCTTCGCGAGGAAGGTGATGCCCTTCTGGGCCGCCGGCCGGAGCGTGTCGTCGCCGGGAACTGCGGCGGTCGCACTGAAGGAAACGAGGACGGCGGTGGTGAGCCAAGCACGTGAAGACATGGGGAGCCCCTGGGTGAGCGGGCTTCAACGGATGGCCTTCAGGAACGATCTAGACACCTCTGATGGAACACCGTTCGCATCGAGCGCGGTCGAGAGGCCACCTCTGCTTCGTGCGCCAAGTGACCCTTCGACTGGGCTCGGGGTGAACGGTGGGTCAGACGATGCTGCGCACCACCCCACCATCGACGCGCACCGCGGCGCCATTCGTCGCGCTGGCCAGCCGGCTGCACAGGTAGACGATCGTGTTCGCGACTTCCTCGACGGTGATGAAGCGGCGCAGCAGCGAAGACGGCCTTGCCGTGCCGGGCACCTCATTCTGAATCTTCGCGACCGCGGCGCGCACGCGCTCCTCCGTGCGGCCGTTGACGATCACCCGGGCTCCTTCCTTCGCGAAGGCGAGCGCTGCGGCAAAGCCGATGCCGGCGGTCGAGCCGGTCACCAGCACGGACTGAGCGTCGAAGGCGAGGTTCATCGCGGCGTTCTTAACGGCCTGCCTCGGGCCGTGGCTGACGAAAGTCTGCGCTGCGGGGAATCGCGCTTGGGATAGCACGTCGCCTCCATGACTCCCGAAGCGACCGAGCGCTATCGGCTGCGCCGCAGCAGCCACGACTTCTATGCGCGGGGGTTGATCGGCCCTGTCTTCTATCTGGTGGCGTACCTGCTGCTCCTCGCGGTCTCGGAGCACGCCGCTCGGTGGTCGGGGTGGCTGGTGTTGCCAGCGCTCTTCTTCGGTGCACTGTGGTTCGCGCGCTACCGGCACCGCCCGCCCGCTGACGACGCAACGCCCGAAACGTTTCGGAAGTTCGAGCGCGAGCACTGGCTGCTGGTGCACACGAGCTCCGTGGGCTGGGGCCTCATTCCAGCGACGGTGGGGTGGCTCGAGCGAAAGCCTGACAGCGCCATTCTGGTCGCGTCGCTGGCCACGATGGCCTTCTGCACCGCGGCCAGTCAGGCCTTCGCCATGCACCCGCGACAGGCGCGACTGAGCATTCTGGCGCTGATGCTGCCCGGCGTGGCCGTGTTCCTGGTGCCTTCGTTCGACCTTCGTTCGACGGGCATCACCTTGTTCTTCTACAGCTTCTATCTGCTGGCCAACCTGCGCCGATCCGCGGCCGAGTACTCGAGCCAACTGGACACCGAGGTCGAGCTGCTCGCCAGCCGGGCCGAAGTGGCCTTGCTCTCGCTCACCGATTCGTTGACGGGGCTGGCGAACCGCCGCAACTACGAGCTGCGCTGGCAGCAGGCCTCGAGCATCGCCGCTCGACAGGGCGTATCGCTCGCTTTGTTGGTGCTCGACCTCGATCACTTCAAGCGGGTGAACGATCGCCACGGCCACCTGGCGGGCGATGCCTGCCTGAAACACTTCGCCGACGTGCTGCGAAAACACGTGCGACGCGAAGGTGACTTCATCGCGCGGCTGGGCGGTGAGGAGTTCGTGGTGGTGCTGCCTGGCACCACCCGGGCCGAGGCCCTCGAGCTCAGCGAGAAGCTGCGCGCTGCCGTCGCCGAGGCCCCCTGCCACTTCGAGGGCAGCGAGATTCCTTTGACCGTGAGCGTGGGGGTCGACGTGGTCGATCCGTCGTCCACCCCGGGCCTCACCTTCAAGCGAGCTGATGCGGCCTGCTACGCGGCCAAAGAAGCGGGGCGAAACCGGGTCATCGCGTGGAGCACCGCGCTAGAGACCCGCACCGCGTAATCGCTGCCTCCATTCTTTTGGAAAATGCCATGTCGATATTCCGGTGACGGCTCCGACTTACTGGTGAACCCGAGCCCGACCGGGCTCCAACCAAGGAGAAACACATGGCTTCACAGAAGATCACCACCTTCCTGTGGTTCAACACCGAAGCGGAAGAGGCGGCGAAGCACTACGTCTCGATCTTCGGCGGCGACTCGCGCGTCGTCTCGGTCGATCGCATGGGTGACGCCGTGATGAGCGTCAGCTTCGAGCTCGGCAGCCAGCGCTACATCGCGCTCAATGGGAACACCAAGCAGACCTTCAACGACTCCATCTCGTTGATGATCGCTTGCGAGGATCAGCCCGAGGTCGACCTGTTCTGGGACAAGTTGCTCGCCGGTGGCGGCAGGCCCACGCAGTGCGGCTGGCTCAAGGACAAGTTCGGCGTGTCCTGGCAGGTGGTGCCCAATGGCCTGATGAAGGCGCTGCAGGACGCAGATCCCGTGAAGGCAGGTCGGGTGATTCAGGCGTTCATGGCGATGCAGAAGATCGATCTGGCCGCCCTCGAGCGCGCCCGCGCGGGGACCTCATGAAGTTCATGCTCATGATGAACACGCCAAGCAACGGGCCCTACCAGGTCGCTGGTTGGGCGCGAAAAGACCTCGAGGCGCACATCAACTTCATGAAGGGCTTCGCGGTGAAGCTGGCGGGCAACGGTGAGCTGCTCTCGGCGCAGGGTCTGGCCGGGCCTGATCAGGCGAAGCTGGTGAAAGCCGGCCCCGATGGGGAGCCCGTCACTGACGGCGTCTTTCCCGAGTCGAAGGAGTTCCTCGCTGGCTTCTGGCTCGTCGACGTGGAGACCGCCGAACGTGCGTACCGGATCGCCGCTGAGGCTTCGATGGCGCCCGGACCGGGAGGCAAGCCGATGCATCTGAACATCGAGGTGCGCGAGGTGATGAGCGCTCCTCCGACGGATCAGGGCTGAGTGGAGCACGACGTTCAGCTGCTGTTGCGCGAGCTCGCGCCGCGGGTGCTGAGCAGCCTGGTGCGCCGCTATCGCGACCTGGGCGCGTGTGAAGACGCAGTGCAGGAAGCGCTGCTGGCGGCCTCGCAGCAGTGGCCGCGGGCAGGGCTGCCGGAGGATCCGCGCGCGTGGTTGACCAGCGTGGCCATTCGCAAGGTGGTCGATCACGTTCGCGCCGAGACGGCCCGGCGGCTGCGCGAATCGATCGTGGTCAGCCTGGTGCCCCCCGAAGAGCAGCTCGCCCTCGCAGCCGATGAGGCCCTCGCCGTGGCCCGCGATGACACGCTCGATTTGTTCTTCATGTGTTGTCACCCCTCGCTCACCAGCGCGTCGGCGATCGCGCTGACGTTGCGGGCCATCGGAGGGCTCACCACCGCGGAGATCGCGCGCGCGTTCCTGGTGCCTGAACCGACCATGGCCCAGCGGCTGAGCCGGGCGCGGCAGACCATCAAGACGTCGGGCATTCCCTTCGAAGCGCCGGGCCCCGCGGAGTACACGAGCCGGCTGGGCTCGGTGATGCACGTGCTCTATTTGATCTTCAGTGAAGGGTACGTGGCCAGCTCGGGCGTGGCGCTGCGACGGGTGGACTTGTCGACGGAAGCGCTGCGCCTCGCGCGGCTGTTGCGGCGGTTGATCCCCCAGGAGCCGGAGGTCGCGGGGCTGCTCTCGTTGATGTTGCTGACCGACGCGCGGCGCGACGCGAGAACGGGACCCGCAGGCGAGCTCATTCCGCTCGATCAGCAGGATCGCAGCCGGTGGAATCGCGCGGAGATCGACGAGGGCACGAAGTTGATCACCGAGACCTTCGCGCGCGGTGCGGTCGGTGCGTACCAGCTGCAGGCGGCCATCGCGGCGCTGCACGATTCGGCCAGCAGCACGGAGACCACCGACTGGCCTGAGATTCTGAGTTTGTATTCGGTGCTGCTGCGCATGAACGACAACCCGATGGTCGCGCTCAGTCACGCGATCGCGTTGGCCATGGTGCAGGGGCCGGCCGCGGGGTTGGAGCGCCTCGACGAGCTGGCCAAAGATTCACGGCTCTCGGGTCAACATCGGCTCGAAGCAGCGCGTGGGCACCTGCTGGAGCGCGCTGGTAATCGTTCGGGCGCGATCACCTGTTTCGAACGGGCTGCACGGAGAACGGCGAGCGCTGCTGAGCGGGACTACCTGATGCTGCAAGCCGCTCGTCTGCGAGAGGGCTGATTACTTCTTGCGGATCTCGAAGAGATCCATCGGAGGGCAGCGCGGGATCGGCTGCTTGCCGCCCTTGGGCCCATGCAGGTGGATGTTCATCGGCGGGCAGCGCGGGATGGGGTGCTTGCCGCCCTTGGGACCGAGCAGCTGGGTGTTCATCGGCGGGCAGCGGGGAATCGGGAGGTTCTTGGCGGCGCTGGTTCGCATTCTTGATTGTCGAGAGCTGCCCTCAGGAAGGTTTGCCAAGAACAATTACACAGGAAGTCCCCTCTCCCCTCTGGGGAGAGGGTCAGGGTGAGGGGCCAAATACTTCTTTAAACCGGCAGCGTGAATGGCTTCGGGGGGATGGCGCGTCACTGGCCGCGTGAGAACTGCAAACGCGTTGGTGGTGATGCTGCTGGCTTCGGGGTGCGTGCACTCGGGCGGGCTTGCTCCGGTGGTGGTGACCCAGGTCGTGGTCGAGACGGTCGAGGCCTATCCGTACGTGGCCGACGAGCTCTTCTACGAGGGCGACGTCTTCTTCTACGTGACCGAGCAGTACTTCGAGGGCGACACGTACGTCTTCGTCGATGGGCAGCGGTGTGTTCGTCGTGAGCGGCGCAGTGAAGGGGTGCCGTGGGCGTGGGCGCCGGGGCGGCGTGACGTTCAGAGGCGGCGGCCGTTCGAGCGCGGGATGCGGGTCAGCCGGGACGCTGAGGCGGCGCGGATCGATGCGGAGCGCCGGCGGCGTGAGGGTGAACGCGCTGAGGCTGAGCGTCGCCAACGTGAGGATGCGCGGATCGATGCAGAGCGCCGGCAGCGTGAGGGTCAACGCGCTGAGGCCGAGCGTCGCCAACGTGAGAATGAGCGGCTCGAGATTGAACGCTGGCAGCGCGCTGAAGCGGATCGCGTCGAGGCGGAGCGCCGGCAGCAGCGGGAACCTGGGCGAGTTGATGGTGAGCGCCGGCAGCGTGAAGCGGAGCGTGCCGAAACCGAGCGTCGCCAGCGGGATGCCGAGCGGGTCGAGGCGGAGCGTCGTCAACAGCGTGAATCCGAGCGGGTCGAAGCGGAGCGCCGTCAGCAGCGTGAATCCGAGCGGGTCGAAGCGGAGCGCCGTCAGCAGCGTGAATCCGAGCGGGTCGAAGCGGAGCGTCGTCAGCAACGTGAATCCGAGCGGGTCGAGGCGGAGCGCCGTCAGCAGCGCGAATCCGAGCGGGTCGAAGCGGAGCGTCGTCAGCAACGTGAAGCGGCGCGTGCTGAAGCTGAGCGGGTGCAGCGCGAGGCGGCGCGTGTCGAGGGCGAGCGGATTCAGCGAGAGCAAGCTCGCGTCGAAGCCGAGCGCCGGCAGCAACGGGAGACCGAGCGTGCTGAGACCGAGCGGATGCAGCGCGAAGCGGCGCGTGTCGAGGCCGAGCGGATTCAACGAGAAGCAGCTCGCGTTGAAGCCGAGCGCCGGCAGCAACGAGAGACCGAGCGCGCCGAGACCGAGCGCATGCAGCGTGAAACAGCGCGTGCTGAGGCTGAGCGAATCCAGCGGGAGGCGGCACGGATGGAGGGTGAGCGGATTCAGCGTGAGGCAGCACGGATGGAGGGTGAGCGCCGTCAGCAGCAGGAGGCGTCGCGCGCGGAAGCGGAGCGCGCTCAGCGTGAGGCAGCGCGTCTCGAGGCCGAGCGCCGCCAGCAGCAGGAGGCGTCGCGCGCGGAAGCCGAGCGCGCTCAGCGTGAGGCAGCGCGTCTCGAGGCCGAGCGCCGCATCCGCTCGGTCTCAGCACGCTCGGTCTCCCGTTGCTGCCGGCGCTCGGCTTCGACGCGAGCTTGCTCTCGCTGAATCCGCT
>JANODF010000626.1:0-9277 GCA_031412555.1 Archangium sp. | reverse complement strand
CTCGATGCCCGCGGGCTTGGCCTTCTCCTCGAGGTAGCTGACCAGGCGCACGTTGGAGAGGCGCAGCTGCCCCTCGAGCATGTCCTGCTTGGCCTTCGCGTCGCGGTAGCCAGAGGCGAGCGTCTGCACCTCGTCGAGCTTGATGATCTTGTCGGCCGTGCGCCTTCGGATCGCGTCGGCTTTGCTGTTGAAGGAGAAGATCACCATGAAGAGCACGAACACGCTCACGGCCAGGCCCGCGCCGCCCACCATGCGCTTCTCGCGTGAGGAGAGCGCCGCGAAGGAGGTCTGAATGGTCGTCTGCAGATCGGTGATGGCGCTCATCCCTGCGGCTCCGCGTCAGTGGGGCACTCGACCTGAATGTCGAGGCGGGTGGTGACCTTGGTGCCGTCTTTGCTCTTCTCGACGCGGCCCTCGTTCACTTCCTTGAAACACTTGTAGGTCTTGAGCGCGCCGATCAGCTCCTCCAACGACTTGGAGTTCTCCGTCTCCGAGCTCAAGGAGATGCGATCGAGATCGATGACCACCTTGTCGAAGGTGACCTTCATGTCGGGCGGCACGTGAGAAGTGAGCTCGGCCAGCAGCGTGGCGGCGGTGCGCGGGGGAATGCCGGCGGCCGGGCTCTCCTGGCCCTTGAGCAACGAGAGGGCGATGGTGAAGTCCTTCTCGCACTTGCCCAGAATGCGCTGCGTGACGTCGCACAACACCGCGTCGACCTGCTTCTCCCGCCGCTCCAGCACCGAGTTGCGCACGATGCCGCTGGCGATCAAGAGCACGAAGAGCACCACCGCGAAGGCCGCGATCTGCCCCAGCTTGTCGGAGGCGAAGTCGAAGTCGCTCTTGAAGGCGAACTCACCGCGCCGCAGGTTGAAGCGGGGCGCCTTGGTGCCGGTGGCCGTGCCCCGCAGCGCGAGCGCATAGGCCTGCGCCGCTTCGGGTCGGTTCACCCCGATGACTTCACGCGTCTCCGCGGGGAGCTCGAGGGCCCGCGTGGGCAGGTTGAGATCCGTGCCCAGCTGCTCGGCGAGGCCCTTCAACTTCGAGGTGCCGCCGCACAGCAACAACACGCCGACGGTGCGGTGATTCGAGCGCGCGTTGTACGACTTGAGCGAAGAGCGCAGGTCGCGCAGCACGGGCTGCAGCGCGCGCATGAAGGCGCCCGAGGCGCGCTCGGCTTCCGCGCCGACCACTTCGGTGCCCACCGCGCCGTGTTCTTCTTTCCACGCCTGCGCGTCGGCGAGGCTGATCTTGAACTCGTTGGAGAGCGCCTTGGTGAGCGACCAGCCGCCGCCGGCGAAGGTGCGGGCGAACTCCACCGAGCCGCCGGGCTTGCCGATGGCGAGGCTGCAACGTTCGTGACCGAGATCGAGCACGGCCACCGCCGCATCACCATCCACGGTGCTGGGGGGCAGGGTGGCGATCAGGTTTTGATAGACGAGGCCCGCGTGCGTGACGATGCGCGGGTCGAGCTTCGCTTCCTTCAGCGCGTCGAGGGTGGGCTTGAGCTCGGTCTTGCGGGCCACGCCGACCAGCAGCTGCGCGCCCTTCTCGTCGGAGACGCCGACCTGGTGGTCGTACACCGCGTCGTCGAGATCGTAGGGGAGCTGGCTCTCCACTTCGAAGGCGAGCGTCGACTCGATCTTCTTGGGATCGCTGAAGGGCAGGGCGATGGGGTGGGTGGCCAGCGTGGTGCCGGGCAACGAGATGACCACCGAGTCGACCAGGCCCGCGCCTTGCTCGAGGAGCAGGGGCAGCGCGGCCTTGAGCCGATCGAGACGTTCACCGTCGGGTGGAACGGGGGCGGTGAAGTAACTCTTCACGGTCGCCCCACGATAGGTCGTCTCGACGATGACGCCCTTGAGGGTGTGGCTTCCCAAGTCGAGGCCAAGAACGCGAGCCATGGGTTATTCCTCTCTCCAATAGACGAGACGACCGAGCGTGTCGTCGAGCCGCACCACCGCCGTGATGGTGCGCGTGACGTCACCCGCGCTGCCGGTCACGCGGACCCGGTAGGTGGTGCTCTTGTCGCCGATGAAACGGTTGCCCTGCACGTTGTTCTGAATCGAAGCGTTGATGGGGATGCCGGCGGCCGCGACGATCATCACGAAGTCGTTCACGCTCATGCCGAACAACGCGAACACGCGCGCCGCGCGGATCTTCTTGATGAGCGTGTCCATGAAGATGGGGTCGGCCATGCGGGGATCGGGGCGGAGCGGGTCGGTCACCGAACGAATCGCCACCTCGAGCAGCACCGGATCGTCGGTGTTGATGTTCAGGCGCGAGTTCACGTTCGGGTAGACGGTGAGCTTCTCCTTGAAGGCCGCCATGAAGCGGTCGTTCACGCCGTGCACCATGAAGAGCTCGTCGAGGCTGTCGAAGCGGGCGTTCTTTGCGCGGTAGGCGGGGTCGTACTTCACGTAGCCGCCGTTCTCGTCGGAGAAGCCCTTCAAGAACGGGTCACCCGAACCGGAGAGGTTCAAGGTCGAGCCGGTCTCGTCTTCGTCGACCCAGTCGCGGAAGTTGGTGATCACCTCGACCGGGGTGAGCTTCACCCGGTTCGAGTCTTCTTTCTCGAAGAGGAACTCGTACTTCTTGTCGCCCAGGGTGCTGATGAGCATCTGCAGCAGGGGCATCGAGGTGCCTTGCGGCGCGTCGAGCTTGTTCAAGTTGATGCGCTCTTCTTCGTCGGTGATCACCGTGTCGAAACAACCGGTGAACGCGCCGAAGCGGCGGGTGGCCTGCGCCTGGCCCAGCTCGGGGTTCTCGTCGTCGAAGTCGAACTTCTTGCCGAGGCCCGACTTCTTGATGACCGCGTCCTTCTCGTCGTACTCGGGCACCATCTGCGCGAGCATGTGGCAGTCGATCTTCGCCATCTTCCACAGCTGAATCGACATGCTGCCGCCGCCGGCACCCGCACCGCCGGCGCCACCTGCACCACCGAGCAGACCCGCCAGGGCGCCGGCCCCACCGGCTCCACCCAGCGCACCGAGTGCCGCGAGCGGGTTCGCACCACCCGCGCCGCCGAGCAGGGCCGCCAGCGGGTTGGCACCACCCGCGCCGCCTCCACCCATGATTCCCGCGAGCATGCCGCCCAGGTTGGGGATCTGAATCGCGTCGAGCTGCTTCTGAAAACGCAGCATCAGCCGCGACATCGCGATGCCCGACTTGGCCAGGTAGTGCGCGCGCAGCTCGTCACGCTGGTTGGTGGCGAGGCGAAGCTCGACGATCGAGTTGTAACGAACCTCATTGGCCACCAGCGCGAGCACGGCGATGCCGACCAGCACGAGCAGCATGGCGATGCCACGCTCACTCCTTTTGCCCCCTCGTCCCGCACGCGGGGACAGGGTCGGGGTGAGGGGCAATCTGCGAGACCTGAGTCGAGCCATCACTCGTACCTCGGGAACTCGGTGTTCAACATGATGCGGGTCTGGGTCGTGTACTTGACCTCTTTGCCGCTCTCGTCGACCGCGGTCATCGTGATCTTCACGCGCGTGGGCAGGATGCTCTTCCGCTCAGCGCGCCGGGTGTCCCACTCGTCTTCCCACTGTTTGCGTTCGCTGTTCCAGTACTGGAACTCGATCTTCTTGGCGCCTTCGAACAGGGAGTCTTCGGTGCCGCCACGCTCCATGCGCTCCTCGATCAGCACCTTCTCGCGCCGCACCAGGTCAGTTCGCCCACGCGCCTTCTGGTCGGGCGAGGTCTTCACGGAGTACTCGACCACCATCTGGTCCGACTCCTTGGCGTCGCTGTACAGGCGCTGGTGGGACATCGTGGTGAACATCAGCGTGTCGCGTTTGCCCACGAAGTTGCTGGGGCGGTCGTACGCGTCGCGGAACCGTTTGGGATCGTACCGATCGCTCACGTAGGCCGCGCCGATCTCACGCACCATGCGGTTCATCGCGGTGCGCAGCATGCGGTAGTGCTCGGCCTGACCTTCGATGATCTCCTTGTTCTGGATGGTCGTGTTGAAGCTCACGCCGATCACCACGCCGATGAACGAAGTGATCGCGATCGCGATGACCACCTCCATCAAAGTGAAACCTGTGCGTCGGGCGCTCATCGTTTGATGATCTGGTTGTTCAACTGAGGCCGGGGCCCGTTGAGCATGTTGAGTTGGTTGAGCTGCGGGCTGCTGAGCTGGTTCTGCGCGCTCGGCTGCAGGGGCGTGCCGTCGTCGTCGACCATGTTGCCGTTCGGGCCTTGTCTCGGCGCGCGGGCGGGGGTGCCATCGGGGCGCACCAGGTTGCCGTTCTGCGCGCCGGGGTTGCCGGCGGCGGCGGCCGCGCCACCATTGCGATCGCTGCCGGGCCCGAGCGAGACCACGTGGGTCACCACGTCGATGCTCTCGGTGATCTTCCCTTCTTTCCAGGTCACCGTGAGGTGCACTTCACGCACCGACTTCTGCAGCTGATCGACCATCTGGGTGAACTGCTGCTGCGCCATGCCGGCCATCGGCCCGAGCGCACCGAGCAACCCACCCGCGCCTGCCGCCCCGGGAGCACCTTGCGCCGCGGCACCTGCTGCACCCGCGGCTGCACTGCCCGTGGCACCGCCGAACAGACCGCTGAGCATGCTGCCTTCACCACCCATGGGGAAGTTGAAGAGCGCGCCGAAGAGCTGCTCCGGGGTGAGCCCGTTGGTCTTGGGCACGATGATCTTCGCGCGCCACTTGTACCCGGGCCAACCTTCCGCGCTGAAGTCACCCGCGTCTTCGTCGTCGTCGGGGCTGAGCGCCTCGTCGTAGAGCTTCTGCTCGAGGTCCGTCATCTTCGAGCGGGCCAGCAGCGTCGCGACGGTCAGCTTCTTCGCGTACACGTGCGAGTAGACAGCGCTCGCGTTGATGTCGAGCACGGCCACCAACGACACGCCGAGAATGGCGAGCGCGACGACCACTTCGAGCAGGGTGAAGGCGCGCCTACGCAGCCGGCCACCGTTCCTCCCGAGAGCAGTCGAGGGAGCACTTCCGCTTCGGGCAGCCAGTGACCCCTCGACTGCTCTCGGGGTGACCGGTGTCTTTCCCTGGTTGCTCATGAGTGGGGAACCTCGAGATCCTCGTTGTGGATCTTCGTCTTCCCGGTGAGCGGGGAAATCGTGAGCGTCCAGGTGTTCTCGCCCTGCTTGACCCAGACCTGCGCGCGCTCGGTGTAGCCCTGAGGGAAGAAGTACAGATACGCCACGCCCGACTTGGCAGCCTGACGCTGCTTGGCCGTCCACACTTCGATCTTCACGCTCGAAGGCAGGGTCTTCTCGACCACGTCTTCGCTGCTGAAGTCCGAGAACTTCGCGGCCTCGTCCACCCGGTTCTTTTCCTGCTCCTGCAGTTGCTGCAGGGTGGGGGCGTCATCCGAATCGAGCCGGCGGAAGCGGGAGTCTTCGGCCACCTTGTCCTTGAGCGGCTTCTGCGCCTCCTTCAGTTCCTCTTCGCGTTTGGCCGAGGCCGTGGCGCCTGCCTTCGCGCACTCCGCACGCCAGGTGACCGGCGTCTCGTCGTCCTTCTCCGGCGGCATGGTGAACACCAGGCGGCAGGTGCGGCCCGACAACGCCGCCGTGTCGTAGAGCGAGCGGATGGTGCCAGCGAGCTCGGTCGATGACTCCTTGGCCTTGGCGCCCGTCAACGCGCCCACGCTCATCACCACGCCCGCGAAGAGCAGGGTGACGATGCTCAAGGCGACCACGATCTCGATCAGCGTGAGGCCCCCGGAGCGGAGCCGGTTCCGCGGAACGCGGGACCAGCCAGGCTCGGAGCGCAGCGGAGAACTGGCCAAGGCGGAGCGACCAGAAAGAGAGGTCCTCATCAGAAGACCCTCCGCAGCACGTCGATGACCAGCCAGACGCCCGCACTGGCGCCCAGCGCCACCGCGATCGTCAGGGGCGAAAGCCCATTCTGCTTGTCATCGTCCGGTTTCTTCATGGCTCGGGTTACTTCTTGCCCCGCGTGTCTTTCGAGGAGATGTCGGCGTCGCTCTCGCTGCCACCGGGAGCGCCGTCCTTGCCGTACGACATGACGACCGGCTTACCGCCCTCGTTCAGGTACACGTACTCGTGGTCCCACGGGTCGACGGGCATCTTCTCGAGGATCTGCGCGTCGACCACTGCCTTGAGGCCGCCGCCGGTGTCCGGGTAGTTGCCCTTCTTGGCGTAGTAGGTCTTCAGCGCGTTGCTGATGTTCGCGATGTCGAGGTACGCGCGATCGACCTTCGCCTGATCGAGCTGGGGAATGACGGCGATACCGACCGCGGCCATCAGCAAGGACAGGATGGTGATGACGACGATGATCTCGATGAGCGTCATGCCCCGGTTGGAACGACGGCGGCGGGCAAGCTGACGGGTGAGGCGGTTCATGTGCTTCTTCCTTTCAGACGTACAGAACGAGCGCCGCGCAGACGAGCGTCGCGGCGAGGGTGAGCAGCGCGAGCGTGACGCCTCGCTGAATCAACAGGTCGTGCTTTTGAACAACCGGAGCGTGCATGGGAGTCCTCACCGCACCATCGAGTTCATCTGCAGAATGGGCATCAGGATGGAGAAGGCGACGAACGCGATCACCGCACCCATCATCACGATCATCATCGGCTCGAGCAGGGCGGTCAGCGCGCCGATGCGCACGTTGACGCTCGACTCGTAGCTCTCGGCCACGTTGAGCAGCATGTCCTCCAGCTGGCCCGAGCGCTCTCCGATGCCCACCATGTGGTAGACGAGCGGCGGAAATTCGCCCGACTTCTTCAGCGGCGCGGCGATGCTCTCACCTTCCCGAATCGCGTCACGGGCCGTGTCGACCACCGCCGACATGGTGCTGTTGGTGATGACGTTCTTCACGATGTCGAGCGCGGTGAGCAGCGGCACGCCCGACTTGAGCAACGTGGCCAGCGTGCGCGTGAAACGGGCCACCGAGAGGTGCCGCACCAGCGGGCCGAACACGGGAATCTTCAAGACCAGGCGATCCCACACCGGCTTGCCCGTCTCCGAGCCCGCCCACTTGTAGAGACCGACCGCGCTGGCGATGAGCGCGGGCACCACCACGAACCAGTAGTTCTGGAGAAAGTTCGAGCTCCAGATCAGCAGCTTGGTGGTCCACGGGAGGTTGACCTTCATGTCGTCGAAGATCTTCGTCACCTTCGGCACCACCACCGTCATCAGCATGATGAGCACGCCGCCGCCGATGACCAACATGATCGCCGGGTAGATCATCGTGCCGACGATCTTCTGCTTGAGGCGGGCCTGGCCTTCGGTGAACTCCGCCAGGCGCAGCAGCACCGAGTCGAGCGCGCCCGAGCTCTCACCGGCGCGAATCATGTTCACGAACAGCGGGCCGAACACCTTCACGTGCGTGTTGAGCGCGTCACCCAACGAGCTGCCTTCGTTCACCCGCTGCTTCACGTCGGAGAGGATGCGCTTCAACTTCTCCTTCTCGACCTGATCGACCATCGCGGCCAGCGCCTCGACCAGGGAGACGCCCGCCTTGAGCAGGGTGGCCAACTGGCGCGTCATCACGGCGATGTCGTCGGTGCTGACGCTGCCGCCGCTCAGCTTGAAGTTGACCTCGGTGCTGCCCAGCGAGGTCGCCTTGGCCTTGCCACCCGGCTTGATCGCACCTTCGGCCTGCCCCACCACGTCGGTGAGGAAGATGCCGTCTTTGCGCAACACCGACCGCAACGTCTTGGGGCTCTCGGCTTCCTTGAGGCCCTCGACGTTCTTTCCTGCGGCGCTCAGGCCTCTGTATTCGAAGACGGGCATGGCGGTTTAGAGGTCCTCCTGGGTGACCGAGAGAATCTCCGCGATGGTGGTCTCTCCGCGCGCGACCTTGAGTGCGCCGTCGTCGAGCAGGGCGAGCATGCCCTTCTCCATCGCCTTCTTCTTCACCGTGCCGGAGTCGACGTTCTTCAAGACCAGCTGGCGAATGTCGTCATCGAGCACGAGCAGCTCGTAGATGCCGGTGCGG
Organism: Archangium sp.; assembly: GCA_031412555.1. Lineage (GTDB taxonomy): Bacteria > Myxococcota > Myxococcia > Myxococcales > Myxococcaceae > Archangium_A. The sequence continues at coordinate 1,341 of JANODF010000626.1, read as the reverse complement.
CCGCGGTACCCCACGCGGCTGCAGGTGGTGCAGCCTCGCGCGCTGGCCCGGTACACCTTGCCTCCGCCGAAGGCCTTGAACCTGTCCATGCTCATGCCCAGCTTGGCGACCTCTTCGTCGCTGGGCAGGTACTCCTCGCGGCACTCCTTGCAGACCCGGCGCACCAGGCGCTGGGCCATCACGGCCATCAGCGAGCTCGAGACGAGGAACGGCTCGACGCCCATCTCGACCAGACGCGTGACGGCGCCGGCAGAGTCGTTGGTGTGCACCGTGGAGAACACGAGGTGACCCGTGAGCGAGGCTTCGATGGCGATCTGCGCCGTCTCCTTGTCGCGGATTTCGCCGACCATGATGATGTCGGGGTCTTGCCGGAGGAAGGCGCGCAGGCCGCTCGCGAAGGTGAGGCCGATCTTCGGGTTGAGCGGCATCTGGTTGATGCCCTTCAACTGGTACTCGACCGGGTCTTCGACGGTGAGGATCTTCACCTCAGGCGTGTTGATGCGCGTCAGCGCCCCGTAGAGCGTGGTGGTCTTGCCCGAGCCCGTGGGCCCGGTGACCAGCACGATGCCGTGGGAGCGCCGGATCAACTCGTCGAGCTGCGCGAGGATCGTCGAGTTCATCCCGATCTCCGCCAGGTCGAGCAGCGTGGCGCTCTTGTCGAGCAGACGCATGACGATGCTCTCGCCATGAACCGTGGGAATCGTGGAGACACGAATGTCGATGTCGCGGCCGGCCAACTTGATCTTGATGCGACCGTCTTGCGGCAGGCGCTTCTCGGCGATGTTGAGCTGCGCCATGATCTTCACGCGGCTCAAGATCGAGTTCTGGTAGCGCTTGGGCGGCTTGATGACGTTCTGCAGCACGCCGTCGATGCGGAAGCGCACGGCCAGCTCGCGCTCCATCGGCTCGATGTGAATGTCCGAGGCTCGTTCTTTCGCCGCGCGGAACAACAGCGAGTTGACCAGGCGGATGATCGGGGCTTCGTCGCCGGTGTCGAGGAGGTCCTGATCTGACTCGAGCACCTGCTCGGCGGCGTCGAGATCCTGCGCCTCCATCTCGCCGACGACCTGCTCGGCCTCGTTGATCGACCGGTCGTAGACCGAGTTGATGGCGTCGATGATGGTGTTGCCGCGGGCGACCTTCGCCAGCACCTCGCACTCGAGCATCGTGCGCGCGTGGTCGACCACCGCGGTGTCGAGCGGGTCGGCCACCGCGATGGCGATGAAGTCACCCTCGCGCTTCAGCGGAATGAACTTCGCCTGCTTGGCGAAGTTGATGGGCACCTTCTTCACCAGCTCGGGGTCGACGTCGTCGAAGCCGATCACGTCGACGTATTCGAGG
>JANODF010000625.1:0-15003 GCA_031412555.1 Archangium sp. | reverse complement strand
CGAAAGCCGCCGACACGTTCTTCGCCTGCTTCGACAAGCAGTGGGCGAAGTTGGATCCCGATGGTCGCGCCGGCAGTTACGACCAGGAGACGGTCAACGTCCGCACCGGAGCCGTGGTGAAAGTGGAGCGCTTGAGCAAGGCCATCGAACGCAAGGCCTGCGCGGCGTGCGGTTGTGGCGCGATGTGGAAGCTGGCCAACGCCACCTCCATCAAGGTGTTCGCGGGCGCGCGGAAGAAGGCCTTCGACGAACTCAAGCCAGTCAGCGATCGCCTCACGCAGCTGTTCGGCCGCTGAGGCAGCGACGGTCAGGCCTGCAGTCCAGAGATCAGCAGATCGACGTGGGCCTCGATGAACGCGCTCAAGTCGAGCGCGCGCACGCTGCGGCCACCGAGCGGATCCTGATGCAGCAGCGCGAGCACGACGGGAGCGGCGATCGACACCGCCCACTCACGCACCGGCCCTTTGCGCAACTTCTTCTGGCGCTGCAGCTCGGCGAGCAGCGTCTCGGTGTGCGCCAGCGTCGGCTCGAGGATCGACGCGACGAACGCGGGACCCAGCCGGGGGTGACCAAGCCCCACCGACAGACCGCCCGCGAAGACGGCGCCGACGCCGTAGTGGCGAAAAGCCTCGACCACCTGCAGCAGGTACCCTTTGAGGGCGCGCGGGGCGGGCAGGTGATGAAAGCGCTCCAGCTCAGAGGTGAGCTGACGCGCACCCTCTGCAACGACTTCGAGCGCGGCGATGATCAGCCCCTCGTGGTCCTTGAAGTAGTGCTTGAGCGTCGCCTCGGAGACGTTGGTGGCGCGCGCGAGATCGCGAAACGTCGCGGGCCGGCCATCATCGCGCACCAACGCCGTCGAGACCGCGGTGGCCAGGCGCCGCCGGGTCTCTTCGTAGTCCTGGTTCCGGCTCCCGGGCGTTCGGGCCATGTGACCCCTTACCAGCTCTGGCTTTCAGGGCGCCGTGAAGAGGCACCGCGTGATGGGCACCAGCACGTCGGCCATCACGGCGAGGTAGTAGGTGCGCCCGCTCACGAGCGCAGGGGGCGCGCCGCTCTCGGGAAACCGCTGAGTCAACCCTTCTGGAGTGACGCCGTACCGCACCGAGCGTGAGCTCACCGGCACGCCCGTCTCAGGCACGTCGAGCCGCCACACCGTGCCCTCGGGGAGATCGAGGTTCGGGGGCACCGTCGGTGAACGTGCGCTCGCCTCCAGCACGTAGACGTAGCGCGCCCGGCCGCGGCCCCAGGTGATGACCCCATCGGCGCCGACGCCCTCCTCGCCTTCGCAGGCCGACGGGCGAAACTTGAACTGCTCGGTGAGCGGACCAAAACCATCGGGCTTGCCCTCGAAGTCAGCGGGCGTCAGGCCGCGGTACGAGAGCTCCTGCGCGAAGAAGCGCTTCATACGCTCGGGCTGCGTGCTCATGAAGATCGAGTGGTCCGGGTGATCGAGATCCGACTTCTGGAAGCCGTTGTTCTTCGCGGCGGGCCACGCCCCGAGCGCGACCGAGCTCACCCAGCCGGCGGCCTGGGCCAGACCGAGATCATTGAACTGGTTGGCGAAGCTGCCTTCGCGGTCGACGCCGAACACCGCGCCACCCGACGCGACTGCGTTCGAGTGACAGCATGTGCAGGACTGGCTCCTCACCTGCGACTTCACCCAGGTCTCTTCCGCGACGTACGCGGGATCCTGCAGCCGCGCATCAGGCTGTCCCCAACGTGCGTTGGGAGGCACGGGCACGTACACCCGCTGGCGCATCGCGAGGTCGCACGTCGTCTCGTTGCGGTACTCGAGGCCCTCTTCGGTCGCGCCGTGCAGCCCGCTCCAGACGCAGCGCTCCCCCGGACCTTCGCCCGCGCGCGGCGCTCGACACACCTGCACGGCAGCGGGGAACGGGTTCTCGAGCACGACCAGCTCGTCGGCGGCGCCTCCACATTGCGCGGCGGGCTCCCAGTAGCCGCCCCCGAAGAACTCGCAGCCGGTGCGGTTGATGCCGCACTTCGAAGTGTCGTTGCTGACGATGTAGATCCGGCTCTGGGCCGGGGACTTCGTGAGCAGGCAGACGCCGAGCTCGCCTCCGGGTGAACACGCGCTGCCCTCGGTGAAGGTGCCGCTGTTCGTGTCGCAGTCGGTCTCGCCTTCAGCCTTCGTCCACTCGCCGAGGTAGTCCTTGCACTCGGTGAGCTTGCTGTTGGGCCCGAGGTACTCGCAACGACCGAGCAAGCGCGTCGAAACCTCGGGGGCCTTCGAAGCAGCACAACCCGCCAACACCATGCAGCACAGCAACACGTTCTTCATGAAAGACCTCCGTTGGATGCGTGATTGACCAGCAACACCAATTTCCCGCGCACACCGCCCTGAGCGAGGCGACGGTGAACCTCGGCTGCGGCGTCGAGCGGGTGCGTCGCTTCGACGTGAACTTGAAGTGAACCGTCGGCCACCTGCTCGATCAAGCGCGTGAGCTGCGCTCTGCGGGGCGCGACGATCATCGATCGCAGACGCACCCCGAACAGCGGCGCAGCCCAGCCGAAGAAGAGGTTCGGGAATGAGGGGACGCTGGTGACCGCGCGACCGCCCTCGCGGCACAACGCCCCCAGCTGGCGCCACGAGAGGCCGCCTTTGAGATCGATGACCGCGTCGAATCGGCCGAGCTGCATCAGCGTTTCTGGAGGAGCGACGTTCTCCGCGCCCAGGCTGCGGAGCCATTCGGTGTGTTCGATGCGGGCGACCGCGGTCACCACCGCACCCCGTTGGCGGGCGAGCTGCACGGCAAGGTGGCCGACGCCTCCACTCGCTCCGCGGATCAACACCTGCGCGCCCGGCTTCACCGCGGCGTGGTCGTCGACACATTGCAACGCCGTCATGCCCGCGATGGGCAACGCCGCGGCCTGCGCCCACGAGACTCCTTCGGGGATCGGCGCGAGGGCTGCCTCGGGGAGCACCACGTACTGCGCGTAGGCTCCGGCAGCGCCGAGCCCGAAGCCGAGCACGCGCGCACCCGGTTCAAACCCCGCTCCGCTGACGATCTCGCCCGCAACGTCGAGGCCCGGCGTGAGGGGGAATTTCCGGCCAGTGATGAACCACAGCTGACCGGCGCGAACGCCCGCATCGCCCGGATTGACGCCTGTGGCGTGAACCCGAATGAGCATCTGCCCTTTCTGGGGGACAGGCACCGGTACACCCTCGCGGGGCATCAGCACTTCGGGGCCGCCGAACCGATCCAACTGCACTGCGCGCATCGATCGCTCCATTGAGTATTGATACACAGCTATAAAATAGAACTCCAAGGGGACGATGTGAGTACGAGCGCATTATTAGTTCGTTTCGCAGCTATTTAATAAAGCGACGGCGCACGCCCTGATGATGCCGCGTCAAATTGATGGAGCGTCGATTGTTTTGGAGGCACCCGCAGCGCCAAGTCTCCGAACTCAGACGCATGTTCTGCGGCCCGCAATTTGCTCTCAGCAGGTCGTGCCTGAAGTCACCTACGCGTTGAACCGCCTCGAGCGCGAGGGCGCACCTGTGCTCGAGCTGCAGGGCAAGCTCGCTTTCGATCAGGCCGCCGGGTTGTGGACCGAAGTGAACACGTCACTCGCGGGCGTGAGCGAGGGCCAACGCCTCGACTTCGACGTCTCGAAACTGGAAGAGGTCGATGGTGGCTCGATGGCCTTGTTGGTGGCCAGCCGGGCCGATCTGCACCGCCGCGGCGCCCTCTCCGAGTTCATCGGCGCCAACGCGCAAGTGCAGAAGATCATCCATCTCTACCGCGGCGACGTGAAGGTGGGTGCGCTGCGCAAGCGCAAGGCGCGCGGCGTGCTCGACCAGATCGGCAATGCCACCATGGCCATTCTCCAGGAAGGCCAGCAGGTCTTCGGCTTCTTCGGCCAGGCGCTGTTCGCCGCGATGAAGCTGGTGCTCGCTCCGCGCTCCGCCAACTGGGGCGAGGTCGCGCCCACCATGGAGAAGACGGGCGCCGACGCCGTGCCCATCGTCTTGTTGATCAACTTCCTCATCGGGCTGGTGATGGCTTTTCAGGGCGCGGTGCAGCTCAAACAGTTCGGCGCCAACATCTACGTGGCCGACCTGGTGGGCCTGTCCATCACGCGCGAGCTGGGCCCGTTGATGACCGCCATCATCGTGTGCGGCCGTTCGGGCGCCGCCTTCGCCGCGGAGATCGGCTCGATGAAGGTGTCGGAAGAGATCGACGCCTTGCGCACCATGGGCATCGGCCCGATGCGCTTCCTGGTGTTGCCGCGCACGCTGGCGCTGGTGCTGGTGCTGCCCGTGCTCACCCTGCTGGGAGACGCGGTGGGCATTCTGGGCGGGCTGGTGGTGGGCGTGCTCACGCTCGACCTCACCATCACCGGTTACCTGCAGGAGTCGTTCAAGGCGATCGAGCTGTGGGACATCTTCTCGGGCGTCATCAAGAGCGTGCTCTTCGCCCTGGTCATCGCGTTGATCGCCTGCCAGCAGGGCCTGTCGACCACCGGCGGCGCAGAAGGCGTGGGCCGGCGCACCACCTCATCGGTCGTCTCGATTCTCTTCGGCCTCATTCTGGTCGACGCCTGCTTCACCGTGTTCTTCCACTGGGTGGGCGCGTGAGCCCGCTCATCAAGGTGAGCGGCCTGACCCTGGGGTGGGACGAGACCGTCTTGCTTCAAGACGCGAGCTTCGAGGTCGAGCGTGGCTCGGTCTTCGTGATTCTCGGCGGCAGCGGGTGCGGCAAGTCGACGATGTTGCGCTACCTCATCGGGCTCGATCAGCCGATGAGCGGCACCATCGCGATCGAAGGCGTGTCTGGAGAACAGCTCGGGTTCTCCCGGCCGGAGTTCGGGGTGATGTTCCAATCGGGCGCGTTGCTGGGCTCGATGACCGTGGGCGCCAACCTCGCGCTGCAACTGACCGAGTGGACTCAGCTGCCTGCCGAGGCAGTCAACGTCATCGTGCGCGCCAAGCTGCGCCTGGTGGGGCTGCAAGACGCCGAAGACAAGCTGCCCTCCGAGTTGTCAGGCGGCATGAAGAAGCGCGCGGCCATCGCCCGGGCCATGGTGCTCGAGCCGTCGCTCCTGTTTCTCGACGAGCCTTCGGCCGGCCTCGACCCGGTCAGTTCGTTCGAGCTCGACGCGCTCATCCGCTCGCTCAACCAGGCGCTGGGGCTGACCGTGGTGATGGTCTCGCACGAGCTGGAGAGCATCTTCAGCATCGCCGACAGCTGCATCATGTTGGACAAAGAGAGCAAGAGCATCATCGCCCGCGGTGATCCCCGCGCGCTGCGCGACAGCTCGACCGATCCGCGCGTGAGCGCCTTCTTCAACCGCCGGGCTGTCGCTCCGCCCGGCGCTCCCCCGTTGCCCCTCGAGGTGAAGCCATGAGCACTCCCACCAACCGCTGGAAGCTCGGCCTCTTCGTCGTGATGGGCGTGCTCACCGCCGTCGGCGCCGCTGCGTTCTTCGGCAGCCGCTCGTTTCAGAAGGAGACCGTCTCGTACAAGACGTTCTTCGACGAGTCGGTGCAGGGCCTGGAGATCGGCTCGCCGGTGAAGTTCCGCGGCGTCACCATCGGCAGCGTGTCGGCCATCGACATCGCCTCCGACCGGCGGCACGTCGAGGTCACCTATGAGCTGGGGGTCAAGGTGCTCGACGCCATGGGCCTGGCCGTCGAGAAGCGCGGTCTCCAGGAGCGCAAACTCTTCATTCCCCCCGACCTGCGCGCCCAGCTCGCCTCCACCGGCATCACCGGGGTGATGTTCATTCAGATGGACTTCTTCAACCAGGCAGCCCACCCGCCCCTCGAGTTGCCCTTCGAGCTGCCGAAGAACCACATTCCCGCAGCGGGCTCGATGCTCAAGAACATCGGAGACTCGGTGGTGGGCGCGGTCGAAGGGTTCCCCGAGGTGGTGCGGCAGCTGCTGGCGGTGCTCGCGCGGGTCAACAGCATCCTGGGCGGCTTCGAAGATGAAGGTCTCTTCGTGAAGGCGGGGCAGACCATCACGCTGCTCAACCACGTGCTCAAGCAGGTCGACACCGTGCTGGTCGACCTCGCCCCCGGCAAACTCTCCGCTGACGCGCGCGCGGCGCTGACCAGCCTCAACACCGCGGTGATCAGCCTCAACGGCTTGCTCACCCAGCTGGGTGGCGAGAAGGGGCTGGCAGCCAGCCTGCAGCAGACCTCCAACTCGATGGGCGCGATGGCTCAGAACGCCAACCGGGTGGGGCCGGCCATCGAAGACGCCTCTCGTGACGTTCAAGGGGCCGCGCGCGCGGTGCAGCGGCTGGCCGACGCGCTCGAGCTCGACCCCGACATGCTCCTCAAAGGCCGTGGAAAGCAGGTCAGCAAGTGAAGCCACTTCTGTTGTCGTTGACGTTCCTCCTCAGCGGCTGCGCGCTGCTCTCCAAGGGCGAGCTGGGCACCCGCAGGTTCTACAGCCCCGACCTCGTGGCACCCGCGGTCAGCCCTTCCCCACTCTCCAACCTGGAGCTGCGCCTGGGGCGGGTGAGCGCCGCGGCCTGCGGCTCGGAGGCGCTGATGTACCGCCGCTCGCAGTTCGAGGTCGGCTTTCACGACGAGCTGCGGTGGACCGAGAAGCCCGAGGTCTATCTGCGGCGCGCGCTCAGCCAGGTGCTCTTCGAAGGTTCTGGAATTCAGAGCGTGATGCGCGGCGCGGCGCCCGTGCTCGAGGTCGAGCTGCTCGAGTTCGAAGAGGTGCGCGCGCCCTCCCACGTCAGCCGGGTGAAGGTGGCCTGGTCACTGGGTGACGAGCGGGTGGTGTGGGCGCAGCAGACGGTGCGCTTCGAGCGGCCCATCACGACCGCCAGTGGCGATGCCGAAGGGGAGGCCATCGTGTCGGCCCTCAGCGGGTCGCTGCAGGCGGCAGTGGAAGCGATTGGTCAGCAGGTGAGCGCCGAGCTCGCGCGCCGCTCGGCGTCCGCCTCGAAATGAGCTCGTTGGAGGGAGTCAGCGTGAAGCAGGCGCCTCCCCCGGGGCCGAGCCGAGAGCTTCGCAAGACTCAGAAAGTGCGCAGCGGCTGCTTCATCGAACGATCGCGCAGCTCGAACCTCCACGTAACGCGCGCATCGAGGCTCACGTCGGGGGCGATCGGTCCGCCGAGGTCGCGAGCCTTCTCCATCACCACGCAGCCGACGCCACCGCCCGCGTTCGTCAGCACCACTCCGCCCTGAACGAGCGGCAGTCGAAGCGCGGTCTGCTCGAGCTTCCCCTTCCACGTCGCTGACCGCGGGCGCCTTCGCGCGACGGGCCACCAGCACACGACCTCCCGAGAGCTCGAGGACGAAGGCGTCTCCACCCGGGCGCACCCAGGCGAGGGCCCGCATCGTCAGCCCGCCTTCACTCACGCTCGTGAACGCGCTGCTGGGCCAGAAGAAGTGGAGCTCGTCGCTGCACCCCGGAGGAGCGCCCAGCAACGCGACGAGGAGTGCGCTCCACATCACGTCACCCGGGCGCGGCGAGGAACGCCCGCCGGTTCCACACTTGCTGAATGACGACCATCGCGAGCACCGCGCCCACGCCGACGAGCGGCACGGGCTGCAGCAGGGCCAGCCCTGCCAGCGCGAGCCACTTCATCGCGCGCACCCCGAGCCGCTCCTGCACCGTCGTGTAGCCGCTGAGCGCGCCGCCCGGCCCCACCCGGTAGAGGAAGAGCGCGAGCCCCAGGCCCGCAACGGGGATGAGCCCCAGCGCGCCGAAGACCGGCGCCATCGCCAGCACGCGCGCATCGGCGCGCCGCACGAAAGCGCTCGCTTCCTCTGCCGAGCCAAAGGGCCGACGCGCGCATCGGCTGCATGCGACGGCCCCCTCGCGCCGCTGGAGGCCCTCTGCACACCAGGGACAACGTCGTTGGGCCAGCAGTGATTGGGTGTGCTTCGCGGCGTCGGCAGCCGGTGCGTCCAGCGCCTGACCCAGAAGCCCCAGCTGCCGGGCTTCTTGCGGGGCGCCGCAGCCAGGGCAGTGGGGAGCGGCGAGGTGCAGGGAGGCCCGACACGCGGAACACCTTCCCCGGCCGCCAGCGGCGCGGCGAGCGAGCGCCCAGGGCGATGAAGGGAATGGCCGCGAAGCAGAGCGCGATCTCATACATGCGCGCGCCTCATAACAGAGGCCGGCGGCACACATTCACGGCACCACGGCACGCAGAAGAGACCGCAGGTTCTGGCTCAATGTGCCGCTGGCACGGAGCGCCGCACATTGCGCGCGAGCATCTCGAACACCGCGGTCTCCCAGCGCGCCCTGTCGTCACCGGGTGTGCCCTGCGCGAAGCAGTGGCGCATGGCCGTCTCGACCACACCGAAGCCGAGGGCGGCCACGTGCACGGCGTCGACGGGCCGGAATTCGCCGGCAGCGATGCCACTGTGGAGAAAGCGCTCGATCTCCTCGCGAATGCGCACGCCCGGCGTCGAGGGTCGCACGCCCCGCAGACCGTGGGTGCCGCTGGTGAGCGCCCAGTAGAAGGTGTCGCGCTGCGAGGCGAGCTCGAACAAACCGTGCACCATGCGCTCGAGCCGCTCGAAGTGTGAGCCGGGCGCCTCTCGGGCAGCGCGCATCGCCGCGACGAACTCGTCTTCGAAGGCGCCCAGCACGGCCTCGAGCAGCGCCGGCTTGTCGGGGTAGTACTTGTAGAGCGCGCCCACCGAGACACCGGCCTCCTTCGCCACTTCATTGACCGAGGTGTTCTCGTAGCCGCGCTCGGCGAAAAGCCGCGTGGCCTCGGCCAGCACTCTTCCCTGTCGGACCTCGGGCGCTCTGCGGGCCAGCTTCATGGCGTTGCTTTCTCAGGAACCGCTCTTTATTTCTAGTGAGCAATGCTCACTCAATCCACCACAATCCGCCCCCGGGTTGCCAGCCCATGAAGCTCGCGCTCGTGTTGGGGCTGGGCCTCATCGTCGTGCTGGTGTTGGGGGCCTGCGTCGGTCTGCGCGCCCCGAAAGACGCCCCGTTTCCAGCGGTACCACGGGTGGTGACGCAGCGCTTCGGGGCGGTGACGTTGCACGCCGTGCACACGGGTTGGGGGCGCGTGAAGTCGCAGCACCGCGACCTCACAGGCCCGGTGGCCACGCGCATGCTGGGCATCATCACCGACCGGAGCTGGACGCCGTGGATGCCGGTGACGTCGTACGTCATCGAACACCCCGACGGCGTGTTCCTGGTCGACACGGGGTTGAGCGAACGCATGTCCGACCCGGCGTACTTCGCGTGCGATCCGGGCAACGAGTTCGTCTACGGCCGGCTGCTTCAGTTCGCCTTCGAGCCGGAGGATCGAATCGATCGCCGCCTCGCGCAGCTGGGGCTCGAGCCGTCGTCGGTGCGAGGCGTGGTCTTGACCCATCGTCATGGCGACCACACCGCAGGTCTCGAATACCTGCCGTCGAGCGCGACGGTCTACGTGGGCGAAGGTGACTGGCCCTGGCACGCGGGTGCGCTCCAGTGCCGCTGGCCAGAAGGCCGGGAGCCCACGCTCGTCGGTCGCGGCGGCGAGGCCGTGGAGGCGATGCGGAGTTCCCGGCCGCTCACCAGCGATGGCACCGTGCGCGTGGTGCCGCTCAACGGGCACTCGCCCGGTCACCTGGGCGTGCTCGTTCAGCTGGGCGGCAAGTCAGCGCTCATCGCAGGCGATGCGGTGTTCGATCTCGCGCAACTCAAGGCGCGTCGGTTGGCAGGCATCGTCGAGGAGCCCGCGCACGCGATGGAGACGCTGGAGCGAATCTCACGCCAGCTCGAGCTGGTGCCCACCTTCTTGTTGCCCGCGCACGATCCGGAGTCGCTGGCTCGTTTCGCCGCGGGCGACGTCACCACGCTCTGAGTTTTTCAGAAGCCGGTCAGCAGATGACGGCGCACGGCAGGGTCGGCGGTCAGGCCGACGGCGAGCTCCCGGGCGCTGCGGGCTTCATCCACCCTGCCCGCGCGCTCGAGCGTGAGCGCACGAACGACCCAGTAGGGCTGATAACTCGCGACCCGAGACGCATCGAGCGCGTCGAGGGCCTGCAGGGCCTCGGGGGCGCCGAAGGCCTCGAGCAAGGCGGCGGCGCGGCCGACCAACGCCCCCACCGAAGGCGCGAAGTGCACCAGCCCGTCGTAGAGATCGACGAGCGCTCTGACGTCACGCTGGCCGCGATAACCACCGAGCACGTGCACCGACTGAATGGCGGCCTCGAGTTGCCAGGGCCCCGGGCGATGGCGGCTGAACGCCTCGTGCAGCAGCCGCTCGGCTTCGTCGACGAGTGAGCGGTTCCACTTCGAGGTGTCCTGAGAATCCAACGGCACGAACTCGCCTTGCTCGGTGCGCCGCGCGGGCCGCCGCGCTTCGGCGAAGAGCATGAGTGACAGCAGGCCGCGCGGCTCGGGCTCATCGGGCATCAACGTGACGAGGAGCCGCGCCAGGAAGAGGGCCTCCTCGACGAGGCCGCCGGGCTCTCCACCACGCGCGACGTCTTCCCAGCCCGTACCGAACGCGGCGTAGATGGCCTCGAGCACGGCGCCGAGCCGCTCGGTGAGCTGCGGGCCTTCAGGCACCTCGAACGCGATACCCGCTTCACGCACCTTCTGCTTGGCGCGCCACAACCGCTGGCCGAGCGTCTTGGGCGCGACCAGCAGCGACGAGGCGATGGTGCCGGCGTCGAGCCCGAGCACGGTCTGCAGCATGAGCGCGGGCTGCACCGCGGAATCGATCGCCGGGTGCGCACAGACGAACATCAGCTTGAGCCGCTCGTCGGGCAACGCGCCGCTCTCGACTTCCTGTGGCTCGAGCGAGAATCGGACCGCCTCTTCTTCGCGATTTCGCACGCCGCGCCGACGCCAGCCGTCTTCGAGCGTGCGCCGCGCAGCCGTCAGGAGCCACGCTTCAGGGCTCTGCGGCACGCCGTCGCGCGGCCACTGCACGAGCGCACTGGCGAACGCGTCAGCCAACGCGTCTTCGGCAGCGCTGATGTCGCGCGCGCGCCGTGCCACGCGCGAGAGCAACCGCCCGTACGATTCGCGGGCGGCGCGTTCGGCGGCCTGTGATGCGTCGACTTTCACGCCGGCGGAGGCGGGAGCGCAGGGCGCACTTCGACCGAACCCGTCGCAGCGGCCGGACAACGCGCGGCCCACTCGAGGGCCTTGTCGAGGTTCTCCACCTCGATGACGAAGAAGCCGCCGAGGCGCTCCTTGGTGTCGGCGAACGGGCCGTCTTGCACCTGCCGCTTGCCGTTGCGCAAACGCACGGTGGTGGCATCGGCCGGCGGCGTGAGGCCTGCACCTCCGCGCGCGATGCCCGCCTCGGCGAGGGCGCGGGAGTACGACTGGTAGGCCGACCAATAGGCCTCGACCCGCTTGGGGTCCTGGCGGGCGGCGAGCTCGGCTTCGGTTTCGTAGACGATGAGGGCGTATTGCATGCGGTCTTGCTCCGGTTGGTGAGTGACGTCAGTGCCACTCCAACGAGGTGTCGCGCGAGGCGGGCTGATTTCTACCGTCTTGTGGAGCGACAGGTCGTCATCGCTTCGCCCGGGGGACGAGGGGCTTGCGCACCGCCCGGTCGGCACGCGAAGGAGGCTTCGCCAACTGCCCGCGTCGCAGCGCCTCGAGCAGCGCTGCGAGCCGCTTCTCGCGGGTGGCAGGCGTTCGGGCCTGGTCGAGGGGCACGAGCTGGCCGCGTCGCGAGCCCGGAGTCAGCGCGTTCCACTTCTGGGCGAGCAGAGGCTGCCGCTCGAGGGCGGCGGCGAGGTCATCCGGCACGACCACCACGTCGTCGCCCACCACGTTGAAGGCGAGCGTCACCTCATCACCCAGCGCGCGGCCCGCGTCAGCGAGCAGCCGGGGGCTGAGCATCGCGTAGTGGCCCTTGCCCGGGGCCGACTGCCAGGCGCCTTGCAGCGGCAGGCCGTCGAGCTCACCGACGAAACGCAGCTTGTTGCCGCGCCCGAAGGTGAGGGCACGCTCCAACTCAGCCGGCAGGTAGAGCACCTGGTAGGTCAACGACTTGCCGCTGCCGGTTTTGGCCTTGAACACGTGCTGCCCGACCCGGCCTTGTGCGCGGTATTGAAAGAAGCCCATGGCGGGCGTGAATAGAGCCCACACGCAGTCTTTGCCCACCGAAGTTCGCGGTTGATCAGCTGACGGCGAAGGTGAAGACCATCGAGCAGCTCAGTGAACGCACGGAAACCCCGGGGGTGAAGTGGCTGACCGGAAGGTGAGCGCACGGTTACCGACCTGAAACCGGGGAGATGCCGGCTTCCGGGTTCCAGCGCCAGAACGGTGAGGCGTGACGGGCGCCGTTACCACTCGCCATGCGACCGGAGCTCAGCGTGGGGCGAGGGCCAGCCGAACGTTTCTGGCTGCTGCCACTCACGCTCTTCGTCAGCACGCTGCTCACCGCGTTGACGGCGGCGTTGGTGACGCGCGACTCGCTCTCCGTCGCCGCGCGTGCGCGCCTGGAGCAGGTGGCCGACGACGCCGCCGAGCGTCTCAAAGAAAGGCTGGAGAGCGCCGGCAGCGTCGCGCGCGGTACCGCCGGGCTCTTCGTCGCGCAGGAGCGGGTGAACGCGGGCACCTTTCACGCCTTCGTGGGCGCGCAGTCGGTCACCCGCTGGCTGGCGCAAGGCCGGGTGTCGTGGGTGGTCGCGCCGAGGCCCGAAGAATACGAAGTGGTGCTCGCGCGCGGCCGCACTGAATCGCCGAACTACAAGTTCCATTCGCCGCAACCGCTCTACCCGGTGCTCTTCGTCTCGCCCAAATCGAAGGACAACGAGAGCGTGCTGGGCCTGGATCTGGCCACCAGTGAACCCCGGCGGCGGGCCATCGAACGGGCGCGCGACGAAGGCGAGGTCACGCTGATCAGCCAGTTCGGCCTTCCCATCGAGCTGACCGCGCCGGGCAGCGCCGTGTTGCACCCGGTGTACGAAGGCCACCCTCTTTCCCTGGAGGAACGCCGGGCGCAGTTCCGCGGGGTGGTGATCGTCGGCGCGCCCACCGAAGACTTCTTCGCCAGCGCCTTCGCTGCCTCGAGTGCGTCGTTTCACGTGCAGGTGATCGATCTGGCCGACGTGGCGCCCTTGTGGAGCTCGACGGAGTTTCCGCCCGGCGCAGGGCCCGACAAGGGCGTGACCCGGCTGCTGGAGTTCGGTGGCCGCGAGCTCGCGGTGCACCTGGTGCCCCGTGAAGGCGCAGGCCAGGCAGTGGAGCGCCTCGCGTTCATGGCCATCATCGGCGTGGGCACCCTGCTCGCCTTCTCGTTCGCCGGCCTGACCTTTCAACAACTGCGGGGCCGCAGAGCCGCCGAACGCGCGCAGTCGATCACCCGCGCCGCCTTCGACGAAGCCGATCGAAGGCGTGCCTTGCTCGACCTGGTGGTGGAGCAGAGCTCAGACGGCATCATCATGGCCGACGGCCACGGCGTCATCCGCCTCTTCAACGAAGCGGCAGCGCAGCTCTACGGCGTGCCCCGCAACGAGGTGCTCTCACCCGATTGGAAGCCGACCTACCGGGTGCTCACCGTCGAAGGCGAGACCATTCCCCCCGAGCAGGCGCCGCTCACGCGCGCGTTGCGAGGCGAGCTGGTGCGCGAGACGAGGTGGGTGGTGCACCGCCCCGACGGGGGCAACCGGGTGCTCACCGGCACCGCCTCTCCCTTGAAGAACCCCGACGGGAGCAGCGCGGGTGCCGTGCTGGTGATGCGTGACGAGACGGAGCGGCTGCGCGCGGAAGCAGAACGCGAGCGGCTCATCGTGGCGCTGGAGTTCTCCAACGCCGAGCTGGAGCAGTTCGCCAGCGTGGCCAGTCACGACCTCAAGGCCCCGCTGCGCGGCATCTCGCAGCTCGCGCAGTTCCTCGAAGAAGACCTGGGGGACAAGCTCAGCCGCGATGATCGCCAGCACCTCGCCCTGCTCAAGGGGCGGGTGCGCCGATTGGTCGCGTTGATCGACGGCATCCTCGGCTACGCGCGCGCCGGCCAATCGTCGGAGACGCTGGAGACCTTCGACGCCCGTGACGCGGCCTCCGAAGCGCTGGTGCTGCTCGCGCCCCCGCCGGGAAGTGAGGTGTTGCTGCCGGCGCCCGGGTTGAGCGTGCACGGCGACAAGGCGCTGCTGCTCCAGGTGTTGATGAACCTGCTGAGCAACGCCTTCATGCATGGAGCGACAGGCGCCGCGCACATCGAGGTCGACGCGCAGCCCGATGGCTCGTTCGTGCGCTTCAGCGTGCGCGACAACGGCCCGGGCATCGCGCCCGAGTACCACCAACGCATCTGGGGCATGTTTCAGACGCTGCAGCCCCGCGACGAAAAGGAGAGCACCGGCATCGGGCTCTCCGTGGTGCGAAAGGTGGTGCAGGCGCAAGGCGGCCGCGCGTGGGTCGAATCCGCTCTCGGTGAAGGCGCGACCTTTTTCTTCACGTGGCCCCGGCGCCTCAAACGCTGAGAACTCGGCGCGCAAATGTGGCGCGCGTGTAGCCCGTCATTTCGGGTGTGGCAGGTGCGCACTTAGCGGTGACTCACAACACACCTGTCATTACTGCCCAAGCCATGGAGAGCGCACACCGCGCCTTCAAGGGGGCAGACCACATGGGCACCAGATTGGCCATCGTCGAGGACGACCCCATTCAGGCTGAGCTGTTGAGCGAGACGCTCAGAGCCGAGGGTTATGAAGTGGTGACTTTTCCCGAGGGGCAGTCGGCCCTCATTGCGCTCGAAGGAGGCGAACAGGTCGACGTGGTGCTGGCTGACGTGACGATGCCGGGCATGGATGGCCTCGCGTTGTGTGCGGCGCTGGAGAGTTCGCGCCCCGACCTGCCGGTCATCGTCGTCACAGGTGAGTCGAAGATGGAGACCGCCGTGGCCGCGTTGCGCTCGGGTGCGTACGACTTCTTGAGCAAACCGGTGGAGCCTGCGCTGCTGCTCCCCTGTGTCGCGAGAGCGGCCGAGCGGCAACGTCTGGCCAGGGAGCTGCGCACGGCGACGCAGGCCCTGCCTGCCACCGACTCCGGGCTCTTCGGGCAGAGCGACACGATGCGGCTGGTGC
>JANODF010000624.1:0-10103 GCA_031412555.1 Archangium sp. | reverse complement strand
TCGGGCAGCCGCAGGCAATTGAAGTCGGCGAAGGGCACGCGCAGGTACTCGGCCTGACCTCCGTTGTAGGGGCCCATCTCGGCATAGCCGTAGGCGGCGCCGGCGTTGCCCGGGTTGGTGGTCAGACAGAAGCCCGTCTGGCCCTTCTCGCAATTGCGGCAGAAGCCGCAGGCGATGTTGAAAGGCAGGCACACCCGGTCGCCCACCTTCACGCGCACCACGGCGTCGCCGAGCTCGGCCACCTCGCCCAGATTTTCGTGACCGAGCACCTTGCCCTTCTCGACGCTGGTCCGGCCCTCGTACATGTGGAGGTCCGAGCCGCAGATGTTGGTGGAGGTAATCCGGATCAGCGCGTCGGTCGGCGCTTCGATCTTCGCGTCCGGAACTTCTTTGATCGAGACCTTGCGGGGTCCCTCGTACACGAGTGCCTTCATGGTGATTTCTCCAGTCCGGGCACCCTCGAGCATCGGGCGTGCCTTCACCTCGTGAAGCGGGGTTACGCCGTCAACAGCGACACAAAAGCCCGCCCCGGCTCACAGCCGAGCAAGGTCGCCACAGGCCGCGAACCCCCGGATTCAGGTGATCCTCGGCACTCCGTGGAGGTGGTGGGCTCGTTGGGCAGTGTGAGCTGTGGCCGCGGCTGATTACCGAGCCCCATGCTCTCTTCGCTCATGATGGCCGCGTCCCTGTCGCTCGCTTTCCCCGAAGTACCGGTGGGGCCCGTGAAACCGCCCGAAGAAGAAGTCACCGAAGAACAGGCGCAGGAGGTTCAGGATCAGCTGCAAACCGAACAAGCCGCGCGAGATCAAGCGGCCTTCGAGCAGGCAGAGAAAGCGCGCGCTGAGCGTGAACGGGCCGCGCGTTCCGGTGGCCGGGTCGATCGCAGCGGCACCCGGGCCTCCGACGACGAACGCGACTGGGCCGCCGAAGACGCGAAGAAGAAGACCTACGACACGTTCCAGCTGCGGGCCCTGGCCACCGCCATCCTCCCGATGCGGGCGCGAGATGGCAGCACCGGTGGCGAGTTTCTGATCGGCGTGCGCGGAGAGCTCGACGTCAAGCGGCTGAGCTTCCTCTTCAGCTGGGATCAAGGGGGCGTGACGCCCATCAGCCTGAGCGACACGTTGGCCGACACCTCGTACTGGAACGGGTTGTTGGGTGCGTCGGTCTGGGCGACGAAGCACAGCCGGGTTCGCGTGCTCGGGGGCATGAGCGCGCTGAGCACGCCTCGCGAGGCGCGTTTCGGGCCGTCGATTGCCGCCACGGTGCGGCTGGGTGTGCCCATCGTTTCGATCGAAGGCGCGGTCATCTACACGCCCATCGGCTTCCAGCAGGTCGACGCACGCGCGGAGCTGGTGGTGCGGTTGCTCATCATCGAGGCGCGGGGTGGCTATCGCGCTCGCTGGGTCGACACCTCTCGAAGCGCCGATCGCCCCATCGTCGAGCCGACGGGCGGCCCCACGGTGTCGCTCGGGCTGATCTTCTGAATCCTTTTCCCAGCTGGGCCCCTCTGGTCTGCACAACCTCAACTCAGGAGCAGATCAGTGACTCACAATCTGGGAACAGCCGATCGCGCCGCCCGCGTGGTGGGCGCCATGGTGCTTTTCGTCGTCGGTGTGGTGTCTCCGTTGCCGTGGCTCGCCCAGGTCGGGTTGGGGCTGGCGGGGATCTACATGCTCGGCTCGTCGTTGGTGGGCACCTGCCTCGGCTATAGGCTGATGGGCATGTCGACCTGCCCGGTTCAAAAGCGGTGACGCTCGTCGAGCGATCGATCGCGGGTGAACCAGAGGCGATCAGCGAGCTGGTTCGGCGGTACCACGACCGGGTGTACCGCTTCGGCAAGAGCGTGTGCCGCGATGGTTTCGATGCGGATGATGCGGTGCAGGTGGCGTTCATCACGCTGGCCCGCAGGCCGGATGTGCAGCGGTCTGAAGGCGTGCTGGCGTGGTTGATGACGGTGGTGCGCAACGCGTGTCTTGCCCTGGTGCGGCCGTTCGTTCGGCGCGCTCCGTTGAGCGAGGGTGGTCAGGTGGTCGATGAGGCCCTCAGTGCTGAGGCGGCGCTCGAGCGGTTTGAGCTGGTGAGCGCGGTTCATGCGGCGATCGCGTCGCTGGATGCCGATTCGCGGGCGGTGATCGTGCTGAGGGACATCGAGGGGCTGTCGGGTGAGGAGACGGCTCGGCGGCTGGGGCTCGAGCCTGCGGCGATGAAGAGCCGGTTGCATCGGGCTCGGGTGGCGATTCGGGCGCACGTGAAGACGTGAGTTCGGAGTCGCCCCTCACCCCGCTCGCGCAGGGAGAGGGGGACACAACACATTGCGGTTGGTTTGACTCACTTGAACGCTGCGTCGCGGCAGGCGCACCACTGCCTCGCTGAGAAAGACCGGGCGGCCCAACCCTTGCTGTTACGGTCCGCACCCGATGGCCCCGGTACTTCCTGCCCTCTGTTTCCTCGTCGTCAACGCAGCGACTCTTTCAGCGCCGTCGGTGCCAGGTACCGGCCGACAGGAGGTGCTGCTCACCCTCGACGCGCCAGCCGCCCTGCACCTCTCAGCGCGCAGCGCAGCGGGCACCTCGTGCACGGTGATCGATCGCGTGCGGGGCCCGTTCGCGACGAACGGCAACGTGGGCGGGGCGAACTGCGAGGTCGACCTCCTCCTCGACGCCGGTCAGTACAAAGTGCGCCTCGAGTCGCCCAAACGCGGCAAGGGCCTGGTCACGCTCTCGGCCACGCCTTTTCAGGAGCTCAACGCGAGTGCGCCCCGCTTGATCCCCGGCTCCGGAGTGTTGACCACGCTCAAGCCGCGACAGCAGGCCACCTTCTGGATCTCGATGAAGGAGCGCGGTGTTCCCTGGGTGCGCATCTCGGGCCGTCACGCGGGCGACGTGCGCTTGTGGAAGAACGGCGAGTGGCTCGAGCCGGGCCATCCCTGGCGTCAGCAATTCTCGCCGCGCCCCGGCCAGCCGATGCACGAGTGGTGGCTCGACAGTCAGCTCGAGGCCGGTGAGTACCAGCTGGTCGTGTACGGGAATGACTCCACCACCGTCACGGGAAGCTCCGTCGATGACTCGCTCACCGTGGAGACCGGCTTCCGCACCGGGCCCGTCGAGCGCAGCGTCGGCTTCACCCTGCCCGCTTCGGGCGTGTTTGCGATCTCAGTGCCGCACGACGCCCTCGCCGGCGTGATGACGCTGGAGAGTGCGCCCGCCTCGACCGTCGAGCTGCAGGCGATCCGCGCGAGTGTTCGTTCGCCCTACGCCGCCTGCCGGATCGAAAAGGGCTCGTTGGCGCCCGAGTGCAGCACGCTGGTCGACGGTCAGGGCCCGTTGAGCGCCTTCGTGGTGCGCGGCCCACCGGGAACGCGGGGGCACCTCGAGTGGGCGTCGTATCGCGCCGACGCGACGGTGGCTGGGTTCGGTGGGTACTACGGCCCTTCGACCACGCAGCTCGGCTTCAAGGCGAACAAGGGCACCTACTTCGTGGGCGTGCACGACCTGCCCAACGACACCGACTCGGCGCCGCTGGGTTGTCAGCTCGAGCAACTGCTCCCCAACGGAGACATCGCGGGCATCGTGGCGCGCAGCGTGCCGAGCATCGGTGACGGCGAGAAGCTCGAGCGCGAGTTCAACTACGACAGCGGCGCCGTCATCTGGTTCGAGGTGAAAGGCGGCAACGTCTTCCAGCGGGTCGGGCTCACCTCGCGGCGGTTTCGCATCGCCACCAAGGGCGGCCGCAAGAGCACCTGCGAGGTCTACAAGGTCGAAGGTCAGGCGAAGCTCAAGCGACTGAGCCAGTCAAAAGCCGAAGGCGCCGAGTGCAACGAGCTGCTCGCGCTCGACCCCGGCATCTACCAGCTGCAGCTCAGCGGCGGTCTGTCAGGCGTGGAGTCGTTGAGCATCGCGCCCGACGGCGACACCAGCGCGAAGGCGATCGTGGCGAAGGGTGGCTGCGTGATTCCCTCCGTCGCGCTGGAGAACGCGTTCTACCGGCTCACGCTCAATCGCCAGGGCACCATCGCGGTGCGTGGTTTGACGGTGCAGCCGCTGCCTCTGACCGCCAGTCAGCCACTTCACCTGCAACTCGACGGCAAGCAGACCATCACCGTGCCCATCGCCTTCACCTCGCCGCTCACCGTGCGCGCGTCGGGCGGCGCGGCGTTCGGCTGTTCGCTGAAGGCGGGCGCGTTACCGAAGAGCGGCAACGACTGCAGCGTTCCAGCAGCCAGCGACGTGCTCACGCTCACCAATCCGGGCGATCAGCCGGTCAACCTCACGCTCTCCAAGCCGGGCGCGGTGCCTGCGCTCAACTCTCCCGTCTCGTACCAGCCGACGCTCACGCCGATGGCGCGCATCACGCCCGACGTGCCGTCCTTCTTCGACTTCGGCGTGAACCAGACCCAGGCGGTGATGTTCGATGTCGCGGCGGCAGGTCTCTACAACGTCACCACGCAGGGGCTGCTCTCCACCAGCTGCCGGCTGCGCACGCCGGTGATCGATGGCGTGGCGCAGAACCAGGGCGGTGGCCGCGGCCGCAACTGCCTCATCCAGACGTATCTGCAGAAGGGGCGCTACCTCTTCACGGCGAGCACCACCGGCGACAGCAGGGGCCGCGGGGCGATGACGCTCTCGAAACGCCCGGCGCGTGAGTTCGCGGGCATCACCGGCGAAGGAGAGCAGTACTTCCGCGTCGAGGGGAACGAGCTCGTTCAGCAGAAGCTCACCGTGAAGACCGAAGGGCCGTACGAGCTGGGCACCACCAGCCAGAGCAGCTCTTCGATGTTGTGCCGCATCGACGATCCCGAAGGCTGGCCCATCGAAGCGGTGCCGTCGGCGTGCGTGGGAACGCGCGAGCTGAAAGCGGGCACCTATCTGTGGACGCAGCTGCCGCTCACCGTCGAGTCGATGCGCCGCACGCAACTGCGCAAGGTGCGCCCGGCGGTCACGCTCACCGGCAACAAGCCGCACAAGGTCGAATACTTCACCTGGTACACCGCCGAGCTCGGCACCGATGGGAAGGACGAGTTCCTCTTCAACCTCGAGGGCGAGACGCAGCTCGACGTGGTGCTCACCGGCGGCATGCAGGGCCGCATCTTCCTGCTGGAGAAAGACAAGGCGCCCAAGGCGGTCGAGGTGGTGCCGCCGATGCAGCCTTCCGATTCGGGAGAAGGCGATTCCTACGAATCGGAGAGTGGTGAAGGTGAGCAGGAGGCGCCTCCCGAGAACGAAGGCGAGTATTCGGAAGGCGAAGGTGAAGGCGAAGCGGAGACCCAGACGGCTCCCGTCGAAGTGGCCCAGGCTCGCGCCGCGCCGCCGCCCCCGTCGGGCGTGAAGCTCACCCTGCCCGCGGGTCAGTACAAGCTGCTCACCGAGCATTCTCGCGGTGATGTCGGCGTGACGTACCAACTGCACTTCGGCAGCGCGACGTTGCTCCCGGGCATGACGCGGGTCCTGCCTGCTCCGTCGATCATTCCGTTGCTGATTCCGCGTGACGGCACGCTGCGTCTTCGCACCGAAGGTGAAGTCGACGTGCGCTGCCGGCTGCTCGATGAGAAGGGCCGGCTGGTGTTCGAGGGCAGTGAGAACGGCTCTGACTGGAACTGCGCCGTCGCGGAGCCCGTGCTCAAGGGCAAGTACACGCTGCTGCTGGAGAGCGAGACGCAGCGACCGGGTGAGACGAAGCTGACCGTGTCGCTGCCCACGGTGGAGGACAAAGGCCCGCTCGTCGAAGGCACCAAGCTGACCCTCGCGGGTGCAGTGGTGTCGTTCGCGATTCCCCTCGCCGAGAAGGATGCCGTGCAGGAGATCTCGGTGCGAGCCCAGGGCAAGACGCCGCTGTCGTGCGCGCTGGAGACCGCAGAAGGTTTCGTGATTCACCGCAAGAGCCGGGTGAGCGACTGTACGCTGCTCGTTCGCCCTCAGCTGCAGAAGTTCCGCGTTCGTTTGTGGACCACCGATGGCAGCGCTGCGGTGATCACCTCGTTGCGCACGCGGCCGATCTCGACGGCCTCCGCCGGCACGGTTTCAGGTGACAGCGCGAGCGCAGTGAACATTCCGCGTGCAGGGCGCTACCGCACCAGCCCGCAGATCTTCTGCATCGGCGGCACGGAGACGGGGCTGTTGCGCGCGTGTGGACCGGAGGTCTCGCTGGAGGCCGGCTCGACCGTGTTTTCTGGCGTCGGGACGAAGCCGCAGCCGTTGCCGCTCGATGAGAACGTCGCGAGCGCGGACGACAAGGCCATTTCACTTTCGCTGAGCCGGCATCCGTTCGTGCAGGTGGTGAAGGCGAGCGCGAAGTCGATCTTCCTGATCGAAGCGCGGGTGCAGCATGGGGAACGTGCAGGTCCATCGTGTGCCTTTGATGGAGCGGGCGCAGTGCGCGAACGCCGCGACGCTTCGTGTTTCGCCGCCAGCCGCGCGGGCACGGAGACCACCAGCCGGTTGTGGTCGCCCAGCGAGCAGGACGTCGACACCCGCGTGGTTCGCCGCGCCGTCACGCTGCCTGACCGGGCGGACGCGCTCACCACCGGGCGTAAGCGCGTCACCTTCAAAGACGTGGGCCGCTTCAGCCTGCCGAAGAACTCGCGCGCACGGCTCGAGGTCACGTTGCCGAAAGACGCCTGGGCGGTGCTGATCGACGATGCCGGTGGCGCGATGGATCTCTGCGCTCCGACCGGAGACCTGCGGCGCTGTGTTCTCACCGGCCAGGGGGGCAGCGTGGTGCTGATTTCTCCCGCGGGTCAGGCTGACGTCACCACCGTCTTGCTCGAGGGTGGAGCGCCTGCGGTGGCGTTCACGGGTCTCTATGAAGACTCGCCTCGCACGCCGGGCACGGTGCGGCTCTCAGTGCCGGCGAATGACTCGGAGCGCATGGCGACGGTCGATGGGGCGCTGCGTTGCACCATCGCGTTGTCTGACGGCACGCGCGTCGCCTCGTGCAAGGTGAAGGTGCCTGCGAAGTCGGGTGCGGAGTTGCTCATCGAACACGGCGTGGGTCCGCTGCGCGCGATGGTGCACGCGCCGGGTCGCGAGCGGTGGTCACGGCTGGGCATCGAGCTGCCGGTCGTTCCAGGCCCGGGGCTGACGTCGTCGGTCGCGGTGCCGCTGCAGAGTGGCCGCATCGATCGCACGCTCGTGCTGGACAAGGAGGCGGTCGTTCGTGTCGCGGCGGAGAGCGGCGTGTGCGGGCTGTTCCGCGGCAACGATCTGCTGAGCGTGGATGGGCTCGATACCGGGTGCGAATTGGTTCGCGTGTTGTCTCCGGGCACGTATCGGTTGCTGGTGCGCCCCTTCGCCGGACGCGTGCAGCCGGGCTCTCTGCGGTGGACGGCGGATCCGGTCACCCAGTTGGCGGAAGGGGTCAGCGCGGAAGATTGGCTGGCTCCAGGTGAGGTGCGGCTCTTCAGGTTCGATACCGCCAACAAGGGGAAGCTGGGCCTGGGCGTTCAGGCGAAGAGCGAGCTGCTCGAATGCGCGGTTTACAACGACGGGTATCAGCTCGTCGGCGAGGGGTGCCATCAATACCTGGCGCTCGACAAGGGCCGCTTCCTGCTGACGGTTCGAAATCCTCCGGCTCCGGGCGCGGTGCCGCTCGCGTTCAAGCCGGTGCTGCTGGGGTTGTCCGGCGAGAAGAACGATGTGCCGGAAGAGTACCTGCGTGAATTCTTCGGCCGAGTCGGGGTGTCCCGATGAACGCCATCAATCGGAGTGAAGTCATGTCGAGTGAAGTCGCAGTTGCCTCTCCCTGCGTACGCGGGGAGAGGTCGGCCGCAGGCCGGGTGAGGGGCGCTTCTTCACGTGGGCCCCTCACCCTGACCCTCTCCCCGCTTCGCAGGGCGAGGGGACTCACGATCGCGATTGCGTTGCTCGGCTTTGCGGCTCACGCGCAGTACCGGCCTGCAGATCAAGGCCAACGCCCAGTAGGCGGCACCTCACTGCTGCCCGAGCAGTTCCTGCGCGGCTTCGATCCCATCTCCGTCTACTTCTCGTCGGATCAGGTCGGCGACAAGGCCAACGCCGACGACGGTGCCAAACGGCTCAAGCTCTCCCCCGACTGGCCTGGTGCTTACGTCTGGGTCGACAAGCGCACGCTGCAGTTCCGCCCGGCAGAACCGTGGCCTGCACTCGCTCGCTTCTCGGTCGAGGCCGGCGGTGCGCGCAAGGTGCTCATCACCATGATGTCGGCGCCTTCCGCGATGTCGCCTTCACCGGGCAGCGAAGGCCTGCGCCCCTTCCGCGTGCTCACCCTGACCTTCCCGCAGGCGTACCCCGTGGCGTCGCTCAAGAAGATGCTCACCCTGGAGATCCGCGATCTGCCCGGCCTGGGTGACTCGCCTTCGCGCAAGGTGAACAGCTACGCGCTTGCCCCGCTCCCCCGCGCTTCACACCGCGATCCCGCCACGTGGACCGTCACGCTCGATGAAGACGTGCCCGAAGGTCGCCAGCTGGTCGTCGGCATCAGCCTCGCGCTGGGCAACGAAGGCACCACGCTGTGGCAGGGCCGCGCGTCGACGCGGACTCCCTTCACGTTGACGGAAGTGCGCTGCGGCAACGCGGTGTTCCCGCTGGTCGGCGGCGCGTCGACTCCGAAGGATCTCGCGTTGGCCTGTGGCAATCGCGGCGATCAACCGCAGCTCGTCTTCTCTGCATCAGTGCAAGACCTGACGCTCACCGCGCTGCGGAAGCTGGTGCGCCTCGAGCCTTCCGTGCCCGACCTGCGCTTTCAGTCGTACGGCTCGCGCGTGCAGCTGGTCGGAAAGTTCGTGCCCGACACGCTCTACAAACTGAGCCTCGCCAGCGCGCCGATTCGTGATGACGCCCAGCGCCCGCTGCGCGACGTGAAGGCGGCCGACGTCTACTTCCACCTCGGTTGGAAGACGCCGTTCCTCGCCTGGCAGCAGGGCACTGCGATGCTCGAGGCGAAAGGTCCGCGCACCCTCGCGCTGCGTGGCTACGGAGAAGCGCGTGCCGACGTGCGCGTGTACCGCGTCGATCCGATGCACCCGGGCCTCTGGCCGTTCCCTGCCTCGCCAGTGGTGATCGACGAACAGAGCGATCCGCCCTTCCCCGGTGAAGAGCCCGTGGTGCCCGAAGCGCCCGGTTACATCGACTCGACCACGCTCAACCGCCACATCCGCCTGCTCGGCAGCCCGCTCATCTCGCGGCTGGTCGATCTGCCGCTGTCCGACAAATCGGGCGCCACCACCTTCGGCCTCGACTTGAAGCCGCTGCTCGATGACGTGGTGGGCGCCAACCGCCCCGGCACGTACCTGGTCGGCCTGCGCCGTCTCACGGGCGCCGCGCAGCGCACGTACATGCGCGTGCAGATCACCAACCTCTCAGTCACCTCGGTCGAAGAGACCGGCCGCGCGGTGATCTACGTGCGCTCGCTCGACTCAGGCGAATCGGTACGGGGCGCAACAGTGAAGATGGAAGGTCGCGCGGGCGTGCCTCAGCGCCCGGTGGAGCTGACCCAGACCACCGATGGCGACGGCCGCGTTTCGATCGCTCCGGTCGGCTGGGATTCGATCAGCCGCGTCTCGGTGAGCTCAGGTGACGACGTGCTCGTGCTCGACCCGCGGGAGCGCCTGCCGGTGTTTGCGAACAATCACTGGTCGAGCTCCGACTCGTGGTTGTCGTGGCTGCTGGCGAAGTCGATTCCTTCGCCGATCAACGACACCACGCTCGGCTTCATTTTCCCCGAGCGCGGCATCTACCGCCCCGCGGAGCCCGTGTTCATCAAGGCCTTCGTGCGCACCAAGGTCAGTGGCGAGCTGCGCGTGCCGGCCGATCTGAAACGTTTCGGCATTCAAGTGATCGGCCCCGACGGCACCGCGTATCCGGTGACCACCAAGACCTCACCGCTCGGTGGGCTGGAGGCGACCTTCAAAGACGCCGACGTGCCGACGGGCGACTACACGCTCTCGCTCTTCGACAAGAACCCCGAGTCGTTCCTCGCGCGCCGCACCTTCAAGATCGAGGCGTACCGGGTGCCCACCTTCGAGGTGCAGCTCACCGGAGCCCTTCGAGTTCGCAACGATCAGTCGTTCAAGGTGAAGGCGCTCGCTCGCTATTACGCAGGCGGCAACGTGGCGAACCAGCCGATCG
>JANODF010000623.1:0-35178 GCA_031412555.1 Archangium sp. | reverse complement strand
CTCGCGCTCGGCGGTGAGCGCGAGCAACCGCACGCCCCGACGTTCGACCGTCGGTTTCACCTCGACGTTCTTGGGACACGCGGAAAGAAACAGGACCACGAAGAGCAGGTTGAGAAAGCGAGCCATGTCACGCCTCCAGATCGATGCGGGTGAGCCCCTCGTCATGGCGGGCGCCTTCGAAGACATGCCAGGCCGCGAGCAGGTCGAGCGCGGCGGGCCCGATGCTGGCGAAGAAAGTGAGCTCGTCGGCGCGCTGCCGGCCGGGCTTCTCACCCGAGAGCACCTCGCCCAGCTCGGCATGAAACGGCTGCCCCCACTCGAGCACCGGCTCGCTGGCATCGCAGAAGCGCCGCGCTGAGATGAACGCCGCGCTCGGCAACGGAGGGCTGGCGAAGTTCTCCGCCGACAGCAGCGTCACGTGCGCGCCCGGCTTGAAGGTCACGCCCTCGAGCGAGATGGGCTGGGTGAGCACCACCACGTCGGCGTCGGCTACCGCCTCGCGCGCGCTGTCGACGTCGTAGATGGCCATGGACAACGTGGTCTGCAGCTTCCGCGCGAGCTCGAAGTTGTCGACGATGTTCGGCTCGTGCAGCCAGACCTGCTCGATGCTCCGCACCAGCCGCAGCGCCTTGAGCGCACTGCTCGCGGCGGCACCTGCGCCGAGCACCGCCACGTTCTTCGCGTCGGGCCGCGCCAGCACGTCGGCGGCCAGCGCGCTCATCAACGAAGCGCGCAGCATCATCAGGTGCCCCGCATCCATCATCGCCAGCAGCTGGCCGGTGCCCGCGTCGTGCAGCTGCAACACCGAGCGGGTGCCCCTGGCCGTCTCCGAACGCACCGTCACCATCCAGGCGGGCACGCCTTCCACCGCGGCCTGCCGCACCAGCGTGGAGTCGGGAGGCGATGGCTCGAAACGCAGCGTGCGCACCGAGGCGGCCTTGTGCCGGGCGGTGAGCGAATCCCGCAGCTCCTTGAGCAGATGCAGCGCTTGCAGGTGTCTCGAGACGTCAGCGCGGGAAAGGAAGGCGGTCAACATCGACTGCGGAGCTATCAGCCCCTCGTTGCCCCGTCACGCCGGTACATCAGGTCGGAGCGCACCGCGTATTTGACCCCGCGCTCCACCCGGGCGCCTTCGTGGAGCAGGTGGTGGTTGAAGAGCAGGGCGCAGCCCGCCTTCGGCGCGATGGACAGCTCGAGATCGAGGAGCTTCGTGTGGCCGCCCGCTTCGCACTCGTTCAGGTACACCATGAAGGTGAGCAGGCTGTGCTCCCCGGCGTTGCGGGTGAAGGCGCCGTCGAAGTGGGGCGCGAAGTATTGCCCGGGCTCGTAGCGGTAGCAGCGCAGCCGCTCGTTGGCGCCGCAGAGCTGCCAGTCGCCCTCCAGCCGCTCGGGAACGTGTGCGCGCACCCGCTCGAACAGCATGGTGGCCAGCGCGGGGTCGTCGAACATCACCCGGGTGTTGTTGCGGATGTCGGGGCGCATCACGAAGCCCCTGTTGGTGGTGATGGGCGCTTCCGTGGGGCCGGCGGCTTCGATGCGCGCGATGAGCTCCGTGCACTCCTGCGGCGTGAGCACGTTCTCCACCGTCACCACCAGGGGGTTGCGGGTGACGAGTTCGTTCCCGGGGTCTGGAAGGATTCGAATGGCGTTCATAGAGTCATGATGACTCTATGAACGTACGTCGTCAAGCCGGGCTCAGACCGAAATCCCGAAGAAGGCGCCGAACCAGATCAACGAGGTGACCAGGGAGAAGATGATCGCCCCCAGCGCCACTGAGAGATTTCCCACGGGCGGCACGGCCTTCGAGTCGATCCGGGCGAGCGCCATCACGCCCATGCTCAAGCTGAGCACGCTGAGGCCTGGAAGGAAGAGGCTCAGCAGCGCCAGTCGAGAGGCCCGCATCGCCATCGGGTTGCTGCCTTCGCGCGCGAAGTGTTTGCGGAGCTCGACGCGTTCGACCGGGAGGCGGAAGAACAGCTTCGTGCGCACGTCGGTCCACGTCGCGACGCTCAGCAACAAGCCTGGCACCGCGAGCGCCGCCGCCCAGGGGCTGCCCGTACCCGCGACGAACGCCGCGGCTGCGAGTGGAATGGTGCCCAGCAGCACCAGCCGGCTCCAGGCTTTCCCACTCATCACCGTCATCCCTCCCACGCTCATCACCAGCAGGCCCACGAACAGGCCACGTTCGCCCCCCGTTTCGGTGCTCGGGAGCGCCGCGATGGAGATCGCTGCGACGGGAATTCCCGCCAGCAGGAGGAACCACGCCAGCCCCGAGCGCCTGCCCTCGAAGTTCCGGTAGTGCTTGCCCAGCCAGTCGACGTCGTCGCGCACGCCGCACTCGCCGCAATAGCTCTTCTCGTCGAGCAGGATCAGCTCAGGTGCGCAGTAGAAACGCCCGCAGCGCGCACAGGTGCCGATGGCCGCCGCGCCCGGATGCACAGGGCACTCGGTCACTACTGCACCTTGATCACGAACGACTGGGAGGACACCAACGGGAGCCCCACCGGCCGGAGCGCGTCTTCGAGGCCCAGCTCGTTGGGCACCCGCCAGGTCTGCCCGGTCTGTTGAATGACGGTGATGGCGTAGTGGCCGATGGGCACCGCGCGGATCGGCTGAGGCGCCGAGGGATTGACGGCGTCGAACGCCCGCGGCTGCAACACCAGCTTGAGCCGCGGCACCGCCGTCGGAGTCGCCTTGGCCCGGCCCATCGCATCGAAGAGCGACGGCGCGTACTCGGTGACGTCGAAGCCCGCCGCGAGCACCACCACGTCAGGCAGCTCGTCATCTGGCGCGTTGGTGTGTTCGTAACTTGCACCTTTCGTATCGACGATGCCGTTCTTGTCGACGTCGTTCTCGTCGAGGAGGGGGTTGGGCCCCGTCTGAATCTTGCGCACCACCACCCGCGGCCACACCTCGGGAATGCCGTCGCCGTTCGCGTCGTCAGGCACCCCGTCGGCGTTGTCGTCGACGAAGCGCACCAGGAACGCAGGCGTGGGCTGATTCATCACGCCTTCACTGATCGGCGTGGCCTGCAGCTCGATCACTTTGGGCTGGCCGTTGAGCATGACGCTCTCCATGCCGCCGACCACCGAGAAGATCGGGCGATCGACCGGCAGCTTCGCCGCATCGGAGAAGCTGACCGGCACGTCGAGCGCCGGAATGGGCAGGCCTGCTTCATCGACGCCGATCTCCACCACCCGAGAGGCGCGGGTGACGGGATCGATCGCCGCACCGCCCACGTCGCCCTGGGTGGTGTCGGCCGTCACGCCGTACCAGGGAATGAAGTCGTCGTTCGAGTCGACGAAGCCGCGAATCAGATAACGGCCCGGGCCTCGCAGGCTGAACGCGAAGGGCGCAGTGAATGGCCCGGTGTCACCGTCGAGCGCCGCACCGAACACCGACTCGCGCGAGACGACGGTGAAGGTGAGCGGGCGGCCGGTGCCCACGGGCGGAGGCGGCCGCGCCGCGTCGTAGAGGAACAACACGATGCGACCGCGCGTGGCGGTGCTGACGATCACCTGGCCTTCGATGCGCCCCAGCGCGGGGCCCTTCTGCCGCTCGTCGCCTTCTTCTCCGGCGAACACCGGAGGCGCTTCGCAGGCCGAACACAGGAGCGCCATCATCAACATCAGTCGCATCATGGCTGCACCGTGAGCTGGGCGAAGACGCGCCGGTTGACGTTGTTGCCGAAGGGATGTTCCTGATGACTGGGCCCCAGCTGCGAGCCCACCACCGCGACGGTCACCTTGTCGTTGAACAGGCGGTAGCCCACGCGCGCGTTGATCACCGTGTACGCAGCCAGCGGGTTCTGCGGGTTGGTGATCTGCGTCGGGTCTTGCGGTGAAGGTTCACGCTCCACCCAGATGGTCGAGGTGACGAAGCTCAGATCGGCCGAGAGGTCGATGTTGACCGGCGTGCGGTAGATGAAGCCGGCGTTCACCTTCACCGCAGGCGCCTGGGTGCAGGGGCCGCACACCGAGACCGTGCCGTTCGCCACCACCGACTGGAAAGCCGCAGACGCGCGCACGTCGAGGCCCTTGGTCGCGTTCCAGGTGACGCCCAGCTCGGCGCCCCGCGCGGTGTACTCCTGCGCGTCGTTGGTGAAGAGCGATCGGCCCAGCAGAAAGGTCTGCGACGTCGCGTCGAAGGCATCGGCCGGGTTCACCGGGTTGACCGCCGAGAGCACGATGAGATCGTTCACGATGTTCCAGTAGCCCGCGAGATCGACCGTGATGCCCAGCTGGGGCAACTCACCGCGGTAGCCGACCTCGAACGAGATCAGCCGCTCGGGCCTCAGCTCGCGGTTGCCCGCGGTGAGCACCGAGGCACCCGTCACGCCCGGCACCGGGGTGCGAATGTCCATGTAGCTCTCCAGGAAGGTGGGCTGCCGGAAGGCGGTGGCGAAGCTCGCTCGAAACGCGTGGCTCTCGAAGGGCCGCACCACCAGCGAGACGCGGGGTGACTGCGCGTAGCCGGGCTTGCCCTTGTCGAGCAGCGGGTGCCGATCGATGCGGTAGCTCACGCTCAGGGTGAGCGGCTTGATGATGCGCCACTCGTCTTGCACGAAGGCCGCGAAGTGTTCCTCCTGCTTGAGCGGGCCGATGTAGCCCCAGGCCACGCGCTTGATGCGGGCCGACAGACCGATGGCCACCACGTGCGTGCCGCCCAGGGAGAACTCCTTCTGAAAGAGCGCCTCAGCGTCGAAGACGTTGGTGTCGACCGAGGTGGCCAGCGAACGTTGGCCGATCGGCTCGTACTGGGGCTTCGCGTCGAAGTTGGAGTGGTTCCAGAAGAAGCGGAACTTCACCGGGCCGCCCGTGAAGTCGAACTTCGCGTAGCCACCGAGGCCATCGAGTGTGTAGTTGCGCAACAGACCCAGCGCGTAGAGCTCGGTGTACAGCCGGTTCACGCCGCCCGAGAGCGCGATCGAGTAGTCCTTATTGAAGGCGTAGAAAGCGGTGAGGTTGCCGCGCGCCGAACGCAAGCCCAGGTTGGGATCGTCGCTGGTGGAGATCAGGTCGGGCCGGTCGTTGGCGTAGTCGCGGCTGTACTTGTCGCCCTGCTGGTAGCCGACCGACGCGCGGAAGCGCACCTTGTCGCCACCCGACGCCACGAAGCTGCCGCCGGCGAGGTTGGCGTTGCCAGCCATCGCGTTGAACTCGGCGTTCGGCCCCGAACCCGGCGCGCGGGTGATCACGTTCACCACGCCGAGCATCGCGTTGGCGCCGTACAGCGCGCTGCCCGGGCCGCGGATCACTTCGACCCGTTCGATCTCTTCGAGGCCCACGGGGAGCACGCCCCACAAGGTCACCCCGAGAAAGTCCTGGTACTCGGGCCGGCCGTCGATCAGCAGCAGCACCTTGTTGGCGATGCGCTGGTTGAAGCCGCGGAAGCTCACGTTGGCCGAAGCGAGGCCCATGGTCATCACCTCGGCGCCCGGCACGCGCCTCAAGATGTCGGCCAGGGAGATCAGCCCCGACGCGCGGATCTCGTCGCCGGTGATCACCGTGATCGCATTGGGCGCATCCAACGTGGCCTGCGCGCGGCGGCTGGCGGCCACCACCGTCTCTTCGTAAGGAACGCCGAAATCGTCAGCGGCCACGGGCTTGTTCTCAGCGGGCGCGGGCGTCTCGACGCGGGCTTCTGCTTTCTCCACCGCGCGCTCGAGACGTTCAGCCAACGCGTCGAGCCGTTTCACCGTGGCCTCGTCGACCTGCGGCGCGCGCTTCACTTCCCGCGGTTCTTCGACCGGGGCGATCGGCGTCACTTTCTTCGGCGCCTGTGCCTCGAGCCGCAGGGCGATCTCCCGCACCTTGTCGGCGTCGGGCGGGTTGGCGTCGAGATAGCGGTTGTAGAAGACGAGCGCTTCCGCCGGGCGGCCACCGGCCTCGTAGGCGCGCGCGATGTTGAAGAGCACGTTGGGGTGCGGGCGAATGCCGTACGCCTCGAGGAGCTCGCTGATGCCGTCATCGAGTTTGCCGTCGGCGATGAGCGCCATGCCGGTCTTGAAGTGCCGTCTCGCTTCGACACGAGCGTCGGCCAACACCAGGGCCGGAAGGAGCATCGCCGCGACGAACAGCACGCGGACCCGCGAGTTGCGACTCGACATGGAAAGCTCTCTCCGGACGACGGGACGTGGG
The DNA here is from genome assembly GCA_031412555.1 of Archangium sp. Taxonomy (GTDB): domain Bacteria; phylum Myxococcota; class Myxococcia; order Myxococcales; family Myxococcaceae; genus Archangium_A. Next base: position 29,038 of record JANODF010000623.1, on the reverse strand, counting down.
AACCTACCACGCGATGACGCCCTCACCCGTTTCTCCTCCTCCGGCGAAGAAGACTTCGGGTTGTCTCATCGCGCTGCTGGTCGCAGGCGGCCTCGCGGTGCTCCTGATGCTGGTGGGCATGTTCGCGCTGTGGCGCGCCGCTTCGAGTGAAAGCGGCCAGAAGGTGATGAAGGCGATCGGCAAGGGTGCGCAGCTGGCGAGCAAGGGCATCAACGGGCCCGGCGCTCAGGAAGTGCGCGAGGCCGGCTGCCCCGAGGCCTTCGTGCTCGACATGGAAGAGATGATGGAGCTCATCGGTCTCTTCTCCGACGGCGGCACGAAGTCACTGGGCGTGGGCGTGATGGTCACCTGCCAGGGCACCTTCGGTCAGCTGCCAGCGTGCGACGAAGTGGCGAAGGCGTACCTCACCGCGAAGGGCCTGCCGCCCGGCGACTTCGTGGTGATGGTGAAGACCAAGAATCAGAAGAACGAACAGTGCGCCCGGCGTTACAGCGAGACCGGCGAAGACCTGGGTGACTTCAAGAAGTAGCAGCCGCTCGAGCTGATGCTGGACGTGGAGCGGCGCGAGCCAACCTTCACTATGTAAACAAAATCCCTGAGCCCGCGACCCCCGGGCCGGGCTGCGGCTCTTGGAGATTCTGATGACAAAGTCTGACTTGGCTCAACGCCTGATTCATCGCGTGCACCGAAAGCCCGGCGCCGCGAGGCCCGCTGGTCACGAGCCCGGAGCAACGCCACACGAGCAGCCGCCTTCCCTCTGCGCAGACCTGTGCACCAGGTCTGCTCGCCTCAGTACGGATCATCCTTGTACCCAGCCGGCTCGTTCTTCTTCGGCTGCTTCTTGCCAGGCCGGGTCACCGGACGAGCGGCCTCGGGCTTCTTGCTGAGCGGCTGAACGATCTCCACCACGCCCTCCAACCCCTGAGCGGTGGTGGAGCGAGGCTCGTAACCCTCCAACGAAAACGCGAGCTCGACCTGCACCGGCTCGCTGCCCTTTCGTGGCACCACGATCTTCAGCGGCGTGACGCCCAACTGCACGCCATCGCGAGTCACCATCGCGCCGCTGGGCTGCGTATCGATCTCGAACCGAACCTCGACGGTCGCAGGCTGAGGCGGCTCGATCACCGCCACGATCGGGCGCGGCGGCTCAGGAGCCACCACCACGTCCGGAGTCATCGCCTTCCACGCGATCACCCCGCCGATGAGCGCCCCCAGCACCACCACGCTGCTGACGCCCACGATGAACGGCAGCTTGCTCTTCGGCGCATCGTGAGGAGCGCTGTCGCCCATCTCGATTTCATGACTGCGCACCGACTCCGCGCTGGTGAACGAAGGCGTGGCCGAGGCGTTCACCACCGGCATGTGTGGCGTCGAGGTGCGCGGAATGATGCCCGACGCGGTGCGCGGATCGGCGAAGGCGCCGGAGAGCCCTTGACCCGAGGTGGCGATGCGCATCGCATCGAGCAGCTCATCCATCGACTGGAAACGCGCCGCGGGTTCCTTCTCGAGGCACTTCATCACCAGCGCGTTCACCTCGAACGGCACCTCGGGCACCATCGAGTTGAGCTCGGGCGGCTTCTCGCGAATGTGCTTCACGATGACGTCGATCGACTCCTTGCTCACGAACGGAGGCCGGCCGGCCATCGTCTGGAACATCAAGATGCCCAGCGAATAGATGTCGGTGCGCGGGTCGGCCTCACCGCGGGCCTGCTCCGGCGCCATGTAGAGCGGTGAGCCGAGCAGCACGCCGGCCTGGGTGAGCCCGGTGCGATCGACCTCGTCGTCTTCTTTGGGCTTCTCCGGCGTGAACGACTTCACCAGGCCGAAGTCGAGCACCTTCACCGTGTCGCCGCCGGTGCCCTCGGAAGTGAGCATCACGTTGGCGGGCTTGAGATCGCGGTGCACCAGGCCCATTTTGTGGGCCTCGCGCAACGACCGCGCCACCTGGCCGGCCACGTAGAGCGCGCGCAGCCAGGGGAGCCGCCCGTTCTCGGCGAGCACCTTCTGGAGCGTCTCGCCTTCGATGTACTCCATGGCGATGAAGTAGATGCCGTCGTCGGTGCGCCCGTAGTCGTGCACCGTGATGGTGTTGGGGTGCTTCAACTTCGAGGTCATCGATGCTTCGAGAAAGAAGCGCCGCTCGAAGCCGGGATCGCGGGTGCCGTCATAGCGGGGGTTGAGCACCTTGAGCGCGACCTCGCGGCCCAACGGGCGCTGCACCGCCTTGTAGACCCGGCCCATGCCACCGACGCCCAGCGGCGCGATGATCTCGAAGCGTCCGCTCAGGACCTGTCCGATGAGCGGATCGACCTCCGTTTCAGCCATGGCACCCCCGCGGCGCGAGGTGCACCGTAGCGGCTGCGGGATCTACCACGACCCTCACGTTCCGCCCCACTCCGATCCCCATTTCCGTTGGTCACCCGCCAACGGCCCCACCACCTTCGCAAGGGTGCGGAACACGACCCGAATCGCGGGAGTCGTTGGCGCGGGGAAGGGTTGCGCTATGAGCGCGCGAATGAGTAACGCGAGTGCGCCGGCCTCTCCTCACAAGGGTCCACCGCCGCCCAACCCCGTGGTTCCCGCAGGGCACGACCACGGCAAGCTCTTCCCGCTGGCCATCGGCGCCCTCGGCATCGTCTACGGCGACATCGGCACCAGCCCGCTCTACGCGCTCAAAGAATGTTTCGCGAAAGTCGACGGCAAGGTCGCCCCTCACGCGATGGAAGTCGGCCACGACTCCGTGCTGGGCATTCTGTCGCTGGTGTTCTGGGCGCTCACCCTCGTCGTGACGGTGAAGTACCTGTCGTTCATCACCCGGGCCGACAACAAGGGCGAAGGCGGCATGTTCGCGCTGCTCGCCTTGCTGCCCGATCGTCAGCGCAAGAGCACCGCCATGGCCGTGATGGTCGGCCTCTTCGGCGCTGCGCTCTTGTACGGCGAAGGCATCATCACGCCGGGTGTCTCGGTGCTCTCTGCGGTGGAAGGTCTGGGCGTGGCCACGCACGCGATGGACACCTTCATCGTGCCCATCACGCTGGTGATCCTCACCGGGCTGTTCATCGTGCAGAAACGCGGCACCGGCGGCATCGGCCGCGTCTTCGGGCCGGTGATGTTCGTGTGGTTCCTGGTGATCGCGGGCCTGGGCATCCGCAGCATCGTCTCGTACCCCGAGGTGCTGGAGGCGGCGAACCCGTACTGGGCCTTCCGGCTCTTCCAGAGCAACCCCTGGCACGCCTTCGTGGTGCTCGGCAGCGTCACCCTGTGCATCACCGGTGGTGAGGCGCTCTATGCCGACATGGGTCACTTCGGGGCCAAGCCGATTCGGGTCTCGTGGTTCGCGATGGTCTTCCCCGCGCTGCTGCTGAACTACTTCGGCCAGGGTGCCTTCCTGCTCAGCCACGGCTGGGTGGAGAACCCGTTCTACGAGATCGTGCCGCGCGCGATGCTGTACCCGATGGTGGCGCTGGCCACGGCGGCGACGGTGATCGCTTCGCAGGCCCTCATCTCCGGCGCCTTCTCGCTCACCCGCCAGGCCGTGCAGCTGGGCTTCATGCCGCGCGTGACCATCGTGCACACCAGCGCCGAGAACGCGGGTCAGATCTACGTGCCCGAGGTGAACTACGCGCTGATGGTGGCCTGCCTGGCGCTGGTGGTGATCTTCCAGAAGTCGAGCAACCTCACCGCGGCGTACGGCATCGCGGTCACGGGCGCGATGTCGATCACCTCGCTGGTCTTCTTCTTCGTGGCCACCCGCAACTGGAAGTGGCCGGTGTGGAAGGCGCTGCCGTTGCTGGTGCTGTTCCTCGCGCTCGACATTCCGTTCTTCCTCGCCAACACGCTCAAGTTCTTCGACGGCGGCTGGGTGCCCACGGTGATCGGCATCTCGATGTTCGCGTTGATGACCACCTGGAAACGCGGCCGCGCCGAGCTGGCCAGCCGCTTCAACGTGTCGTTGATGCCGCTGAGCGCGTTGCTCGAAGATCTCGAAGCGACCAAGCCGCACCGCGTTCGGGGTACCGCCGTGTTCATGTCGGGCAACTCCGATGGAACGCCGCCCGTGCTGCTGCATCACTTGAAGCACAACCAGGTGCTGCACCGGCAGGTGGTGCTGTTGTCGATCGTGCCGCGCGACGTGCCTACGGTGCCCAAAGAAGAGCAGATCGAGGTCATCGAGCAGGGCAACGGCTTCTGGCGGGTGGTGTGGAACAGCGGCTTCATGGAGACGCCGAACGTGCCGCAGATTCTCCTGCGCGCGCGTGAGCACGATCTCGTGTGTGAGCCGTCGACCACCAGCTACTTCCTGGGGCGCGAGACGCTGCTCACCTCGGGCAAGTCACCGATGATGTTGTGGCGGAAGCTGCTCTTCGCGTTCGTCTCGCGCAACGCGCTGTCGGCGACGAGCTACTTCGGTCTGCCGCCCGGCCGCGTGGTCGAGCTGGGCATGCAGGTGGACTTGTAAGAGTGAACTCCCTCTCCCCCGAGGGGGAGAGGGTCGGGGTGAGGGGCTGTGCTGCTACAGCCGCTTCGCCAACACGATCAAATCGTCACCGGGCTTGTAGAAATCCCGGAAGCGAGACTCTTCTTTGTACTGCATCGCCGCATAGAACCCGCGCGTCGGCCCGTAGGCCTCCATCGCCGAAGTCTCGACCCGAATCATGCGGCCCTTGCGCCGGCGAATGTCGCCTTCCATGGCCGACACGAGCGCCGCACCGACGCCCTGCCCACGCACGAGCGGGTCAGAGGCGATCCAATACAAATCAAACGTGCCCACCGTCATCGGCGTGGGGCCGTAGCAGACGTACCCGACGACCTTGCCGTCGCGGATCGCGCAACGGACCTGGTAGTCAGGGTTGTTGGGCGTGAGCGCGGCGTCGATGAGCTCGAGCGCGCACACCGTTTCGTCCGGTGTGAAGGTCTCGATGCGGCTCAGCAGTTCTGCGAGCGGAGTCCGGTCGGGCGAGGCGAGGGGCCTGATTTCCATGACGACGTTCCCAGGCGAGATCCACCAGGTGCAGCGCCAGATCAGCGAATGAGAGGCCGGCGGCCTCTGCAGCTCTGGCAAACCCTGCCTGCGGGTGGAGATCGCAGTTGGGGTTGATGTCGATGACGAAAGGTTGTCCGGCGGCGTCGACGCGCAGGTCGACCCGGCCGTAGTCGCGGCACTCGAGCGCTTCGAAAGCGGCCACGGCCACTTCGATGCAACGCGCTTCGATGGCGGGCGGCAGTGACGCGAGCTCGGAGGGGCTCTCGATGCACTCGGCCGACTCGAGATCCCACTTCGCCTTGTACGAGACGACGTTGGGCTTGCCGATGAAGGCATTGCCGAAGCGGATCTCGGAGAGCGGGAGCGCACGGCGCGGGTGGTTGCCCAGCAGCGGCACGTACACCTCACGGCCCTCGATGAAACGCTCCACCAGCGCGGGCTGGTGAAAGGTGCGCAACACCTTGGCGACCGCGCGGCCCAGACCCTGGCGCGTGTGCACCACCGAGTCGAAGTCGATGCCCATCGAGGCGTCTTCGCGCGAGGGCTTCACGATCAGCGGGAAGGGCAGGTCGACGCGCGTGAGATCTTCCACGTGCTCGACGATGCAGAAGTCGGGTGAAGGCACGCCGCGGGCGCGGAGGATCTCTTTGGCCTTGTTCTTGTGCAGGGCCAACGCGAGCGAGAGCGCCGACGAGCCGGTGTACGGCACCTGCATCAGGTCGAGCATCGCGGGCACCAGCATCTCGCCGCGCGCATCGGCTGCCAGTGACTCGCAGAGGTTGAGCACCACGTCGGGCTTCTCACCCGTCAGAGCTTCGTGAATGCCCAGCAGGTCGTGCTCGACCGGGATCAGCGTCACGCTGTGCTTCGACTTGATCAGCGCAGCGCGCATCGCCGCGGCCACCTTCACCACGTCTTCGCGGGCCTCACGGCCGGGATCATCCTCGAGCAGAGCGTGGTCGTGGTTGTGGAGGATCGCGATGCGCATGCAGGAGTCATCAACCGTGTACCACGCACCTGCTCCTGATGTGGAGCGAAAGCCTCGCGCGCGTTACACGTGCGACTCATCGCATGCGCATCCGAGATCCCATCCACGGAAGTCTCACCGTGTCTGACGAAGAGACGCGCGTCATCGACAGCCCCACGTTTCAACGCCTGCGTCACGTCAGGCAGCTCGGCTTCGGCGATCTCGCCTTCCCTGGGGCGACCCATACCCGCCACGCGCACTCATTGGGTGCGATGCACGTCGCTTCACGTTTGTTCGACGCGATCACCGCGCGCTCCGACCTGCCGGTGGCCACGCGCGATCGGTTTCGCATCGCGGTGCGCCTCGCGGTGCTCTGCCACGACATCGGTCACATGCCGCTCTCCCATGCCTCCGAGAGCATCGCCCCTCCGCGCGCGGCACTGCGGCTGCCCAGTTGGATGGGTGGAGAAGAAGCAGGGCAGGCCTCTCACGAAGACTTCACCGCCAAGCTGCTGATCGACTCGTCGTTGAGCGGGCTCATCGACGAGGTCTACGCGCCGCTGGGCATCACGCCCACGCTGGTGGCCTCGTTGGTCACCGGTCAACTTCCCCCGGGCGCGGTGGGTTTCGTGGAAGGCGGCATCGACTGGGCGCCGGTGCTCAGGTCGATCGTCTCGGGTGAGCTCGACGCCGATCGCATGGACTACCTGCTGCGCGACTCGTTCTACACGGGCGTGAACTACGGCCGGTACGACCTGGAGTGGATCCTCCAGAACCTCTCGGCGGCCGAACGTGATGGCAAGGCCGTGTTGGCGCTGTCGAAGGCGGCCATCTTCGCGTTCGAAGATTTCCTGCTCAGCCGCTACCACATGTTCCTGTCGGTCTATTTCCACCACACCTCGGTGAGCTTCGACTGGATGTTGCGGCGCTACTACGAAGAGGCGCCCGGCGAGTTCGAGATCCCCGCAGATCCCGAAGCCTTCCTCCAGTGCGACGACATGACGCTGCACCTCGCCTTGCGCCGTTCGAAGAATCGGTGGGCCCAGCGCATCTCGCAGCGCCGCGGCTTCAAGCGGGTGGCGCAGTTCACCGAACGTGACGACGCATACGACGTGGGCGAGCTGTCGAAGGCGCTCGACGAAGCGGGCGTGGAGCACTTCACCCTCGAGTCACGCGGCGTGTTGTCGCGCTACATCGATGAAGGCGAGAGCACCTCGCTGTACGTGATCGATCGGTCCAACGGCCGGCTCACCGAGATCTCCAAGTACACCTCTTTGTATGAGCGCTTCTCGGGCGCGGTGAGGCTCTCTCGGGTCTACGTGCGGCCTGATCAGTCGAGCGCGGGCCGCGAGGTCATTCACCGCATCACCGGCCGCATTCCCGAAAATGAGTGAAGCGCTGCCTGGGGTGCCGGCTGCGCCTCCCGCGCCGCCGCCTCGCCAGGCCGCCGCGGTGGTGCTCTTTCAGCGAACCCTCAAAGGGCTGCAGGTGTTCTGGCTCGAGCGCGAACAGAAGCTGCGCTTCGCGGGAGGCTTCTTCGCCTTCCCCGGCGGGCGGGTGGACAAGGCCGACGCGTCGATCCCGGTGACGGGCCTCGCTGCACCGGAGTCGCAATGGGTGGTGACCGCCGCGCGCGAGCTCTTCGAAGAGACGGGCGTGCTCAAGGCGCGCGGAGCCGCGAAGCTCGCGCCGCTCGAACTCGACGAACTTCGGCGCGCCCTGCTCAGTGAGACGATCGACTTCGGCGCGCTGCTTCGACAGCGCGGGCTGACGCTCCACGCCGAAGACTTCGTCGCGGCGGGGCGGTGGATCACCCCGCCGTACGTGCCGGGTGGTTTCGACGCCCGCTTCTTCCTGGTGGAGTCTGAACCTTCGCACCTCGCCCAGGTGTGGAAGGGCGAGCTCGCATCAGGAGAATGGATCACCCCGCGCGAAGCCCTCGCACGCTGGGAGGCCGGTACCGCGCTCCTGCATCCTCCGAATCTTCACGCGCTGCAGGTGATGTCGCACTTCACCGACGTACCCACCGCCGCGCGCGCGCTGAGCACGCCGTCGTTCTGCACCGACTTCGTCTCGAAGCGCATCGAGTTCCAGCGCGGCATCACGCTCTTCGCCCTGGTGACGCCCACGCTGCCACCGGCGACGCACACCAACGCGTACGTGCTGGGTACCGGCGAGTGCCTGGTGATCGACCCCGGCTCTCCGGATGATGAAGAGATCGATCGGCTGGTCGGCTTTCTGAAGGCGATCGAAGGCGAAGGCATGAAGGCGAAGGCCATTGTGCTCACCCATCACCACGGGGATCACGTGGGTGGCGTTCGCCGGATGGTCGAGGTGCTCGGTCTTCCCGTGTGGGCTCACGAACGCACCGCGGATCGCTCGCCCGTGCCGGTGTCCCGGCTGCTTTCCGATGGCGAGGTGATCGAGCTCGCGGGTCCGATGCCCATGAAGTGGAAGGTGCTGCACACGCCCGGGCACGCGCGCGGGCACATCACGCTGGTGGACGAACGTTCTCGTGCGGCCATCGTGGGCGACATGGTGGCCGGGTACGGCACCATCGTGATCGATCCACCCGAGGGTGAGATGGCCGAGTACCTGCGTCAACTCGCGCGGCTCGAAGCGCTCCCGGTGGGCACGATCTACCCGTCACACGGCCCGGTGATCCCCGACGGTCCCGCGAAGTTGCAGGAGTACGCCCTGCACCGTGCCTGGCGCGAGGCGAAGGTGCTCGAGGCGATCGCCTCGTTCGGGAAGCCGGTCGAACTCTCCGACGTGGTGCCGCGCGCGTACGACGACGTGGCCGCCTTCGTCTGGCCGATCGCCGAGCGCAACACGGTGGCCATCATCGAAAAGCTGGTCGCCGAAGGCCGAGTCGAAAGCATTCAGCTCCCGAATCGCCCCGACCCTCAGAGCCTCCCTCTCCCCGAGGGGGAGAGGGTCGGGGAGAGGGCGTTCATCATCCCGGTGAAGGAATGACCACCGGGGCCAGGACGCATCGCCCCACGCGGCAAACCGCCGTCCCCTCCACCGGCCGCTGACACGCAGAACAGTTCGGCGCATCAGGACGAACCGTCGGCCCACCCGTGGAAAGCCCGAAGTCCGGCTTGCCCTTCTTCTCCACCGGCTTCTTCTGCAGCGGCACCACCGCAGCGTCGAGCGGTACGGCCCGTGACGCTGGACAACACCCGCACGGACTCTGCAAACAAGCCGCGCCCGGCGCAGGCGTGGTCACCACGCGGCACTCACGGTCCACCCGGCACTCCGCCGGCGACTCAGCCTTCTGCGCCGCGACGCACCGCCCCGACTGGCACACCGCCACGAACGAAGCCAAATCCGGCGGGGCCGCACAGCGCACCGCCGCGCAGTCGGGCTGGCTGCAATCGACCATCGCGCAGTGATCGTTCTCCTTCATTCCACGAGGCACGGCGTGGGGCGGCCCCTGGCAGCACGAACCGCAGCACCCCTGGAACGTGCTCAACACACAGTCAGTGTCGGCCCGGCACTGAGCAGGCGGCGGGCGCCGCGGTGCAACGTCAGCGAGCAGACTCAGCGTCACGAGCGTGAGGAGCATGGGCCCTAAGTGTGCCTGAACTGACCCTCGAGCGTCTCGAGCACCCGCTTCATGTCCGCGCTGATGGTGTCGAAGTGCCGGCGGGTGAGCGAGAGCGCCTGCAGCGCGCGATCGGTCTCATCCATGTTCGCGCGCTCCAGCCCGCAGCCGAAGGCGATCGAATGTTCCGTGGCCTCCACCTTCGGCACGATGTCCCACCCCGCGTCGGCTGCGATCTGCTCGGCCACCAGCAACACGGCGACCTGCGGGTGCGGCATGCCACCGAGCATCAGCGAGTGATGATGCTGAGCCACCAGGGTCACCGCGGGGGGCAAGCCCCACGACTTGAGCACCGCTTCCGAAAAACGCTCATGCATCGTCTCCGCAGCGAGCCACGCTTCGGGTGTCAGCCGCAGCGGCTGGCGCGCACGCTTCTGGTACTCCGAGATGCCGATCAGGCTGATCGACAGCCCCACGTCGTGCAGCAGCCCGATCATGAACGCGTTCTCTGCTTCGATCGACGTATTGCGCGCCACGAAGCGGCTGATCCACGCGACGGCGCTGCTGTGTTTGCGAATCGACTCGAGCGTGGCGTTGAACCCCTCCGCGTGAATGACCGTCATTTGCATCGCCGCCTCCATCACCACGTCACGCACCAGAGACAGGCCCATGCGAATGAGCGCCTGCTTGAGCGTGACGCACGGAGATGACGAGGCGTAGAGCGCCGAGTTGGCCAGCCGCAGCACCCGGCCGGAGAGCAGCGGTTCCCGCTCCAGCAGCGCGGCGAGATCTTCGATCTTCACCATCGGCTTGCGTGAGGCCTCCATGATCTCCAGCACGACCGCTGGCGGACGGGGCAGGTCGATCTTCGGCTTCGCCAGAAACTCCTCCAGCCAGCTCGTCAGCAGCTTCTGCTCTGCGCCGAGATCATGCGTGTCTTCAGGGAGGGTGTAGGTCCCGTTGCCGTAGTTCAACACGTGCGCAGCAGTCATGCTCACGGAGCCTGCAAACCGTGTGCGACCAAATCCCCGCGCTCGGGAGTCTTGACCCCCGGGTGGTGCGACTGAACTGGGTCACAATCCCCCCAGCTGTGCCAACCTTCGCGGCCCTCATGCTGCGTTTTGCCGTCACCGTCGTGCTCAGCGCCTTCCTGTTGTTTCTGGTGCAGCCCTTGGTCGGCAAGGTGGTTTTGCCGTGGTTTGGCGGCGCGCCCGCGGTGTGGACCACCTGCCTGCTCTTCTTTCAGCTCGTCCTTCTCGGCGGCTACGCGTGGTCGCACCTGGTCGTGCGAAGGCTCGAGGGGGCGTGGCAACGGCGCGCGCACGTGCTGCTGCTGGGCTGCGCAGTGCTTGCGCTGCTGATCACCACGCTCTCCTGGAACACGCCGCTCGTTCCCGCTTCGACACTCCGCCCTCAGGGCAGTGACGCGCCGACGTTGCGGCTGTTGATGCTGCTCGGCCTGAGCGTGGGGCTGCCGTACTTCGCGTTGTCTTCCACCGGGCCGTTGTTGCAGGCGTGGGTCTCTCGACAAGTGCCCGCTGCCACCGCGATGCGGCTGTATTCGGTGTCGAACATCGGCTCGCTCGTGGGCCTGCTCGCGTTTCCAATTCTCTTCGAGCCCTTCTGGCCGCTGCGTTCGCTCGCGTGGGCCTGGTCTGCGGGCTTCACGCTCTTCGCGGTGCTGTGCGCCAGCCTCGCGTGGCGCGCGCCGGTGGTTCCGCGCGACGCGGCGAAGGAGTCGAAGCTCGAGGCCCGCACCGTCACCCGCTGGATCGTGCTCGCCGCCCTACCGTCGGCGCTGTTGCTGGCGATGACCAATCACCTCACGCAAGACGTCGCGCCCATTCCGTTTCTCTGGGTGCTGCCGTTGGTGCTCTACCTGGCGAGCTTCGTGATCACCTTCGACAGCGACCGCTGGTACGGCCGCGGGTGGGCGCTCTCGGCCCTCGGCGTGTTCGGGCTCTTCATGGCGGGGCTGCTCCTCTACCCGATCGAGCCTTCGGCCCTGGTGGCGCTGCTGGGCTACCTCGGGTTTCTCGCGATCGGCTGTGTGGTGGCCCACGGAGAATTGGTGCGCCTGCGCCCTCCGGCCGAACACCTCACCGCTTTCTACCTGGCGGTTTCGGTGGGCGGCGCGCTCGGGGGATTCCTGGTGGCGGTCGTCGCACCGCGGCTGCTGCGCGACTTCTTCGAGTTGCCCATCGTCGCCGGGCTGCTCGTGCTCGCGGTCGCGGTGAACCTGCTGCGAGGCGGGCAGGGGCCTTCAGGCAAGCGCTTCTTCCCAGTCGCGGTGGGGTTGGTCATCTTGTTCGGCTGGAGCATCAACTCGCGCGGGCTCAACGTGCTCGAGACCCGGCGCGACTTCTTCGGAGTGCTCCGCGTCGAGCGCGATCCCCGCGGGTTGGTGATGATGCACGGCCGCGTGCTGCACGGCGCTCAGCTGGCCGATCCTTCGAAACGGCGGCTGGCCACCACCTATTACGCGCCCGCCAGTGGCGTGGGGCGGCTGCTGCAGTCGAAGTCAGGGCCGCTGCGCGTGGGCGCCATCGGCCTGGGCGTGGGCACGCTCGCTGCGTATGCGAAACCCGGTGACGTCTTCCGGTTCTACGAGATCAGCCCCACCGTGGTCTCGCTCGCACAGGGCGATGGAAACCACTTCAGCTGGCTCTCCGACGCACCGAGCCGGCCCGAGGTGGTGCTCGGTGACGCGCGCACGTCGCTCGAGCGCGAAGCACCCAATCGGTACGACGTGATCGTGGTGGATGCGTTCAGCGGCGACTCGGTGCCCACGCACCTGCTCACCCAGGAAGCCTTCGAGCTCTATCAGTCGCACCTCGCCTCCGATGCGTCGGTGCTCGCGCTGCACGTGTCGAATCGCTACTTGAACCTCTTACCCGTGGTGGCGCGCCTGGCTCGGGAGCTGGGGCTCCACTCGCTGGTGGTGGACGTCGACAAGGGTCAACCCGAAGACTGGGCGCTCAGTTCGTTGTGGGTGCTGCTCTCGAAAGATCCCACTTCGTTGAAGCTCGACGTTCCGGCCGACGACGCGTCGACCCTCGCCACCATCGGTGAAGGCCCGCTGTGGACCGACGAGTTCACGTCGCTTTGGGGCCTTGTCGTCTGGTGAAGCGCTCAGGGAGTTGCCTGACCACCTTCCAGGCCACCGCCGCCGACGCGAGCCCGAACTGAGCCAGCAGCGGCCACGCGTCGGGAAAGAGACCGAGCGCGTCGACCTGCACGAAGGCCACGGGCGAGAGGGGCAACACGCCGAGCTCCTGCAGGCCGTGCACGCCTTTGCCCAGCAGCATCACCGCGGTGACGACCAACAGCACGGTCGACGCGCTGAAGAGCGTCTTCATCGGCAACTTGAATCCCACGGTGCGGATCATCACCACCAGGCCGAGCAGTCCCACGAGCCCTGCGGTCGCGCCCCACGCCACGCCGCTGCGTGAATCGGTCGCGAGGCCTTGAAGGAAGAGCGCCGTCTCGATGCTCTCCCGCCCCACCGAGGTGAACGCGATGAAGAAGAGCCCGGTCACGCTGCCGCTGCCCAGCGCCGCCGTCATCTTCCCGCGCAGCTCGCCCATGTACTTGCTCACGTTCACACGCGCGTTCAGCCAGAGCGCCGCGTAGAGCAACAAGCCCACCGCGCCGAGCGCGACCACCGTCTCGAGCCACTCGCGATTGGCGCCGGCGAAGAAGGCCTGGCCGAAGACGAAGGCCGCGGCGCCCACCACCAACGCGGACACCCAGCCGGCATGCACCACGCGCGCTTGTGAGGTCGCGCCCATCTTCTTGAGCACCGCCAGGAGCGCGCCCACCACGATCACCGCCTCGAAACCTTCCCTCAGGAGAATGAAGAAGGCGGCGATGAAGACCGACCAGAACCCGGACACATGGGAGCCGCTCTGTGCCTTCTTGAGCAAGGCCTGGGTGGCGCCCACCTCGACCTCGAAGTGCTGCCCGTTCTGCGCGGCGAGGCGGGTGCGGGTGAAGGCCTGCTCGAGGTTGGCCACCAGCGCTCCATCACGTGCGCGCAACTTCGGCTCGAGCGGCTCGAGGCCATTCAGGTACGCATCGACCACCGCCTGCCTTGCACCATCGAGGTCGCCCTGCTCGTAGAGCGCGAGCGCATCGTCGAGCCCCTTCTGGGCGATCGACAGCGTGTCGGCCGCGCGGCGGGGCAGCACCCGGCGCAAGCAGGCCACTTCGCCTTCGCCGTACTTCGCCGCCAGTTGCGCATCGGTGGAGGTGGCCAGCTCGAACAACCCCACGCTCGGTGGCGCGCGTGTGCACGGCGGCTGGCGGAGCGTGAAGACGTGAAAGGCCTGCGCCCACCGCACGTCTTCCGGCAGCGCCTCGAAGCCCGCCATCGCGGTGCCCTTGATGCCGAACGTGGAGGTGTTGAACACCTTGTACGGCGTGAGCGTGGACATGCGCGCGGCGTCGAGGAAGTTGGCGGGGGGCGGCGTGAGCCCTTTGCCGACCTCCGTCTTCGCGGCGCCGTCGAGACCGTGACAGCTCGCACAGTTCGCCTCGTACTGGGCCTTGCCCTGCTCCAATGAAGGAATGTTCTGCGGTGTTCTGACCACTTCCTGCTCGGTGATGATGGTCTTCGCCAACGCTCCGCTCCGAGGAACCACCTGGTCTGCAGGTGAGCCCGCGACGATGGCCGCTTCGAGCTCCCGCGCGCGAGAAAGGTAGGGCGCGCCCGCAGGGCCTGCCGCTTCGAGCTGTTTGATCACCTCATCTGACAGGCCGCGCTGCTCCTCGAGCTCGGCCTGGTCACCCGAAGCGAGCGCGTTGCCGTAGTCGCCTTCGAGGTACTCCAGCAGCCCGACCACCCGGTGCCAGGTCTGCGGATTCACGTCTTCTGCGCGCAGCGGCAAGGCGATGACGACTGAAGCGAGAAGAAGGATCCGGACCATGGATTCCCTTAGACTCCATTATGATATTGAAAGTCAAAGTCATGACCGCGAAGTCCCCCTCCCGAGGGGGAGAGGGCAGTCGCGCCTCTTCTTTCGCGGCCCCTGCGTGGTAGTTCACGACCATGTCGGAAGCCGGGTACCTGTCACTGCTCAGAGAAGTGCTCGAGAAGGGCAAAGAGCGCAAAGACCGTACCGGCGTGGGTACGCGCGGGCTCTTCGGCGGCCAGCTCCGTTTCGATCTGCGCGACTCGTTTCCGCTGCTGACCACCAAGAAGCTGCACGTCAAATCGATCATCCACGAACTGCTCTGGTTCGTGCGTGGCGAGACGCAGGTGGGCCCGTTGCAGCAGGCCGGCGTCACCATCTGGGACGAGTGGGCCACCGCCGAGCAGACCGCGCGCTTCGGCCGCAAGGCGGGAGACCTGGGCCCGGTGTACGGCCATCAGTGGCGCAACTACGGCGCGACGAAGAAGGTCGACGGCACGTACGAGCGTGACGGCTTCGATCAACTCGCCCGCCTGGTGCACGACCTGAAAGAGAAGCCGTTCAGCCGCCGCCACGTCGTCACCGGCTGGAATCCCAAAGAGGCCGACGAAGTGGCGCTCCCGCCGTGTCACACGCTCTTTCAGTTCCACGTGCAGGACGGCGAAGTCTCCTGCCATCTCTACCAGCGCAGCGCCGATCTCTTCCTCGGCGTGCCCTTCAACATCGCCAGCTACGCTCTGCTCACCGTGATGGTCGCGCAGGCCACCGGCAACACGCCCGGCGACTTCGTGCACAGCTTCGGTGACGTGCACCTCTATTCGAACCACGTCGAGCAGGCGAAGGAGCAGCTCGCGCGCACCCCGCGGCCGTTCCCGAAGTTGAAGGTGAACCCGGCGCGCACCAACCTCTTCGAGTTCCAGTTCGAAGACTTCACCTTCGAGGGCTACGACCCGTTGCCGGCCATCAAAGCGAGCGTCGCGGTGTGAAGCCGCTCGCGTTGATCGTCGGGCTTGCGCGCAATCGTGGCATCGGGCTGCGCGGTGCGTTGCCCTGGCACGTGCCGGAAGATCTCAAACGCTTCAAGGCGCTCACCATGGGCCACGCCCTCATCATGGGGCGCAAGACCCACGAGTCGATCGGCCGTGCCTTGCCGGGCCGGCGCAACATCGTGATCACCCGCGGTACGGCGGCCTTCACCGGCTGCGACACGGTGCAATCGCTCGAGCAGGCGCTGGCGCTCACCGAACAAGACGAGCTGCCCTTCATCATCGGAGGCGCTCAGCTCTACGCCGAGGCGCTCCCGCAGGTGACGCACCTCTTTCTCACGCAGCTCGATCGCGACGTCGAGGCAGACACTTTTTTCCCCGAAATCAGTTCGACCGAGTGGACCGAAGTAAGACGTGAACCGGGCACCACGCCGGGCGTCACCTTCGTCGACCTGCAACGGAACGAGAGACCATGAAGATCTATACGAAGACGGGTGACACGGGAGACACGGGGCTTTTCGGCGGAGGCCGCGTCGGGAAAGACGACGCGCGGGTCGAGGCCTACGGGCAGGTCGACGAGCTCAACTCTGTGCTGGGCCTGGCGCGCGCGGAAGGCCTGGGCAAGCTCGATCCGCTCGCGCAGTCGCTGCAAGATCAGCTGTTCACCGTCGGCTCCATTCTCGCGACGCCCCAAGACAGCAAGGCGGCCGCGCACATCCCCCGCGTGCAGGACTCGTGGATCACCGCGATGGAGCAGGCGATCGACTCGTACGATCTCGAGCTCGCGCCGCTGACCGCTTTCATTCTTCCCGGTGGAACCAAAGCGGCGTCGTCACTTCACCTCGCTCGCACCGTCTGCCGCCGTGCCGAGCGCCACGTGGTGCCGCTCTTCCGGCAGGGTTTGGTGGACGCGCAAGTGGTGGTGTTTCTCAATCGCCTGTCAGATCTGCTCTTCGCCATGGCCCGCTACGCGAACTTCCTGGCCGGCGTGAAGGACGTGCCGTGGGTGGCCCCGAAGAACTCGTGACGCTCCCGGCTGCGCGGCTCGCTGCCCTGGCGAAGAGCGCCGGTTTCGAGCTGGTGGGCTTCGCGAAGGCGGAGCCCATTCCACGTGAGTCGTTGCTCGACTGGCTGGCCGCGGGGCATCACGCCGACCTCGACTGGATGGCGCAGCGGGTCGACGAACGGCTCGACGTGACGAAGTTGCTGCCGAACGCGCGCACGGTGATCGCGTTGGCGTGCAACTACTGGCACTCCGATGAGGCTTCGCCGGTGGCCCGGTATGCGCGCGGCCGCGACTATCACGCGACCATGCGCGATCGAATGCGGGCGCTGCGCCGCTCCCTTCGCGCCGAGTTTCCGGGGGTGAACGACTACGGCTCGGTCGACGCGAGCCCGGTGATGGAGAAGGTGTGGGCGGTGCGCGCGGGCCTGGGCACGGTCACCAAGAACGGCTGCTTCACCACGCACGAGTTCGGCTCATGGGTGGTGCTCTCCGCGATGATCCTCGACGCGCCGGTCGATGCCTACGCGCAGGCGCTCGACGAAGATCCCTGTGGGCGTTGCCGCATCTGCATCGACGCGTGCCCCACCAGCGCCATCGTCGCGGACCGCGTGGTCGATGCGGGTTTGTGCCTCTCGTACCAGACCATCGAGAACGACGAGCTGGTGCCCGAGAACGTGCGGCCCGCGTTTCAGGAGACCGTGTTCGGCTGCGACATCTGCCAGGACGTCTGTCCCCTCAACATGACGCCGGTGAAGGCGGGAACGCGCTTCGAGCCGCGATCATTGGCCGCTCAGTCGGTGCGGACGTTGGCCGCGATGTCGCGCGCCGAGTTCGATGCCTGGGTGCCCGGAACGCCGCTCTCGCGCGCGGGCTACGACGGACTGCGGCGCAATGCAGCGTTCGCGTTGGGCGCCGCAACTGATCACGGCGCGCGGCCGGTGCTCGAAAAGCTTCTGTTGGATCCTGCTGAGGGTGTCGCAGAGGCGGCTCGTTGGGCGCTCAAGAGACTCGAGTAGAACTCCCCTCTCCCTCCGGGAGAGGGTCAGGGTGAGGGAGCTCGACCTGCCCCGCGGCTCTTCGTGTGCGCCGCACTCGCACCGCTCGAACGGTCGCTCCTCACCCGCTCGGGTCATCTGGATCTGAACCTCCGGCTGCTAGGACAGCCGCGGCCGTGAGCTCCCCTCAAACACCCCTTCCTCGAGCAGTCCTGTTCGCCATTCTCGTGCAGCTCGTGATCAGTGCGGGCACGCACCTCGCGGCCAAGCAGGCCACGCTCTTCATCGCGCCCGAGCTGCTGGTCATCTTGCGGCTGCTGTTGTCGGCGGTGGTCTTCACCGTGGTCTTGCTGGTGACGCCGGGCCCCAAACTTCCGCCGCGTGCGAGCTGGGGCTGGTTGTTGATGTTCGGCCTGCTCGCTGGCCCGGTGAACCAGGCGCTCTTCATGTACGGCCTCGTTCGCTCGAAGGCGACGCACGGCGGGTTGCTCTACGCATTGACGCCGATCGGCGTGTACCTGCTCGCGGTGATGCTGGGGCGCGAGCGAGCGAAGCGGCGCCGCTTTCTGGGCATCACGCTGGCGTTCGTGGGCGTGATGGTGCTCCTGCTGGGTGGTGGGCTGACGGAGGCCGTGGGACCGCTCATCGGAGACATCTTCATCATGGGCGCCGTCGCCACCTGGGTGGTGTGGACCACCCAGAGCCGGCCTTTCGCCGCCGAACACGGAGGCGTGCGCACCGCCGCGTGGAGTCTCATCGCCGGCGCGGTGTGGCTGATTCCCGTCGCGCCCTTCGTGGTGACCCGGGAAGCGTTGGCCGCCGTTCAGCCCGAAGGCTGGTGGTGCCTGGCTTATCTGGTGTTGCTCACCTCGAGCCTCGCCTACGCCTTGTGGAACTTCGCGTTGGCCCGGGTCGACGCTTCCCGGGTGGCCATGTTCTCCAACCTGCAACCGCTCGCCACCGCCTTCGCCGCGTGGGCGTTCATCGGCGAGCCCCTGGGGTGGGAGGTCGCCATCGGCTCGGTGCTGGTGCTCGGCGGGGTTCGCCTCAGCGAGGGCCAGGCGGCGTGAGCAGCACATCGACGCTCGAGTGCACGGGCAACGCGGCGAAGCGCACCTGCGTCTCTTTGGCCTGACTGCGCGCGGCCAGGTGGTGCGGCCGTTCGGCCCAGGCTTGCGCGACCTCGGTGTCGAGCAGGTGCGTGGCTCGCACATTCGAGAGCGCGCCGAGCATCGACTGCCGCACGTGGGGGTTCATGGTCTCCAGTTGCCGCAGCAGCGCGTTCATCGCGTCGCGCTTGAGGTCTTTCTGCGAGCCGCAGAGGTTGCAGGGAAGAATCGGAAAACCAGCTGACGCGGCGAAGGCGGCGATGTCGGCCTCGGCGCATTCGATGAGCGGGCGGATCACCTCGAAACGCCCGTCGTCGGTGGTGTAGCGCGCGGGCATCGCCTGCATCCGGCCCGAGTAGACGAGGTTGAGCAGGAAGGTCTCCAACGTGTCTTCGCGGTGATGACCCAATGCGATCTTCGTGGCGCCCAGCCGCTGCGCTGCCGTGTAGAGAATTCCGCGGCGAAGCCGGCTGCAGGCCGCACACGGAGTGCCGCCCTGGGGCGTGCGTTCGATCACCTCGGAGTAGGTGTCTTCGGAGAGGATCTCGAACGGCACGCCGAAGCGCTCCAGCCAATTCTTCAACGGCGCGCCGTCGTAGCCGGGCTGCTGTTGATCGAGGTGCACCGCGATGAGCTCGAACTTCACCTCCCAGCGGCGGCGCGCCTGCTCGAGCAGGTGCAAGAGCGTGTAGCTGTCCTTGCCGCCCGACAGGCACACCATCACCCGGTCGCCTTCGCGGAGCAGTTCGTGGGTGTGAATGGTCTTCGTGAGCCGCGACAGCAGCTTTCCTTCGAGGGCTTCGGCCGACATGGAGAAGGAGCTAGCCCAAATCGTCTCACCTGATTATGGGGCACTTCGCCCCATGGACAACCTCGTCAGACTGCTCGATTCCAACAAGGCCTGGGCTGCCGCTCGGCTCTCCGAAGATCCCGACTACTTCAACCGCCTGGCGCACCTGCAGCAGCCCGAGTTTCTCTGGATCGGCTGCAGCGACTCACGCGTCGCGGCCAACGTGATCACCGGCACCCAGCCCGGCGAGATCTTCGTTCACCGCAACATCGCCAACATGGTGGTGCACACCGACATGAACCTGCTCTCGGTGCTGGAGTACTCGGTGAACGTGCTCAAGGTGAAGCACATCATCGTGTGCGGTCACTACGGCTGCGGCGGTGTGAAGGCGGCCGCTGAGCAGAAGAGCCTGGGCCTCATCAACAACTGGCTGCGGAACATCGAAGACGTCTTCCGCATTCACCGTGACGAGCTGATGGCCATCCCCAGCGAGAAGCAGCGGGTGGATCGCCTGGTCGAGCTCAACGTCGAGGAGCAGGTGCTCAACCTCGCGAAGACCTCGATCGTGCAGCGCGCCTGGAAGCACAAGCAGGAGACCACGCTCCACGGCTGGGTCTACGGGCTCGAGGACGGCATCATCAAGCCGCTCACCCAGGTCAATTCCACCGAGGCGATCGATCCGGTGTACCGCTACGACAATCTCTGACCTTCAGTAGTTACGAAGGTCGTCGTGATCCTCTTCCTTCCGTTTCGGGGGAAGCGGTTCGATCTTCTTCTTCGGAGGCGGCTCTTCAGCCGGAGCACTCGCCCGCGGCTTGTCGTCGCGCAGGTCTTCTTCGTCCTTGCGAGGGGTCATCTTCATCTCGATGACTTCCTTCTTCGGAGACTCGGCCCGCTCTTCCTTCGGAGGCGCCTTCTCTTCCTTCTTCTTCGGAGGCGGCGCTTCGTCAGTCTTGAGCGTGGTGCGGTTGGACTTCGGTACCTCTGCGTCGTCGAGCGCCTCCTTCTTGCGCACCGGCTCGTCGTCAGCGGTGTCCTCGGAGGCGACCTCGGCTGCGACCTTCTTCTTCTTCGGGTTGCTACCGGTGCGCTCTTCGTCACTGGCGGGCGTGCCATCGAGCGCACCTTCGTCGAGCCCGCTCGCTTTGGTCTCCATCACGCGTTCACCGCAACGGCTCGCCGTCTTGGTGCACTTCTTCATGCACTTGTCGTAGCGCTTCTTCACCTCGACGCGCACCGAGCCTCCGAACTCGATCAGGCAATCGTCTTTGCACTCGAAGAACGCGTCGTCGCAATCACCCTCCGCGAGCGAAGCGCAGGGAAGAAAGACGACCAGCGAGATCAGGAAGGACCGGAACACGTTCATGAGCCTAATCCAGGGGTGGAGGGCACGGACATTGCTCCGACGGAGGACATGGGCCTTTTGTTCCGTTGGATGTGTCTGAGTGCCCTCATCGGTGTGGGCGAAAGCACGCAAACCGTCTCATTGCAGAGTGGTGACGTGGTGTTGCAGGCGTCGACCTCTGCGCGTTCGGCCCTGATTCGGAAAGCGAGCCGCTCGCCGTACTCGCATGTGGGCGTGGTCGAGGTCTCCCAGGAAGGCGTCTTCGTACTCGAAGCGGTGCAGCCCGTGTCGCGCACGCCTCTGGCGAAATGGGCGGGGCGGGGGGAGGGCGGTTGGGTGACCGTGCTCCGGCCGAAGGGGCTCGACGAGGCGGCTCGCAAACGCGTGGTCGCCGCGGCGAAGAAGGAGCTGGGGAAGCCGTACGACGCCCGCTACCGCTGGGATGACGAGCGGCTCTACTGCAGCGAGCTGGTGGTGAAGGCGTTTGCCCGAGGGGCGAGTCTGTCGGTGGGGAAACAGGAGGTCGTCAAGACGCTGGAGCTGAGCGACGAAGAGCTCGTGCTGGCCGCGAAACTCGGAGTCTCTCCTTCGCAGACGTTGGTGACGCCGGGCAGCCTCGTCGATGACGAGTCGTTCGAGCTGATCGCGGAGAAGGTCACCGGGTTGAAGTGAGTGGAAGCTCGAGCCGGGCCTTGCCTTCACCGATCATCACCGTCTGGGTGGCCACGTCGAAGCCGGTCTCCAGCTGCCATGCGCCTGCGCGATTCGAGTGAACGTGCAGTGCGGGAAAACTCGAAGAGGTCACGTCGATGCGCCACCGCGCGCCTGCGGGCAGCACCCATTCGGTGGGCCAGAAGTCGATGCTGAGCTCGACGGGCGTACCGGGCGTGGACACCTGAGGCGAAGTCACCTCAGCGGTGGGATACGCGAGCGTGGCGGCGTTCTCCCGCACCAGCAGCGCCTGTCCGTCCTGCTCGGCGATCAACCGCGCGACGAAGGCGGTGTCGGGCGCCGATGAAGTGACGGTGAGCTTGAGCCGCGCCGAACCCGAGAGCCGTGACGCGGAAGTCGACGGCTCGGTGCGGAAGGTGAGCACGTCGTCACGCGTGCAGCTGTCGCCCTGCTCGACGGGGCCCGGCGTGATGCCCAGGTTTCGGAAGAACGCGAACGACAACAACGAGGCGCCGCCGCGCGTGGGCACCGGCTGGGCGGGGTCGAACTTGAACTGCGCCGTCTCACTCGGCGTCGCGGTCGCCGACAACACACCACCGCTGCAGGTGTTCGACTGATCAGCGCCGCCCAGTTCATAGGTGGTCAGCGGGATCTCGTTCGACGGCCAGCTCGGGTGCGAGCGGAAGGCGTCATCACCCACGCCCCAGGTCTGCACGGTGCCGGGCACCAGCGTGCGCAGCGGCTGGCCTTTGAGCGTGTGGTCGAACCACTCCAGCATCATCGGCCACTGATCGAGCCGGCCCGGAGCGCTGACGAAATCGAAGTCGCCCGAGGTGAGGCCCAGGTGATTCCACGGGCCGATCACGAACACGCTCTGGTCGCGCGTGGCGAGGCGCTCCCAGGTGTCGCGTTGGGCCATGAAGAAGGGGTCGAAGAAGCCACCCACGAAGAGCATCGGCACTCTCGCGTGCTCGGGCGCAGCGCGGAACTGCTTCATCTGCTCGGTCTGCCAGTACTCGGAAGAAGGCGCCGAAGACGCGAGCGCGTCGCGGTACCAGCCCAGCTTCTTCGTCATGTACTTCTCGTCGATCTCGATCGACGGCCGGTGGCTCGCCGCCTCGAGGTAGTCGCTGCCCGCGGTCTGCCGCATGCCCCGGCCCGGCATCAAGGTGGCCCACGCGGTGAGGATGTCGTCGCGCAGCAGGCCGCGCTCGTAGAACACCTTGCGCAAATCGGTACCGAACACCGAAGGCACCAGCGTCTTCACTTCGGGCGGGAGCTCGGCGGCCACCGTCCACTGCGTGCAGGTCAGATAGCTCGGCCCGCGCATGCCGATGTTGCCGTCGACGAAGGGCTGCTTCACCAGCCACGCCAGCGTGTCCAGACCGTCTTCACGCTCGTGAATGATGGGCTCCCAGTCACCTTCGCTGTCCATCTGGCCGCGCACGTCTTGCAACACGCACGCGTAGCCGAAGCGCGTCATGGCCTGGCACTGCATCGCCTCGATGGGCTTCAAGTACTCGTAGGGGTTGCGCACCAGAATGGTGGGCGCGCGGGTGAGGCCCTCGGGCACGTAGGTCTCGGTGTGCAGCTTGACCCCGTCGCGCATGGGCAGCTCGACCTTGCTGGCCACCCAACCGGCGCTGGTGAACTCCGGCAACTTCGCGGCGCGGCGGAAGAGTTCATGCCGCGCGGAGAGCGCGCTCCCGAGGAGCGTCAGCAGCAGCAGGAACACGCCGAGCACGTACTTCTTCACGCGCGAGCTACCTGTCAGCCCCGGGCCCGCGCCGCAAGCAGATGACGCGGGGCGCCTCGTCGATTACACGCGCTCCATGCCCGAACTTCCCGAGGTCGAATTTGCCCGTCGCAGCCTCGAGAAGTGGTTCGAGGGCCGGAAGCTCGTGCGCACCGAAGCCGAGTCGGGCGTGCGCACCTTTCGCGATTGCGACCTGGGGATCTTCAAGGCGCTCAAGGGCGAGCTCACCGGCATCGAGCGCAAGGGCAAGTACTTGATGGTGCGGTTCTCCAGCAAGCTGGGCTTCGTGGGTCACCTGGGCATGACCGGGAAGTTCCTCAAGCGCGCTCCGGGAGAAGAGGTGAAGTGGAGCCGCGCCCGCTTCATCCTCGACGACGGTGAAGTGATTCATTTTCAAGACATGCGCATGTTCGGCCGCATCGACGCGGTGCCCGCCGCCGAGCTGGAAGGCCGGCCTGCCGTGGCGAAGCTGGGCCTCGACCCGCTGCGTGATGGCGTGAGCGTCGAGCAGCTCCAGGCCGCGCTCGACGGCACCAATCAAGAGCTCAAGATCGCGCTGATGGATCAAGAGCGCGTCGCAGGCCTGGGCAACATCCACGCGGCCGAGGCGTTGTTCCGCGCGAAGATTCACCCCGAGCGCACGCCGGCCACGCTCTCGCCCGCCGATTGGAAGGCGCTGGTCAAAGGCATTCAGGCCACCATCGCGTTCGCGCTGGAGCACGAAGGCGACGGAGACGAGATTCAGTACGTCGAAGAAGGCGCTCCGAACCCGTTCCTCGTCTACGGGCGCGCGGGGACGCCGTGCCGCAAGTGCAAGACGATCGTGAAGTCATTCACCCAGGGAGGCCGGACGACGCACTTCTGTCCGACCTGCCAGCCGAAGCAGAGGAGGATCGATGGAGACCAGATGCGCAAAAGGCCTCGAGCACGTCGCTATCGCGGTTAAGGATCTCGACGCCGCCGTTCACTATTACGTGCACGTGCTGGGCTTCGCGCCTCCCGAGCTCGAGGTGGTGGCTGATCAGAAGGTGCGCACGGCGATCTTCGGTCACGGCATGGGCCGCATCGAGTTGATCTGCCCGACCGATCCGAGCTCGAGCGTGGCGAAGTTTCTCGAGAAGCGCGGCGACGGGCTGCATCACATCTGCGTCGAGGTCGACGACATCGTGGCGACGCTCGCTGAGTTGAAGGCGAAAGGCGTGGCGTTGATCGACGAGGTGCCGCGAATCGGTGCGGGCGGCGCGCGGATCGCGTTCGTTCACCCCAAGGGCGGCTACGGCGTCTTGACCGAGCTTCGCCAGGGTCCATGAGCTGAGACGGGCGTAGACCAGTCCGTCGTCTCAAATCATGAGGTTGGGCTGGCACGCGGGCTGCTCATGAGCGCCCCGTGCTCACTCAATCCTTCGCCATTCGCCGGCTGCGAAAGTCACCGACTTCGCCCGCGAATGAAAGTTCGAACTCTCGAGACCCCTCCGCGATCGTCGACGCGACGGCGGGGGCCGTTTACGAAATCGACGCAGAAGAACTCAGGCTTTCGGCTGAAGGAGCGTTCGCTCCGATCGACCGATCTGGTGATGATCGCCGGCAGCTGGACCACGATCGCCGACGCGCAACCGTTCGCTGATCTGGCCGTGCCCTTTGCCCGCCGTGAACGGCTGATTCAGGGCGCGCGCGACGCCGCGATCCTCTTCGGCTGGCTGGGCCTGTGGCTGCTCATCCTCTTTCTCAGAGTCTACCTGCGTTCCCCCCGTTGAAACCCGGAGCAAACATGTCCCGTCCCGTCGGCAGTGGGTCGTCGAATGAAGTGCAGTTCAGTGTCGAGTTCGTCGCCGAGGAGGGCAGCGAACAAATCGACCACGGCATTCACGCCTCGCTGTCGACTGAAGGTCAGGCCACCGGCCGGAACGCCCTCGAGCGTGCCAAGCCGTGAGCAACTCCGCCTCCACTGGAAGCTCAGGGGAACCCCGCGCCAAAGTGGAGGCGTTGAACGTGGGTTGGTACAACCCGCACATGTCCGTGACCAATCCCGAACTCGGCAGCGCGCCCCCTACGGTTCAGGTGGACGAGAGCAATGCTGATCCGTTGATCGGCATCGACCTCGGAGGCTTCAAGGTAGTCAAGCTGATCGCCGCTGGTGGCATGGGTCTCGTCTACGAGGCGATGCACCCGGCGATCGGCCGTCGTGCGGCAGTGAAGGTGCTCAAGCCAGAGGTCGCCGCCGACGCGGAGTGGACCAAACGGTTCCTCTCCGAAGCGCGCGCGCTGGGGGCCATCAAGCATCGAAACCTGATCGAGGTGCTCAACTTCGGGAAGACGCCTGACGGGCGCGAATTCCTGATGATGGAGTTCCTCGATGGCGAGCCGCTCGACGCGTACATCCGCCGGTTGGGGCAGCTCGCTCCGGCCGTGGCCCTGGGCATCGCGGATCAGATCCTCAACGGGCTCGCGGAGGCGCACAAGAAGGGCGTGGTGCACCGCGATCTGAAGCCGGCCAACGTGTACTTGCTGCGTGAGCACAACGGCGAGCTGCTGGTGAAGGTGCTCGACTTCGGTCTCGCGCGTCAGGAGCCCATCGCGCTCCTCGACGGCGCCGTGAATCTTCCCAAGCGTGATGACGGTGCGTCGTTGTTGGCCGGCACGCCCGAGTACATCGCGCCCGAGCAGGCGCAGGGCATGAAGGTCGAAGGGTCGGCGGACCTGTATTCGCTCGGCGTGATGCTGTTCGAGATGGTGAGTGGTCAGCTGCCGTTCGAGGCCGACACGGTGGTGGCGTTGCTCCAGAAACACGTTTCGGAGCGCGCGCCCCGTTTGTCTTCGGTGATGAACAACGTGCCCGAGGGGCTCGAGGAGTTCATCGAAGGTTTGCTCCTCAAGGAGCCGCAGCTGCGCCCGAAGTCGGCCGATGCGGCCCGCGTGACGGTGCAACGCTTGCTCAAGCGTCTCTCCCAGGATTCCACTGCGGTGCGCATGAACCCCGCGATGGAGGAGTTCGATCCGAAGCGTGCGCCCACCGCGAAGATCAATCGGGTCGAGGTGACCACGGACAAGGCGCTCCTCGCTGCGTTCCCTGAGAAGAAGAGCCGCGGCTGGATGGTGGGCGTGCTTGCGCTGCTGTTGCTGCTGGGCGGTGGATTGATCTGGAAGCTGAGCGGCCCGGCGCCGGTGGTCGTTGCGCCTCCAAACCCTGAGCCTGTGAAGGTGGAGCCCGTGGTGGCGGTCATGCCAGTCACGCCGGTCATGCCGAATCCCGAGCCCGAAGAAGACACGGTGGAAGCACTCCCGAAGATCGCCAAGGCGGAGGTGGCCAAGCCCACGCCGACGCTCAAGCTCGCGCCTTCGAAGAAGGTCACCATCGAGCGCGCGTCCTGCGAACCGACGGACGACTGGCGCAAGCGCATTCAGGGCAACGTCGCGGAGCTGGGCAACCTGGTGATCAATGATGCCAAGCTGAACGCGATCTGGGATCGCGACGGGCGTGTGGTTTCGGGGCTTGCGGACAACGCGAAAACGGTGGGCGAGTGTGTCGCCACGCAAGCTGCATTCGACAAGCTCCGCGTCACGCTCGGTCGCTGAACGCGCACATGAGTCGACAGATCGACCTGCTTTGCTACAACCGCCCCTTCATGTTCGCGTTCAAGAAATGGCTCTGGTGCGTGGTGGTCGGTGCTTCGGCGATGGCCTTTGCACAGGCCCCGAAGCCGTCGTTGATGCCCTTTCCCCTGGAGTTCAAGCGGACGCCGTCAGGGTTCTCCAAGGACGACAAGGAGGCGATGCAGCGCGAGTACACCCGGCTGGTGCGGCTCTCTGGCGCGATGGTGCCTGATTTCGCCCGCTACGATCTCGCGCTCAAGGAACTCAAGCGACAGGACTGCGAGCGGGAAGACGAGTGCCTGGTGCAGTTGGCGAAGAAGGCCGAGTCGCTCTACTCGCTCTACACGAGCGTCGATTACACGCTGGAGGGCGCGGTGGTGGTGACGGGGCGGGTGCTGCGTGATGACGGCAAGGTCGCGAGTCCGACGGAGACGGTGAAGCTCGCCAAGGGCCGCGACTCGTTCAAGGACATCGCGAAGAACGCGCTGGTGCAGTTGTTCACGCAGCTGAAGATTCAGGAATTGCCCGCGACGAGGCCGGTGGAGAAGACCGAGCCCGTGAAGGATCCGGTGTTGGTGAAAGATCCTTTGAAGGATCCGCCGCCCCCGCCTCCTCCGTTGTTTGTTGAAGACACCGGGGCAGGGCAGCGGTCGGCCGGCAAGGGAATGGTGATCGCGGGTGGTGCCGTTGCGGTGGTCGGCGGCGTGCTCGCTGGAGTGGGCGGCGCCATCGGCTACGGGAAAAATCTGAACGACAAGAACGTGCCGTCCGCAGAATTCGAGACCGTGCTTGCCGCGCGCACCCTGGCGACGGTGGGTTTCGTAGGCGTGGGCGTGGGCGCGTTGACGGCAGTGGTTGGTGCGATTGTCTGGGGCACGGCGGCGCCGGCGCCTCTCACGAACGTCTCGGTTGTTCCCTTGAGTGGTGGCGGTGTCGTGCAGTTTGGAGGTCAATTCTGATGCGTGCACTTTTGCTGGTGATTGGTTGTGTTGGCTTTGTTGGTTGCACGTTCGGCGCGAAGACTTGCGATGCCGAGGGTGGCTGCGAACTCGGTGCGACGTGCATGCAGGGCTTCTGCGTGGCGGCCGGCGGCGACTCGGGCACGGGTGGCGGTTCAACGGGAGGGGGAGGCGGCGCCACTGGCGGTGGTGGGGCCGGAGGCGGATCGCAGGATTATTGCGACGCCGGCCTGCGTTGCGCCGAGTGGCAGGAATGTGCCGCGGACGGCACCGGCGGCGCTTGCGCTGATTCCGAGTACGACCTCTTGTGGGCCACGCCCGACTCCGGGATGCGAACCCGTGCGACCTCATTGGTGGGCCAGATCGTGCTTACGAAGAGAGATGGTGGACTTCCGCTTGTTGCCACGGTGCCGGTGTACGCGGCGGTTCCGGGCAGCACGGCCGTGGTTTCTGGGGCGCAATCACCATTCACAGTCAGCATTGGCTTGGGAGCGAACGATGGAAATCAATCGTTCGTAGCCGGATGGCGTGACGGCGGCCCGCTCGCTCAACTCGATGTCGAAGTGGACAGAACGGGTCCGACGTTCGTCATTACGGTTCCGACCGATGCGGGGTACGGAGCGCCAGCGGCTGATTTTCTTCCTGCGGACCCCACTTCTCCGGCTTCGTTCCGCAAGGACGAGGTGATCTCGGTTCGGGTCACCACGCTCTCGAACGACGTCGCCACCGTGAAGTTGGTTGCTCGGTTCGGCGCCGAACAAAGCCATGAGGTGACGACCTCCAGCAGTTGCACTTCAGGGAGCGGCAGGTGCGACGACTTTCTTCTGGACCTGAGCCGCGTTTCGATGAGCAGCTTCTCGGGCTTGGTTCAGTTGACCGCGGAAGGCGCTGACGATCTCGGAACTGGCAGTGGAGTGCAGACGCCTGTCAGTGTGCCTGTGACGCGGTGGCAGTGGGCTCGCCGCGTCGGTGGCGTGGGGATCGGGAGTCTTCGCTCAACGCCGGCTGTCGGCTCCGGGGGAAGGGTGTTTCTCGGGATCTCCAACGGCTCAGCCAACGGGGTGGTGGCTATCAACCCGAACGGAACGATCGCGTGGGGCCCCGTCCCGGATGGGCCAGTTGAAGGGACCGTTGCGGTGGGGCGCAGCGCTCCGGGCGAGTGGCTCTTCTACAACCTCAACTCGGGTGCGGCGAAGAGCGTTGGCACCGCATCCGGTACCCCGACGCAGTCATGCTCTGCGGGCGGCTCGGCGGCATCGAGCATTGGAGGGGTCGCAGTCTTCGCTGAGAACACGGCGAGTGTCGGCTCGATTTCACTGCAACCAGGAACCGTCGGAAATCGTGCCAGGCAACATGAGGCTCAAACTGACGGCTGCTACCCTTCGCTCGTCGATTCTTTGGTAGGCATTCAGTCG
>JANODF010000622.1:0-44019 GCA_031412555.1 Archangium sp. | reverse complement strand
GGGGGCCCGGTTCCCACCCCCCCTTGGTGTGGGTGGGGGGGGGGGTGCGCCCCCAAACCATGTACGGTTGGAGCATGTTCCGTGTCTTGGTGGTGATTGCGCTCTGCTCGTGCGGTGGGCCGGTTGAAACGCCGATGGATGCCGGCGCTTCATCAGTCATCGATGCGGGCGTCGATGCGGGCGTCGATGCAGGCGTCGATGCGGGCGTCGATGCAGGCGTCGATGCAGGCGTCGATGCAGGCACTCCCGTAGCCGACGCTGGTTTCTCCCGTGTGCAGTGCCGCGTCGAAGCAGATTGTCCCGGCCAATCGTCGTGCACCCCCACCGCTCCCGGCGGGGTGTGCAACGGATGCGGCTCGGATGGCGACTGTCCCTCCGGGACCACCTGCGGGAACTTCGCGGCTTGCGTTCGTGATTGCAGCGTCGATTCGGATTGTGGCGGGGCGTTGCGGTGCACGGCTTCGGGGCTCTGTGCGATTCGATCGTGCTCGGCGGCTTCGCCCTGCCCGGCTCCCTACGTCTGTGGCGGCTCGGGTTTCTGCGCTCGGCCTGCTTGCGGCCCGGGGTGTACGGCTCCGTTCAGCTGCGTGGGCGGCGTCTGCGTGGAGCCGTAGCGGCCCCTCACCCCAACCCTCTCCCCGAAGGGGAGAGGGAGCTCAGGGGGTCATGAATTGGTTCAGTTGTTCCACCTGCTCACCAGCGCCGTTCAGCGATGACTTCGAGGCTCGCATTGCCCGCGCGTGAAGGAAGCGCGAGAGTCCTTCATGCGCGGTCCGTGGTCTCCAGCGCATCCTTCGCGCGCCCCAGCTCGAGGCGGCAACGAAGCCGATGGAATCGGATGGACGAGCAAGGGAGCCAACTGAGAGCCCCACGCTCCCCAGTGCTGTTGTCTTCAATCTTCCTGGTTCCGCGCCTCACTCTTACCCCTCCCGATTTCGACCTGGACTCGATCTCCTTCTGCGAGGCCCTGGGCAACGACCTCGGTCTGGGAGATTTCGGCATTGATTCGTTCACCTGAAGGCAGCTGAACCGTCAGCTTGACGTAGCCACCCACTCGCCGGAGTGCCGTGATGGTGGCCTGTGATTCGTCGAGGGTCTTCGTGACTTGCACGTCGTGGGGCCGCACCACGGCGCCCGTGGAGAGCACGTTCGCGCCCCCGATGAACTCGGCGACCTGACGGTTCACCGGCCGGTCGTAGGTCTCGTCAGGAGTGCCGACCTGCGCGACCTGGCCACCGAACAACACCACCACGTGATCGCTGACCTCGAAGGCTTCCTCTTGATCGTGCGTCACCAGCACGGTGGTGAGCTGCGTCTTCTCGTGCAACCGCACCAGCCACTCGCGCAGCTCCATGCGCACCTGCGTATCGAGCGCACCGAACGGCTCATCGAGCAGCAACACCCTCGGCCGCGGCGCCAACGCACGCGCGAAGGCCACCCGCTGCCGCTGACCACCCGAGAGCTGACTGGGCTTGCGCGCGCCGAGCTCGCTCAGCTGAATCAGCTCGAGCAGCTCATCGACCCGCGCCTTGGTCTGCGCTTTGGGGTGCCCCCGCACGTCGAGCCCGAACGCCAGGTTCTCCCGCACCGTCATGTGCTCGAACAAGGCGTAGCCCTGAAACACCAGCCCCACCCCACGGTCTTGAATGCGGATGTGGGTGCAGTCTTTCCCTTCGATGAGCACGCGCCCTTCATCGGGATACTCGAGCCCCGCGATGGTGCGCAGCAACGTCGACTTCCCCGCGCCCGACGGCCCGAGCAACGAGGTGATCGCCCCGCCCGGCGCCACGAATGAGACGCCTCGCACCGCAGGCGTGCCACCGCTCGTGAAACGCCGGGTGAGGTTCTGCACTTCGACGCTCACTCGGTCCTCCACTCGACCAACTTCTTCACCAGCAAGGTCACCACCGCGAGCAGAGTGAGCAGCGAGGCGACCGCGAACGCGCCCACGGAGTCGTACTCGTTGTAGAGAATCTCCACGTGCAGCGGCACGGTGTTGGTCACGCCGCGAATGTGGCCGGACACCACTGAGACCGCGCCGAACTCGCCCATCGCGCGCGCATTGCAGAGCACCACGCCGGCGAGCAGCGACCACTTCACCCGAGGCAAGGTCACCCGGAAGAACGTTTGAAAGCCGCTGGCGCCGAGCGTGAGCGCCGCTTCTTCCTGATCGTTGCCCTGCGACTGCATCAGCGGGAGCACCTCACGCGCCACGAACGGAAAGGTGACGAACAACGTCGCCAACACGATGCCCGGTGTGGAGAAGATCACCTGCACGTCGATCGACTGCAGCCAGGGCCCCAGCAGGCCGCTGCGGCCGAGCAACAACACGAACGCCAGCCCCGCGATCACCGGCGAGACCGAGAACGGCAGGTCGACCAGGGTGAGCAACAGGCTGCGCCCCGGAAATCGAAACTTCGCGATCAACCACGCCGCTGCCACGCCGACCAGCAGGTTGACCGGCACCACGATGGCCGCGGTGAACAACGTCAAACGGATCGCCGCGAGCGCCTCGCGGCTGGTGAGTGCGTGGAAGTAGCGCGCCGGCCCCTCACCCAATGCGCGCGCGAACACCGTCACCAGCGGGAGCACCAGGAACAACCCCACGAACGAGAGCGCGAGGCCGATGAGCGCGCGGCGCACCCACACCGGCTCATCGAAGGCGCGGCGATGACGCACGAGCGCAGAGAGGTGTCTGGACTGCAGCGGCACTTCCAAAGACAGAGGGCTACGCATGGCGGGGCTGACTCCAGCGCTGCAGCACGTTGATGGTGAACAGCAGCGCGAACGAGACGGCGAGCATCACGATGGCCAGCGCGGTCGCTCCCGCGTAGTCGTACTGCTCCAGACGCGTGACGATCAGCAACGGGGTGATCTCCGTGCGCATGGGCATGTTCCCCGAGATGAAGACGATCGAGCCGTACTCACCCACGGCGCGCGCGAAGCTCAAGGTGATGCCGGTGAGCAGCGCTGGAAAGATGGAGGGGAAGATCACGCGTCGAAAGGTCTGCCACCGGCTGGCGCCCAACACCGCGGCCGCCTCTTCCAATGAAGGATCGAGCGACTCGAGCACGGGCTGAACGGTGCGCACCACGAAGGGCAAGCCGACGAAGGTCAACGCGATCACCACACCCAGCGGGGTGAACGCCACGAAGATGCCCAGCGGCTCGAGGTACTGCCCGAGCAAACCGTTCTTTGCGTAGAGCGCGGTGAGCGTCAGGCCCGCCACCGCGGTCGGCAAGGCGAACGGCAGATCGACCAGCGCATCGACGATGGCCCGGCCGGGAAAGCGATACCGCACCAGCACCCATGCGAGCAGCAGGCCGAAGAAGCCGTTGATC
This sequence comes from Archangium sp., assembly GCA_031412555.1. Lineage (GTDB taxonomy): Bacteria > Myxococcota > Myxococcia > Myxococcales > Myxococcaceae > Archangium_A. The sequence goes on along the minus strand of JANODF010000622.1, from coordinate 40,678 downwards.
ACCGCCGAGGCAAAGGCCGCTCCGAAGCTGAGCCGGTACGAGGCGAGCGCGCGGGGATCGCTCACCGCCGACCAGAACCCAGACCAGGTGAGCGTGAAGGTCTTCAGCAGCAGCCCCGACAACGGCAACAACACCACGAGCGTGAGCGCGAGCCCGGTGACCCCGAGGGAGAGACCAAAACCGGGCAACACGCTCTTCTTCATTTCTTCACCGCGTACAGCTGGTCGAACAGGCCTTGATCATCGAAGTGAATCCGCTGCGCGTTGGCCCAGCCGCCGAACCCTTCATCGATGGTGAAGGTGGAGACCTTCGCGAACTTCGGCTCGAGCGTGCTGCCGCCGGTGGGCCGGAAGCCGTGCTTGCTCGCGAGCGCCTGGCCTTCGTCGGAGTAGAGGAACTTCAGGTACGCCTCCGCCACGGTGCGCGTGCCACGGCGATCGACCACCTTGTCGACCAGGGCGACCGGCGTCTCCGCGAGGATGCTCAGTGAGGGCACCACCACCTCGAACGAGTCTTTCGAGGCACCGTTGAGCAGCAGCAGCGCCTCGTTCTCCCAGGCGATCAACACGTCACCCAGGCCTCGCTCGGCGAACGTGGTGGTGGACCCACGTGCCCCGGCATCGAGCACCGGCACGTTCGCGAAGAGCCCCGCGATCAGCTGCTTCGCCTGTGCGTCATCACCACCCGTCTTGCGCTGCGCGGCCCCGTACGCTGCGAGATAGTTCCACCGCGCGCCACCCGAGGTCCTGGGGTTCGGGGTGATCACCTGCACGCCGGGTTTGGCCAGGTCTTCCCAGTCTTTGATGCCCTTGGGGTTTCCCTTGCGCACCACGAAGACGATGGTCGAAGCGAACGGAGCGCTGTTGCGCGGCAGGCGCGTCGCCCAGTTTTCCGGCAACAACTTGCCCTTGCTGGCCACCGCGTCGATGTCCCACCCGAGGGCGAGCGTCACCAGGTCGGCCTCCAGCCCGTCGATCACCGCGCGCGCCTGCTTGCCCGAGCCGCCGTGCGACTGGTTGATCACCACCGTCTGCCCGGTCTTCTCCAGCCAGCGTTTGGCGAACGCGCGGTTCACCTCTTCGTAGAGCTCACGCGTGGGGTCGTACGAGGCGTTGAGCAGCGTGACGGTGTCGGGCGCGCTCTCCTTGCTGCAGGCGGCGAGGAGCAACAGGGGCAACAAGGCGAGGCGTCGCATGGTCAGCTCTCTTTTGGGAGGGACGGCAGCGGAACAGCTGAATCCGCTATAGCGGACACGGCGCCCGCATCTTCAGCAGCGACCGCGGACATCGACAACACCAGGGACTGCAGGGCTTTCATGGGAGGACTCGCACCGTCGAGACGAGCGAGAGGAAATCTCGCGCCCGGTCAGGCAGGACGGCGACAACAGCGGCAGCGAGAGGACCCCATGGGGCCCATCTGATATAACGGACATTCATCCGTTGCAAGCTTCTGCGCGGCTGCCCATTCCCGGGTGGTTTGAAGGGGGCAAGCGCGTGGTATTGCGCGGGCCATGATCGAGCGCCTCGTGAACGGCATCGTCCCGAAGAAGCATCACCTGCAGCTGCGCGACGGCACGGGCCATCTCCACTACGAACACTGCATCACGCAGGAGGGCTTCGACGCGCCGTACACCATCACGTACCACCGCGAGCCGCCGCACCGCCAAATCGGAGCCCCCACCACGCACGGTTGGTTGCCTCGTGAAGCGGCGCCCCCGCGCGACCTGCGCAAGCGCCACTACCAGTCGCAGATGCTCGATGCGTCGCCCAAGAGCCCGCTCGATGCGCGCATCCCCATTCTCTTCAACGCCGACGTCACGCTGGGCATCGTGAAGCCCACCATCGAAGACAGCGCGTACTTCAGCAACGGCGACGGCGACGACCTCTTCTACATCCACCAGGGCGGTGGCACCTTGCGCTCGCTGCTGGGCGACGTGGAGTTCAACGAAGGCGACTACGTCTACGTGCCGCGCGGCATCCTGCACCGCTTCATCCCCCGCCCCGGCGTGCCGCAGTGGTGGTTGTGGATCGAGTGCCGCGGCGGCGCTCACATTCCCCGGCAGTGGCGCAACAACGTGGGCCAGCTGCGCATGGACGCGCCCTACACGCACCGTGACTTCCGCCCGCCCACGTTCATGGATCCGCGCGACGAAGGCATTCGCGAGACGGTGATCAAACGCGGCGACGTGTTCCACGGCTTCATCACGAAGGATCAGCCCCTCGACGTGGTCGGTTGGGACGGCACCATCTACCCGTGGGCGTTCCCCATCTTGAACTTCCAGCCGCGCGTGGGCCTCACGCACCTGCCGCCCACCTGGCACGGCACCTTCGCCGCGCGGGGTGCGCTGGTGTGCAGCTTCGTGCCGCGCCCCACCGACTTTCACCCCGAGGCGATCCCCTGCCCGTACCCACACTCGTCGGTCGACGTCGACGAGTTCATTTTCTACTGCAAGGGCAACTTCACCTCGCGCAAGGGCGTCAGCCCCGGCTCGATGAGCTTTCACCCCGCGGGCATTCCGCACGGGCCGCACCCGGGCAGCTACGAGAACAGCATCGGGCACAAGGAAACGAACGAGCTGGCGGTGATGCTCGACTGTTTCCTGCCGCTGGTGCCCACGGTCCACGCGGCCGCGCTGGAAGATCACAACTACCAGATGAGCTTCATTCCCTGAGCTGCGTGGAACCGGGGTGACTCGCTGGGTGACACCCGACCCGCGTCAAAAACATTGCGCGGCGCGGACCCCCTGTCGGTCACTACCCATTGATCCGTGACCGACTCGACTGAGCCGGTGCTGGGGCTCGACCTCGGCACCACCTTCTCCACCGCCGCCCTCGTGGTGAACGGCAAATTTCATTACGCGGTCGATGAACGCGGCGAAGCCTGCATTCCCAGCGTGGTGCACTTCCCCAAGACGGGCGCCCCCATCGTGGGCATCGAAGCCGACAAGCTCCGGCTGAGTGATCCCGAGAACACCATCAGCGGCATCAAGCGGGTGATCGGCCGCAGCATCGATTCGCCCCAGGCGCGCAGGCTTCAAGCGGCGAGTGTCTGCAAGCTGGTGGGCCGCCCGGCGGAGGAAGTGAAGGTGCGCGTGCGCAGCGGGGAGTTCGCGGCCAGCGAGATCGCCGCGATTCTGCTGCGCAACCTGCGTGAACGCGCGCAGCACCGGTTCGGAAAGTCGCTCACCAGGGCGATCGTCACGGTGCCCGTGCTCACCCCCAAGAACGTGCGCGAAGACATGGTGCGCATCGGTCGCATGGCCGGGCTCGAGGTGTTGCGTGTGGTGGCAGAGCCCGTGGCGGGCGCACTGGCGCGAGGCATCGCAGGCGCAGGCGACACCGGCGCGCCGCGGCTCATCTTCGACTTCGGCGGAGGCACGCTCGACATCACCGTGGTGCAGCACGCGCAAGACATGGTGAAGGTGTTGAGCACCGGCGGCGATGACAGCCTCGGCGGTGACGACTTCGACACGCAGTTTTCCCGCTACGTGGCGAGCGCGGTGTGGGGCAGCCACCAACTCGACGTCACCCGCGACGTGTTGCTCGCCGACACCATCCAGCGAACCTGCGAGCGGGTGAAACGTGCGCTCTCTGCGTCGCCTTCGGCGCGATACCTGATTCCCGAAGCACTGGGTGCAAAGGGGCGCAGGTGGGACATCGAGCTCCCCGTCACCCGGCAGGTGATGGCGCCGGTGTGGGATGAGCTGGTCACCCGGGCCATCGAGGTGACCCGCGAGACCATCAAGGGCAGCGGTATCGACCCGAAATCACTCTCGACGGTGAGCCTGATTGGCGGCACCACGTTCATCCCACAGGTGCGGGAGGCGGTGTCTGAGGCCTTCCAGCTCCCACTCGACATCGAGAACGATCCCCAGACCGCGGTCGCGCGTGGGGCCGCTTTCCTCGGCGCGTTCCCTCATTTGATCAGGTGATCGCCTGAGGGCGGAGTCGTCTACGCTGCGCCCCATGGGATTTCTTGGGGGGTTGTTCCAGAAGAAGAAGAGCGGCGATCCACTCGCCGCGTTGCGTGAGCGCGCTGACGAAAACCCGAACGACCCGCGGCTCGCGCAGGATCTCGCGAACCAGCTCAAGGCGCAGGGCGATCTCAACGGCGCGCACGAGTACGCCCGCCGCGCGGCGCAGGCCCATCTGACGGCCGGCTTTGCCACCAAGGCGCTCGCGGTGCTCAAAGGCGCCGTGGTGTGGGGCCAGCCTTCGATGGAGCTGCTGCAGGATCTGGCGAACGTGCACCTCGAGCTCAAGCACAAGGAAGACGCGCGCGGCACGCTGATTCAGCTGCGCAAGCTGCATGCTTCGGCGGGCAACAAGGCAGAGATCGGGAAGATCGACGCGCAGTTGTTGGAGCTGGGCCCCAGCCGCTGAGTTGATCGAAGGCGGGCCGACAGGGACGCGGTTCGTTGGAATGAGATCAGCGCCTGAACCGGAAGTGCCCCGCGCTCTCGGAGACCACGAGTCCACCGAGTTCGGAGCTAACTTTCGCTTTGTCATCAAATCCCTGAGGTGCGCCCCCCCCCAGAGGATCGCGGGCTCAGGGATTTTGTTTACAAACCGCGAGTTGGCTCGTCACCTGATCAACGTGTCGTTCAGCACCTGCACGACACGAGCAGAGCCTGACGACAGCTCGCGTCTTTCCTTTCTGTCGCGATGATGCCAAATAGAGCCTGATGGACTCTAATGTTGCTGAAGTCGCCCAGAAGATCGCCGCCGCACGCCGGGTGGTCTTCCTCTGCGGCGCGGGGCTCTCGGTGCCCAGCGGCATTCGCGCGTATCGCTCGGGGCCCAACGCCATCTGGGCCGAGAACGTGATGACCTGGGGCACCGCGCAGAAGTTCCTCGACGACCCCGCGGCGTGGTGGAGCCAGTTCTGGCTGCAGGCGCACGGAGATCTCTTCCGCGACTTCAAGCCGAACGCAGGCCACACCGCGCTGGCCAAGGCGATGGCGCGCTCGAGCGACGACCTGGTGATCACTCAGAACATCGACGGGCTGCATCGGTTGGCGGGGCATCCGGAGAACCAGTTGATCGAGATTCACGGCCGGCACGATCGATTCATCTGTGCGAGTGGCACCGGATGCGAAGGCATCGATCACCCGGTGAACTCGGTCGATCTCTCGCGGGTGAACGTAGGCATCATCCCGAAGTGCGAGCGGTGTGAAGCGCCCATGCGGCCCCTGGTGCTGCTGTTCGACGAACACTACGACTCCCACACGGACTTCCAGGCGTGGCGCGGCAAGAAGGCGCTCAACGACGCTGACGTGCTCATCTTCGTGGGCACTTCCTTCTCCGTCGGCATCACCAGCTACGCGGTGCGCTGCGCCGACGTCTCGGGCGCGCTCACCATCAACGTGAACGTCGAGCCCGCGCCGTTTCCGAAGATGATCAACCTGCTCGGTGGGGCTGAGCTGCTCCTGCCTCAGTTGCTGCAGCGTTGATCTGACATCGAAGCATCGCGCGAGCCTGTGCTTCGAAGCCCGCCTGCACCTTCGCCAGCGGAATGAAGCGCGTCAGCAGGCCGTGGAAGACCTCTTCGCTCTCGTACCGCGTGCGGGTGGCAGAGAGGCGCGTGAGGCGCTGCACGCGTTCGGCGCGCACCAGCCCCAACGTGGGGAGCAGCCCCGTGAAGCGCCACACCACGTCGGCAGTCAGGCTTCCTTCAGAGGGAGGCGTCACGCGCGTGACGACCTCGCCCGAGGTCGCGCTGCCACCGCCCGGCCACCGCACGTGGAACGTGAGCTGCGCGCCGAGCACAGCGCGGTCGGCGCCCTCGACCTTCACCACGAAGGGGTTCCACCGGGGGTAGTCGGCGAAGTTCACCAGTGACTCGAAGACCTCGGCGAGCGGCCGTTCGAGCTCGACGTCGACGCGGGCCGAGATCATTCGCCTGGACTACGGCTTGACGAGCATCGCGAACAGCTTGTCCACCCGCGTGGCGTACTCGTCGTAGTACGCGCGGTCTTCGGTGGTCAGCGCGTTCATCTCGCCGAAACCCTTCTTCCACTTCTCCACCCGGGGAGCCTCCTGGAAGATGCCGATGTTGGTGAACTCGAGCAGCACGCCGAGCTCGATCAACGGGTCGGTCGACAGCGCCGCCTTCTGCTTCGCCTTGAACACGCCGTCGAGGCGGTTGGCGCAGCGGTCGGCCACCTTCTGAACGATCTCCCGCGTCTCGGGCAGCGTGAAGAGCGCCTCCATGCGAAAACCACCGCAGTAGCCACCGAGGATCGCAGTGTGCTCCTGCCGGCGCGAACGGTGACCGCGAAACGAGTCGGGCCGCTGGGCGATGTTGGAGAGCGCATCGAAGACGGGCTTGGGCAGCTTCACCACGTCCTTCGACTTGCGCTCGACCGCACGGGCGAACTCGCGCGGCTCACACTGGCCGAACCAGAGCCGCAAACCCCACGAAGCGAGCAGGTGCCAGAGGTCTTTGCTGGGCGTCACCCGAATCAACCCGGGCACTTCCGCGATGCTCGTCTCGTTGTCCCACAACCCGTGACCACGTGTACTCATGAGCACCGTTTAGCACGTGCCCTTCGACTCGCCCCTGAGGAACCTGCGGCGGCATTCACCTGCGCTGCGCGAGCACGGGCAGCAGCGGCGCGGCGCTCACCTTGAGCTGGTCCAGGTGTTCGCAGCGGCTGCTGTGACCTCCGTCATCGCAGAGCCACTCGGTGGCGGCCTGCATGAAGGGAATGAGCGCCACGTCGAGTTCTTCGGGCGGCGCCCAGGAGAGCGCGTCGAGCAGCCGGCACAACGAGTGTTCGTCTTCTTCGGCGAGGGAGAACTCCAGGGCCCGGGCCATCAAGGCTCCCGCGCCGGGCTGCTGGTCGCGCCAGCTGCTCAAGGCGCGTTCGACCAGCGAGCGCTCCTGCTGGCGCTGCGTGTGGAACCACCACGTGAAGGAGAGCGGCACCACGCCCACCAACCACACCACCGCCACGGCCAACGACGCCGGCGAGCCGAAGTGCGCGACCGAGGGATGAATCGCCAACGCGGCCGCGAAGAGACCCACGGCAGCCAGAACCAGCCAGAGCGCAAAGAGGAGTCGGCGCATGCCCTCCCCAGGAGCAAACGCTGCGCCACCCTGCTTCCGAGGAGAGACCGTTCGGTGACGCGCAGGTTCTGCGAACGTCAGCTCAGCTGCGGCAGGTAATGCGCCGCCTGGCGACGCCACCAGGTGTAGTCGTGCCGGCTGTCGCTGCCCCACACCGCGAGGTGATTGGGAATGCCCTTGCGCTTGAGCCAGGTGCCGAACTCCAGCGTCTCAGGCAGGCAGGAGTTCTCGAACGGGCCGCGACCCACCACCAACGTCAGATGCGTCTGTTGCCGCACACGCTCCAGGGCCGCGCCCTCGAGGTTGGGCAAAAAGGCGAGCACGTCGTTGAAGTACAGCTCGTCGGAGTACCCACCCTGAACGAAGCTGGCCGCGCGGTACCGGCCTGAAAGACACAACGCGCCGCGGAACACCTCGGGGAACTTCAGCGTGAAGAGCGAGCTGTACATCGCGCCCATGCTGCAGCCGGTGGCGAGCACCCGCGCGTCGGGGCTGCGGCAGTCCTTTCGGATGAACGGAATGAGCGTCTCGAGAATGAAGTGCTCGTACTGGCGGTGCCGTGCCATGCGCGCTTCGAGCGGGCCGGCGCCCGAAAACGACTGCGAGATGTTGCTCTCGGGGCAGTAGAGCTTCATGCCGCCGCGCGCGAACGATTCGCCCAGCGCGTCGATCATGCCGCTCTGTTGCCACTCGTGAGCGACGCCTGCGTTGCTGGGGAAGACCACCACCGGCGTCCCCACGTCTCCGAAACACCAGACGTGGGCACGGCGACCGAGGGCGGGGCTATCGAGAAGAATGTGTCGGGAACTCAAGGCCCCCCGAGCGTAGCCCCTCTCCTTTGGCGGGGCGATTCGGGCGTGGCCGGAGGGGGGCGATTACGGACTCACTTGACTGGGAAGAGAGGAACGCCGTGGCGAAGAGAAATGAGACGCTCACCGACGCACAGCGGGACGAACTGAGAACGGTGCTCCGCATCAAGCGTGAAGAAATCCGCGCGCGACAGCTGGAGCTCGCCGAGCGCAACGACTCCGACTTCGAGCCTGACCCGATGGACACCGCCGATGCAGCCACGGCGGCGACCGCGGGCCAGGAAGACGAAGCGCTCAGCGCGCATGATCGCTGGCTGCTCGGAGAAATAGAAGGCGCTCTCGGCCGGCTCGACGGGGGCCGCTACGGCCTGAGCGAAGGGTCGGGTGAACCGATTTCCTATGAGCGGCTTCGTTCCATTCCCTGGGCGCGCCGCACGGCCGAAGAAGAAGAAGAAGCCGCGCGATCCGTGCAGAGCCTTCGTTGACTGGTAGCTTCGCGCGCATGCGGCGACTCGTTCTGATGATGGCCCTGACGGCCTGTGATCCAGCAGTCGTTGGCGAAGACGACGCAGGCGAGCTGCCTGACGCAGGTCAGCTCATCGATGCGGGTCGAGTCGATGCGGGTGAAGTGGATGCCGGCGAGTTGGATGCCGGAGAACCCGACGCGGGTGAAGTGGATGCGGGTCGACTCGACGCAGGCCCACCCGACGCGGGAGTCGCCGACGCAGGGGTGCCTGATGCGGGCGCACCCGACGCCGGAGTGCTGGTGGTCGATCGGTCGAATCCCCAGCTCTATCGTTTTCAATTCACCGCCGCCGCCGCAGATCCCGATGCGGGCCGGGCGCTGGGCAACGAGATGGCCGCCCTCGATACGCGCGTCGCACCGAAGGGCTTGCTGGTGGTGTACCTGCATGGCGCGGGCGCTCCGGGCACCTGCGGCTCGACCGCGCACGGTGACTTTCTCGCGCAGCGGGGCTTCCACGTGATCGGCCCCTGCTACGTCTCCGACTACGGCGTGGGCAATTGCGGCAACGACATCGGTGGCTGCCGGCTCGAGGCCTTCGATGGCGTCGATCGCACCAGCGTCATCACCATCGCGCCCCCGGACAGCATCGAAGTGCGCGTGGTGCGCATGCTCCAGCGGCTGCAGACGCTCAACGCGAAGGGTGACTGGCAGTACTTCATCGTCGGCGGGAGACCGCGCTGGGATCGCATCATCATCTCGGGCATCAGCCACGGCGCGAGCAGCGCGGGGGTGATCGCCCAGGTGCGCCCCGTCGCACGCGCGGTGATGTTGTCGGGCCCGCTCGACACCAACCAGGCCTGGCTCACGCAGAGCTCCGTGACGCCGGTCGATCGCCAGTGGGGCTTCACGCACAGCAATGATCCGCAGCACCCCGGCCACCTGAGTGCGTTCTCCGCGCTGCAGCTGCCCGGCACCGCGCAACGCATCGAGGTGGGCACGCGGCCGTGGAGCGACAGCCATCGGCTCTTCACCTCCGTCGATGCAGGCAACGGCGACAGCTCCCACAGCTCCACCCAGGCCGGAGGTTCTTCACCCCGCGCGCCCGACGGCGGCTATCGCTTCGGTGATGCGTGGGACCAGATGTACGGCGCGCCCTGAACGGACGAATTCTTTGCGGCTCGCGCAACGAAGCGGAGGTGGCATCTCGGCTGCGCTCGATGCGAACGGTGTGCGTCTGTTCCTTCGGAGGAAGTCGCCGGTGGAGACGATCAGCCTGATGGTCGAGCCATCGGAATGATGGGGTGAGTCGCGCCGGGATCGTGTGATTTCAGGGCTCCAGAGTTGGCCCCGGAGGTGCACAAGCCCCCGCCGCGATGTCCGACCTCCCGAGTTCCGTGGTTCTGCAGGATCAACTCATCGGCATGGCCGTGGGCAGCTACCGCATCGAGTCGCTGGTGGGCGCAGGCGGCATGGGCCTGGTCTACCGCGCGCGTCACGAGCTCATCGACCGCTGCTTCGCCATCAAGGTGTTGCGACCCGAGGTGGCCGACGACGTGGCGATGGTGAAGAGCTTCCTCACCGAAGCGCAGACCCTCTCAGCCATCAAACACCCCAACATCATCGACATCGTCGGTTTCGGGCTGCTCCCCGATGGCCGCCAGTACATGGTGATGGAGTACCTCGAAGGCCACACCCTCGAGCAGGAGCTGGCAGCCGGCCGGCTCAGCCTCGAGCGCGTGTTGTTCGTCGGAGAACAGATCCTCTGCGCGCTGCACGCCGCGCACTCCGTCGAGGTGATTCACCGCGATCTCAAACCCTCGAACGTCTTCATCGCGAAGGGCAGCGGCGGCAGCGAAGTGATCAAGCTGCTCGACTTCGGCCTCTCCCGGTATCAGCCGGTGGCCTTCAGCAGCGGCACCGGGGCGCCCGCCGTCTCGATGGTGGCTGGCACGCCCGAGTACGTCTCGCCAGAGCAGGCCATCGGCAGCGCACCCGACACCGCGAGCGATCTCTATTCGTTCGGCGCGATGCTGTTCGAGCTCGTCACGGGGCGGCTCCCGTTCGAGCCCGGTCTCGAGTTGCCCAACCGGGTCGGTGCGCTGCTGTACGCGCACGCCACCGAACGCGCGCCCAGCACCGGCCAGTTCGATGCCACCGTGCCCACCGCGCTCGGTGAGCTCGTCGCGCAGTTGCTTGAGAAGAAGCCCTCCGCCCGCCCCGCCAGCGCCGAGGAGGTTCGCCAACGCCTGGAGAACCTGCGCCGGGACCTCGCAGCCGTGCGGCCCATTCAGCTGGTGGTGCGTTCGCCCGAATCCATCGCGCGCCTGGCGATGCCGCCGCGCAGGTGGCGTGCCGCTGCCGCGCTCACCGCGTTGATGGTCTTCGTGCCGCTGGCGATACTGCTCGGTTCGGGCTCTGGCAGCGCAGCCGCGACGCCTCAGCTCAACCAGGTTCCAGCGGCTGCTCCCGTCGAAGTGGCTGAGCTGCCGCCCACGCCCGTGGAGGAGATCCCCGAAGTGCTCGCGCCTGTTCCGGCCTCCGTCGAGCCCGTCGCCCTACCCCGTCGGACTCGCGCGCGGCCTCCGCCTCCGGTGACCACGCACAGCGAGTGCACGCCCGACGCACGCTGGCGCGCCGCTGCCTTGAGCAACCTCCAGGAGCTGCAGCAGCTCGCCGCGCAGGACCACTGGGCCGAGTTCGAGCGCCTGGAACCTGCGCTGGCGAACGCGGTGAGCTCGGCTTCGACCGGAACGCAGTGTGAAGCCGTGGAACGTCAGATTCGCAAACTCGCCCGCGCGTGGCGCCCATGAAGCGCCTCCTCGGTTGCATCGTGGTGTTGCTGGCGGGCGTGAGCTTCGCGCAAGGCCGGGCCACGCTGGTCGACGCTCCGCTCGACGTTCGGGTGCCGATGCCCGACGTGCAGGTCAAAGCGCTGCAGAGTGAATTCCGGCAAGCGCTCGCGAGGAGCAGCAACGTGCTGGTGCCCACGAGTTCGAGCTGGAAGCAGGCCATCGCCGCGCTGCGCCGGCAGGATTGCGACGTGCGCAACGAGTGTCTGCGCCAGCTCGCGGTCAACGCCAACTCGCTCTACGCGCTCTTCGCCTCTCTCGAGCGCAACGCGGCGGGCACCGAGCTGACGGCGACCGGGCGCATCGTCAATCAAGACGGCCGCATCACCCGGAACACCGTGCGCCTCACCGCTCCCGCCGCGGGCCCGACCGCTGCGCTCGACGCGCTCAAGCTGCTGCTGCAGCGGCTGGAGATCGAGAAGCTCCCCGCGGTGTTGAGCGCAGAGCCCGTGGCCGCGGCACCTGCACCGGCCGACACGGGCCTGGCGCCGCCTCCGTTTCCGTTGCCCGAAGTGACCCTGGTGCGGAAGACCTCGCCCGCGCGCGTCGCGGCCTGGGTGACCCTGGGCGCTGCCATCGCATCAGCGGGCGTCAGCGCCGGCTTCGGGTTCTCCGCCGCCACCCAGCTCACGGCGCTGCCGGCCGATGGCCGCCTGGTGAACGAAGCGCAGGCGGCGCAGCAACGGGTGATCGATCGTTCGGCCACCATCTCGCTCGGAGCCGGCATCGGCACCGGCGTGTTGCTGGTCACCTCGGTGGTGTTGTTCTCGGCCTCCAGCCCCGTGACCGTCGCGGCCCTGCCCAGCTCGACGGGCGGCACCGTCGTCGTCGCAGGCCGATTCTGAAAGTGATCATGTTCCCAACCTTCCGTTCAGCGCTCCTCGTCACAGGCCTGATGTTGGTGACGGCCGGTTGCCACCTGGGCCCCAGTGTCACCTGCACCGACGACGCGCCGTGTGCTCCGTGGGGCCGCTGCAGCGCCGCGGGCTACTGCGTGTTGCTCGACTCCGAGCTGACGTCGCGCGACGCGGGGTCGGAAGACGCAGGCCGTTTCGACGCGGGCGCTGCCGATGCGGGTGATGACGCCGTCGACGCGGGCCCGGTGGATGCGGGCGTGACAGCGATCGCGAACGTCTCCACCGGGCCGCTGGAGTTCGGCGCCACCGAGTGTGGCGGCGAGAAGGTCTTGCAGTTGGCCATCACCAACCCGGGCGTGCTGCCGCTCACCTTCAGCGCCACGGCGAGCAACCCGCTCTTCGGCTTGTCGGGCGCATCGAACACCGTGGCGCCCGGCGCGTCGGCGCAGATGACCATCACCGCGCGCGTGCCCTCCGCTTCGGCATCAGGCCAACAACACGATGGGCTGCTCTCGATCGACACCAACGATCCAGCGCGCCCCCGCGTGTTCGTGCCCCTTCACGCGACGGCCTCGGGTGTGACGCTGGTCGCGACGCCGTCGTTGCTCTCGTTCGGCGTGGTGCCGCTCAACGTCGACGCGCCGCCCGTCACAGTGACCATCACCAACACCGGCACGCAGAGCGCCACGGTGCAACTGGCCCAGCCGCTGGAGACTCAGTTCCGCGTCGCCGGCCCCAGCTCGTTCACCATCGCGCCGGGCGCCAGCTTCAGCGGGCTGGCCGCGCAGTTCCGGCCGACGCGCATCTCGCCTTCCGCCGGGAGCGCGCCCATCACCGTCACCGAGCGGGTCTGCGGCGTCAGTCAGCCGGCCCTCCCCATGACGGGCCAGGGCACCAGCGGCGTGGTGGGCCTCTCTTCGGTCGAGGTGTTCTTCGGTACCAATGGGCGCGTCGCGTGCGGCACGCAGGCACCGGCCCGTTCGGTGGTGCTCACCAACGGAGGCAACGCCGCCTACGCGTGGTCGGCCAGCCTGACGCGCGGTGCGGGTTCACCGTTCACCGTCACGCCTTCGAGCGGCACCGTGCCCGCGATGGGCATGGTGGTGCTCAACCTCACCAGCAGCGCCATTCCACAGGTGGCGGCCACCACGCCCGAGGGCTTCTCCGACGTGCTCACCCTCATCACCGACGCGGCGAACGATCCCAGTCACCGCATCAACCTGCACCAGACGGCGGCGGGCGGGGCGATGCGCTTCAACTCGGGTGCGATCGACTTCGGCAACGTTCCCCTGGGGAGCAGCGCGCAGGCCCCGTTCGCGCTGGTGAACGATGGCAATGAAGCCGTCGCCGTGACGCTCGCCTCGAGCGCGCCCGCCTTCACGATCGACAACACGGCCGCGGCGACGGTGGCACCCGGCACGACACAGCGCACGGCGCGTTTCGACCCCACCACCAACGTGAACACGACAGGGACCCTCTCGATGAGCCTCGTGCCGAACAGTGGCGTGCTCTGCGCGCCGCTCCCCACGCCAGTGGCCCTCTCGGGTACGGGCACCAGCGGCTCGGTCACCTACTCGCCGCTCGGGCTCGACTTCGGTGAAGTGGACTGTGGCGCGACGGCGCCTCCACGCGTCATCACCTTCAGCAACCCGGGCAACCGTCCGTACCAGGTCATTCCTTCCCTGGCCCGGGGCAGCAGCTCGCCGTTCACCTTCACCATGACGCCCGGCAGCGGTGACGTGGCTGCTGATGGAGGCACGCTGGTGGTGACGGTGACGCCGCGTGCGGTGCCTGTGAGCTCGCCGGTCACCTTCGATCTCTACGCCGATTCCCTGGACGTCACGACCGACGTGGTGGGTGACGTGCCGCACCACATCGCGCTCCACCAGACGGCGCGTGGCTCGATCTTCTCCTTGAGCTCGACTGCGCTCGACTTCGGCGCGGTGCCGGTGGGCGTGAGCGCCGCCTCGCAGTTCACCGTGACGAACACCGGCAACGCGGCAGGCACCCTGCGGTTTCTGGCCGCACAGCCGAACATCTTCTCGCTCACTGCCGAGGTGACCTTGAACGGCGGGGGCGGTGCTGCAGTCACCGCGTCGTTCACCCCGCTGGCCGCGTCGAGCTACAGCGACAGCGCGGTGCTGAGCGTCGCGGCCAGCACGGTGTTGTGTCAGCCGCTGAGCAGCGCGCCGGTGAGCCTCGTGGGCGCGGGCACCGGCTCTCAGGTGGTCTCGCAATCGGAGACCAGCCTCACCTTCGGCAGCAGCGGCTTCGTACCGTGCGGAACGCAGGCGGCCGCGCGCAGCTTCACCTTGCGCAACGACTCGAGCCAGGTGCTCACGCTCAGCTACGCGTTCAGCGGCACGGCGTACCAGGTGAACGGCCCCGCGTCGGTCGCGGTGGGTGCGTCGATCACGGTGGTGGTCACCCCGCTGCCCGTGCCTGCGTCGGCCGACACCAGCCCCGACTTCTTTGCCGAGACGTTGACTGTCACGGCGGCGGGCGGTCCGGTCAACGAGCTGCACGCGGTGATGCTGCACCTCACGGCGCAGGGGGCGAAGCTGGCGTTCAGTCCGGGCTCGCTGGCGCTGACGGCGAACCACCCCGGCAGTCAGACGCTGGGCTTCTTCGTGGAGAACACGGGCAACCTGGCCGCGACGTATGCGTTGACGCTGACGGGCAGCAACCGGTTCGCCCTGAGCTCCAGCGCGACGTCGGTGGCGGCCAACAACCGCTCGTCGGGTTCGATCACCTTCACGCCGAACAATTCGTCGGCGCCGCAGAGCGGGAACATCGCGATCTCCTCCAGCTCTCCGCTGTGCGCACCGCTACCGGCGGGTATGGTCCTCACCGGCAATTGAGCGAGGCAGTCGTCGTTCGGGGCGAGCGCGCGGCGGTGTGTTCGGAGGCTCTGGGGAAAGCGGCCGGTTCTGTTGCGTTGCTTCGGCTTCGTTCACGGGCTGGCCTCGCGGCACGGGCGAACCGTACACGCGCTGAACCCAGCGTTGAGCTAACCGGCGCTTTGTAAACTTTGTCCACGAGCCTCCGCCCCCTCGAGGGTGCCTCAGCCTCATGGATTTTGTTTACTCATCGAAGGTTAGCTGGGGCGGGTGCACCTCCAGCAACTGCTTCCCAGTCGGCGCTCCTTGCACGCGAAGGTGAGCGCGCTAACTCGCGCATTGTAAACTTAATCCATGAGCCTCGGCCCCCTCGAGGGCTGTCTCAGCTTTGTGGATTTTGTTTACTCATCGAGGGTTAGCCACCTGGTGGACTCGCGGTGATCCGGCTCGCGTGGCAAGTCCATCAAGGCTCAGGAAACCCACTCCAGAGGCCCGCCTCCCTGTCGGCCCTCCCCTGCCCGCGATGAATCAGAATCCCCGTTCTCGGAGGGCTATTCCTTCGCAGTCTCCAGCCCGAGCACGGCCGCCAACCGGCCTTCCGCCGCGGCGAGCTCGACCTTGCGCACCTCGAGCTGAGCCCGTGACTGCGCGGCGGCCGACATCGCGAAGAAACGTTTGCTGTCGATGTCGCTGACCTCGAGGCTGGTGGAGAACCCGGCCTGGTACGCGGAGTCGATCTGCTTCTGCGCACGCGACGCCAACGAGGCCTGCGCTTCGGCCTGCGTCAACGCGACCTGCGCCGCGACCAGGTTGGTCTTCGCGCCGATCCAGTTCGCCTTCGCCTTCGCCCGTGAGCCTTCGTACTTCGCGCGCGCTTCGACGGTCTTCGCGTCGTTCTCGTGCAGCGCCACGTAGCGCTGGCCGCGGTCGTAGAGCGTCCACTGCGCGGCCACGATGCCGTCGACGATGAAGTTCGTGCCGGCGAAACCCTTGTTCGAGTTGTAGCTGCCCTTGGCCTGCGCCACGACCGACGGCAACCACGAGAGGCGGTCGAAACGGTTGAACGTCTCCTGGCTCTCCAACCCGCTGCGGTTGGCACGCACCAGGTACGTCGAGTCCCACGGCGAGGTGGACTCTTCGCTGGCCGTCACTTCGAAGTGAGTCGGTGAACCGTCGACCGGCCGCACCGGCTCGCCCACCAACGCCTCGAGCATCGCCAGCAGCGCGACGCGTTGCCCCTGCAAAGTGGCCAGGGTGGCACGGGCCTGGGCGGTCTCCGACTGCGCGCGGAGCACGGCGATGTCGGTGGCGACGCCCATCTGCTGCTGCGCTGTCGCATCTTTCTCCCGCTTGAGGGCCACGCGCTCGGCATCACGGGCGGCTTCTTCGATGGCAGAGAGTCCCTCCACGCCGAGGTACAGCCGCGCCACGCCGAGCAACACCTGCTCACGCGCTTCCAGGCTGCCGTACTTCGCGGCCTGGTTGGCTTGATCCGCCGCGGGCAGCAGGAACATCTGCGGCGCGAAGAGGGTCTGGCTGATCAGCAGCGAGCCGTAGAGCGAGTTGCGCGCGACGATGGTGGTGGGCGTCAACTGCCCCGAGGCCGCGTCGGAGAAGCCCTGCTTCACGCCGGCGATCACCGGTTCGCTGGGCGGGCCGAAGTTGCCGTAGGCGGGGCCTGCTCCGCGGATCGACGCGTCGATCACCCCTTCGAACGCCTGGATGAAGGCGGAGGGATCGAACTTCTGCTCGGTCGAGGTGTGCACGTAGGAGACGCTCGCGGTGATCTCCGGGAGCACGGCGGAGAAGACCAGGCGCGCTTTGGCGGCGACCTGCTGGGCGGCTGCGCGGGCGGCGGCGAGGTCGGTGCTCTTCTCGTTGGCGAGCTTGAGCACGTCGGCCAGCGCCATCGGTTTTCGGGTGGCCACGTAGGCGGCTTCGAGATCGCCGGTCGCGGCGACCGAGCTGGGCAGCGGGACTTCGGCGGTGGCGGTGCTCGCGGCCACCAGCAGTGACAGCGCGAACGCCCTCACCCCGACCCTCTCCCCCGCGGGGGAGAGGGAGTACGTGTCGTTCGTCCTGAGTGTCTTCATGGCGTCACCACTTCCGTCGTCTCCGGTACCGGCTCGACGACCACGTCTTTTTGAATGCGCAGGCTCTTCGGCGTCAGCTTCTCGAACACCGCGAACACGAGAGGCACCACGAACAAGGTGAGGAACGTCGAGGTGAGCACCCCACCGATCACCGCGATCGCCATGGGTGCGCGGAACTCGAAGCCCTGCCCCCGGCCCAGCGCCGTGGGCACCATGCCGATGGCCATCGCCGCCGAGGTCATCAGGATCGGCCGAAGACGCCGCGGGCCCGCGCTCAGGATCGCCGCGTCGAGATCCTGACCTTCACGCAGGTTCTGCAACATCTGATCGACCAGCAGAATGGCGTTCTTGGTCACCAGGCCCATCAGGAGGATGAGCCCGATCATCGCGCCCAGGGTGATGGACCAGCCGGTGACCACCAGCGCCAACAACGCGCCCACCAGCGCCAACGGCACCGACACCATGATGGTGAACGGGTGCTTGAAGCTCTCGAACTGCGAGGCGAGCACCATGTAGACGAAGGCGAACGCGAGCACGATCACCAGCAGGAAGGCCGAGTTCTGCTCGGCGAGCACCTTCATCTGCCCGTCGTAGAAGAGCGTGTAGCCCTCGGGCGGAGGCTCGGCTTCGAGGCGGGCCTGCAGCGCGGTGGCCACTTCACCCAACGACGCATTGGCCGAGGGCGAAGCGAGCACCATCACGCGCCGCTCGCGGTTGAAGTGTTCGATGACCGACGGGGTCTCCTTGATCGACAACGACGCCACGTCGCCGATGGCCCGCGGGCCTGAAGGCGTGAAGACCTCCAGCGCGGCGAGCGACTCGGGGCTGGCGCGATCCTTCTCCTGCAGGCGCACCACGATCTCCGTCTCCTGGCTGCCCTGGCGCAGCTTGCCGGCCACCTGGCCGTTCATCGCCATGCGCAACTGCATGCCCAACGCGGCAGCAGACAGGCCGGTGTCACTGGCGCGGGCGCGATCGATGTCGATGGCCAGCTCCGGCTTGGGCGGGTTGGTCACCACGCGAATGTCGCCGACCATGGGCAACCCGGCCTTGGTCTTGAGGCTCTTCATCACGTCGGAGATGCGGTTGGCCTCGTTGGTGAGGCCGTCGAACTCAGGCCCCATCACGTAGATCATGATGGGGAAGAAATCGCCCAGGCCCTCGATGTCGGGCGGATCGATGATGGCGATCTCGGTGGCCGGCAGCGCGCTGAGCCGATCTCGCGCGGCCTGCTTCAGATCCACCAGGCTCATGGCGCGTTCGGCGCGCGGCTTGGTGAGCACGCGGAAGCGCACCATGTTCGCGTCACCACCCATGCCGTTCGGGTCGGCGCCGATGATGGCGTAGATGTCGGTGACGTCGGGCAGCGCGCGCAACATCTCTTCGGCCTGCACCGCGCGGGTCTGGCTCTCCGAGACGGAAGAACCTTCGGGTAGCTTGAGCTGCACGATCATGGTCGCGCGGTCTTGCGGCACCATGAAGTCGTTGCCCAGCGTGCTGGCCGCGCCGAGCGACCCCACGATGATGACCAGGGTGATCAACGCCGTCTTCCAGCGGTTGATCAACGTCCACCCCAGCAGCCTTCCGTAAAAACGTTCGGTGGCCTCGAACAGCTTGCGCAGGTTGCGCGCGACCGCGTTCTCCTTGCTGTGACCGTCGGGCCCCAGCGCCTTGCTGAAGCGCGCGCTGAGCATCGGGTCGAGCGTGAAGGAGATGAACATCGAGATGGTCACGGCGGCCGAGATGGTCAGGCCGAACTGCTTGAAGAACATGCCCACGATGCCGGGCATGAACGCCACGGGGATGAACACGGCCACCAGCGAGAGCGTGGTGGCGAGCACCGCGAGGAACACGTCTTTGGTGCCGTTGCTCGCGGCCGAAGCGGGCGACTCACCCTGCTCGAGCCGGTGGGTGATGGCTTCCCGCACCACCACCGCGTCGTCGATGAGCAGACCGATCGCCAATGACAGCGCGAGCATCGTCATCTGGTTGAGCGTGTAGCCCAGCGCGAACATCACGAAGAAGGTGCCGATGACCGAGGTGGGCAGGGCCAACGAGCTGATGATGGTGCCGCGCAGGTCGAGCAGGAAGATGAGGATGATCAACACGGCCATGAAGCCGCCAAAGATGAGGGCGATCCACACCTCCTTGGCGTTCTCTTCGATCATGATCGACGAGTCGATCAACACCGAGGTCCCGAAGCCGTGCCCCATCTGCGGGGTCAGCTCGACGATGCGCTCCTTGACGATCTTCGCGACCTCGACGGTGTTGCTGCCGGGCTGCTTGACGATCTCCATGATGACGGCTTCTTTGCCGTTCAAGCGCGCGATGGTGCGGCGGTCGGCCACGCCGTCGGTGACGGTGGCGATCTCGTTGAGCAGCACCTGGGTACCCTGCTGCGTGTTGCGCGCGATGGGCAGCAGGGCGATGTCGTCGACCGACTTGAACTGCCCCAGGCTGCGCACGGTGAGCTCGGTGGGGCCTAAGTCGAAGCGGCCCGCGGGCACGTCGACGTTCTCCATGCCTACGCGCTCGGCGATCTGCGCGGGAGCCACGCCCGCAGACTTCGCCTTGTCGAGGTCGACGTCGATGCGGATCTCCCGTTGATCGCCGCCGATGGTGCGCACCTGCGCCACGCCTTCGATCTGCGAGAGGGCAGGCTCGATCTTGTCCTTGATGAGCTGGCGCAGCTCACTGCTCTCCATGTCGGCGTTGACCGCGTAGGTGAGGATCGGGGCGGCGCCGATGTCGATGCGGCTGACCTTGGGCGCGGTGACGTCGCTGGGCAGGTTCTGCACCCCGGCCACCTTGTCGCGCACCTCCTGAACGGCGCGATCGAGCGGCACGCTCAGCTTGAACTGCACGAAGACCAGGCCCACGTTCTCGCGGGAGAAACTCTGGATGGTGTCGACGCCTTGAATGCCGGCGACCGCGTCTTCCAGCGGCTTGTTCACCTGCGCTTCGATCTCCGCCGGGCCTGCGCCCCGGTAGACCGTGGTGATGGCCACGAAGGGGAAGCTGACGTCAGGGAAGAGATCGGTGCCCAGGCGCGAGACGCCCAGCAGCCCCAGCACGATCAACAACAACGACATCATCGTGGTGAAGACGGGCCGTTTGATGGAGAGGTCTGAAAGAGTCATCGCTGCGTGACCTTGGTGCCGTCGACCAGCGCCGACGTCGGGTAGTCCACCACCTGGGTGACTGGCGTTGAGGTCGTGACGGTCACGGTGGTGTTGCCCCGCTCCATCACCTTCACCGGCACGCGGCGCAGCGAGCCCGTTTCATCCACCGAGAAGACGTGTTCACCACCCGAGGTGCCCAGCGCGGTGGAGGGAATCATCACCGCCGCCTTCGGTTCACCCAGAGAAATGGTGACGCGCGCGAGCGTGTTGGCCACGAAGCGGCCATCGCTGTTGGGCACGGTGATCTCCAGCGGTACGCGCCGGGTCTGCGGATCAGCCGAGGGCAGCACCACCTTCACCACCGCGTCGTCGGTGGCCGCGCCTGAACCGGTCGCCTCCACTCGCACCTTGAGGCCCGCTTTGATCGACTCGCGCACCTTCTCGGGCACGGTCACCTTGAGGATGAGCGGGTCGAGCTGCATCAAGATGAACACCGGCATGCCCGGGCCCACCATGCCGCCGGTGTTGTCGGGCGCGTCGACCACGGTGGCCGCGAAGGGGGCGCTCAGAAAGTGACGGCGTTGACCTGCGCGCGCCTGGGCCACGCCTGCTTGCGCCTGGGCGACCTGGGCCTTGGCGCCCTTGGCCTGCGCGTCGGTCTGCTTGAACTGAATGTCGGACACGCTGCCTTCTGCCTTCAGCTTCTCGTTGCGGCTGGCCACGTCGAGCGCGAGCGCAGCGCCTGCTTCGGCGGCCATCAGCCCCGCTTCGGCCTGCGCGACCTGCGCGTTGATGATCTCCGTGTCGAGGTTGCCCAACGACTGGCCGTTCTTCACCAGATCGCCCTTGCTCACCTTGCTCACGGTCAAGCGGCCTCCGACCTCGAAGCCCAGCGGGAGCAGGCGCGAGGGGCCGAGCTGGCCGGTGACCGCTTCGCGGGTGCTGGCAGTGACCGGGCGCGCGGCCACGATGCGAACCTTCGGTGCGTTGACGGGGCCCTCGGCGAGGGCGGTGACGGCAGAGAGAATGACGAAGACGGCGGCAAGACGGGTCATGCGATTTTCCTGGTGAGACAAGGTCGCGGAGGTCAACGGCGCCTCCGTTTGGCGGGTTCAGCAAGGGGAACAGGCGTCGCTCTCGAACCGGGAGCGCGCCGCACATACGCGTCGCGGTGAAGACGCAAACGGGAGGAGCTCGCGCCATCGCCGATGACGAGGTGGAGCGAGTCGACCCAGGGCTCGAAGTCGGGTTTTTCGGTGAGCTTCACCATGCGGCGCACCATCAGCAGATAGGTGCCGACCATCATCGAGCCGAGCAGCTCGGGCGGCACGTCGTCGCGCAGGAGCCCCGCTTGTTGAAGCACGCGGCAGGTGCTCTCCACCCGCGCGCCTTCGCGATCGAGCATCGTCCACATCACGGTCTCGAACTCGGTGCCCTGGCTTCCGCGCAGCAGCACGTCGGCCACGTCACGCCACTCCCAGAGCAGCTCGAGGGCCCGGGTGTCGCCGAGGCCTTCGAGATCCCGAAGCTCGCTGATGAAGGGCGCCGGGTTTCCCCGCCCGGGCATGCCCCGGCTCATCAGCTCGATGTACGCGAACTCGCGCGCGCTGCGGATGCGCTCGAACTGCGCGGCCAGCTCCTCCACCAGCCCGCGGAAGAGCGCCTCTTTGCTCTCGAAGTGCAAATAGAAGGCGCCCTTCGACAGGCCGCTGGCGTGGGTGATGTCTTCGATGCGGGCTTTCTGAAGGCCCGCGCGCACGAACTCGCGGCGCGCAGCAGCGATGAGGGCACTGCGTGCGAGTGGATCTCGGGGTCGAGCCATGGGGGAAAAGCGTGACGAGTGTCAGTAACCCGGAGGTCAAGAATGGCCAAGCAATTCATGAATACGGGGTCACTGACTCGAGAAACCGGGGCTGCAGCGGCCAGTAAGTTGCGGGCGCGTGGGGTGGAACTACCTTGGCCCACATGCGAACTCTGGCCCCTGTTCTCGCGCTCTGTGTCGTCGCCTGCGGTCCCAACGCGGTCAGCGATCAGCCGACCACCTCTTCGCACTGTCTTTCTCTGACCGAGCCGTCCGGGGGGCTGACCTCTTCCCTGCCCTCGCGGGTGGGCTGGATGTTCAAGGTCGACACCTGCAGCGGCGAGCCGGTGTCGGGGCTGTCGGCCACGCAGTTCGAGATCTTCGAAGACGGGAAGAAGGTCTCTGCCTACGAGTCGCAGCAGCGGGTGGCACCCAAAGGTGAACGCTTCCGCCTGTACTCGGTGGTGTTGCTCGACCTGTCGGGTTCGATGCTGCGGTCGGGCGACTTTCCCCAGGTGCAGGCGGCCGCGGGCCGCTACCTCGACGAAGCGCTGGCCGGTGGCGGCGACGGGCACCGCATCGCGTTGATGACCTTCGATGGCCGGCAGGAGCCGCAGCTGCTGGTGAACTACACGTCGGATCGCGTGGCGCTGCGGGCGGGGCTCGACTCGTTGTCACAGACCGAGTGCCGCGCCTCGAGCGACTGCGCCGGCTTCAGTGATCGCCGCACCTGTGCGGGGTGGCGCTGCGTGGACGACTCGACGAACTTGAACGGCGCAGTGGTGGCCACGCTCGCCTCGTTGCAGGCGCAGCTGTCGGCCAGCGACGTGACCTGGCGTGATGGCGCTGTCGTCTTGTTCACCGACGGCACTGATCAGGCGGCGCGGGTCTCTTCTTCCGATGCGCAGAAGGCGGTGCTCACCTCGGGCCAGCACGTGTTCACCATCGGGCTGGGCGGCGAGGTCGATGAAGGTGCGCTCAGGGCGCTGGGCAAAGACGGCTACTGGCCGGTGGCGAAGGCAGAGCTGCTCGACGCCGCGTTCGTGGAGATCGCCGGCCGGGTGGCGCGCCTGGCGAACCGTTTCTACGTGCTCGAGTACTGCAGCCCCAAACGCAGCGGCACGCACACCCTCAAGGTGGTGGCCACCATCGACACGGCGAAAGACGGCGTGCTGGTGGGTTCGTTGTCGGGTCAGTTCGACGCGACCGGGTTCAGCAGCGGCTGCGAGTTGTGATCAGGGCGCGACGGGAGCGGGCGTGAGCTGAGCCTCTCCCACGAGGTTCTTGCTGGCAGCCCACTTCTTCAGATCGAACAGCACCAGCTTGATCTTCGGGCCGTCGAGCTGAACACCGGCGCTGAACACGCCTGCGTGCACGAGCACGTTGCCCCACGGCTCGAGCCGCTCGTCTGACGTGCTCACTTCGCGCAGGGTCATGGCGCCTTCGGCCCTGACGGTCTGCGAGGTGAGAATGAGCCTGGGCAGCTCGATGCTGTCTTCCTTCACGATCATCTCGGCGGTGGCCCTCACGTTGGGCGAGTTGGTGAGCAGGTTGATCGCCTTGGGCAGCGGGAGATTGGCCGACACGATGGCCAGCAGCGGCTGAAGGTTCGAGGCGCCGACGCCGAACTTCGTCGTCCACTGGGTCTTGCCCTTCGGGGTGAAGACGGCCTGCTCGGCGACGGCCTTGACCCAGAGCGGCGAGGTCTTGCCGTCGGCCCTGAGGGTGGCCTCTTCGATGGCCAGGCTGCTGCCGGAAAAGTCGAGCGCGCCGCTGTCGAGGTTGAGCGAGCGGATCTCGCCGTGCACCTGCAGCTTGCCCGTGATGACGGCGCTGCGGTTCTTCACCGAGACCGCGCTGGCGGTCACGTCGATGTTGCCGCGGCCGCGGGCCGACTCGGCATCGAGGGAGATCTTTCCTTCGATTTCGCCCTGCCCCTCCGCGATGCGGAGGCCCGCGCCGCTGGGGATGAATTGGTTCAGGTCGCGCAGCTCCTTGACCCGGCCGCCGCTCAAGATGAGCTGCGCGTCGACGGAGTCCATCCTGGTGAGGTCGACGCCGCTGCTGGCGAGCACCGCGAAACGGTCGGCCTCGGCGAGCCGTTCGCCGTCACGTTGTTGGAGCGCGGCTTTGGAGATCTCCACGCTGAGGGCGACGCGGCCTTGGTCGGCTTTGGCTTTCACGGCCGCGGCGCCGGAGATCTCCACGTACGGAATGCGCATCGCGACGCGCGGAGTGGAGAAGCTGAGCCTCGAGTCGTCGGCGATCACGCCTTTCTCGATCTTCACGTCGACCTCCAGGGGGCCTTCGACGCCGCTGGCGCGCAGGGTGGAGAGGCCCTTCACGTTGGTGAGGTAGCCGTTGAGGAAGCGGGGCTCGACGGTGGCGGAGAGCTGGAGCTGCGCGGTGAGGCTGCGCAACGAGTCGAAAGTGGTGTTGGCGAGATCGATCTCCTCGAGGTCGACGTGCAGGCCGATGTGCTCGATGGGGATGAGGTTGGGCTCGACGGCGAGCTTGGCGTTCGCGTCGGTGAAGCGCACGTCGCGCAGCGCGAGCCGGCTGAAGGGCTTGTAGAGCATGCTGCCGGTCAGCTCGGCGTCGCCGTTGTAGCGCTGACGTTCGATCCACACTTCGCGCAGGTGGTGGATGGTGAGGCGGTCGAAGTCGAGCAGGAGCAGCGGGCCCAGGGGCTTGCTCTTCTCCTCCTTCGTGATCATCGCGCTCTCGTAGCCTTCGATGGGCGGGAGATCGCCGAGGTGCTTCTCGAGCTCGCTGCCCGCTTCGACGCGCGGGCGAATGTGCACGATGACGCCGTCGGCTTCGATGTCGGTGGCGTGAAAGTGGAGGTTGGCCAGGGTGAGCAGGTGGAGATCGCCGTGCACGCGGTCGGCGGTGACCATGAACTGCACCATGTGATCCTGGGTGGAGAGCTTGAAGCCCCTCACCTCGACCTTGCCGGGAATCAAGGTCCACGCGCGGTCGTAACGGATCTGAAACAGCGCGGGGTCGACGTTGAGGAGCTTCTCGCCGTACGACGAAGCGAGCACCGCGTTGACCCCCCCGTAGTAGAGCGCCAACAGGGCGAACACGGCCACGATCACGATGCGAAACAACTTCTTCATGGTGCGGTGTCCCCGAGGTCCGGCTGGAGCGCTTCTCTAACCGGGCGCACGACTCAAAGCTCAAATGGAAGGCGGTGTTTGAAAGGCTCAGAGCGGTGCTCGATACGCAGAGGCTCTCGGCGCCAGGGAGGTCCTTCCGGCTGAGTACTCGTGGAAGCACCGGGCTGCTCGACATTCCCCAGCCAGAGAACACCCCTGACTGGGATTTGTGACGTCGCGTTCTGATTACGGCTGAAGGACGGTGCTCGCGTCGATGTTGACTGCGGTCTGCGCAAACAGCCGACCCTTGACCGACGCACCGGTCGCCAGGGTGATCGCCGTCTTCGACATGATGATGCCTTCCGCGTGCGCGGTGGTGTTCAGATCCACGCCGCCGGCCACCTGCCAGAACACGTTCTTCGCCTGCACCCCACCGGTGAGCGTGACGCGCGCGCCGCTGCTGATGGTCAGGTCCTGCGCGATCTGAAAGATGAACACGTCATTCGCCGTGCCGGTCAGCGTCACGTTGGTCGGGATCAAGAGGCCCGAGCTCCACTTGTAGACGCCCGAGGTGAGCGTCATGCCGCCGATGTTGCCGGCGCCCAATTCGGTGATGCTGGCGGGGCGGCCCGCGGCCGTGGTGAACGCGAGCTCCATGTCGCCGACCGCGGTGGTCAAACGCGCCGGCGTCGGCGAGGTGTAGTCCGACGCGTAGATGTTGCCCGTCACCTGCGGCGAGGTGGCGAAGGTGTTGGTCGCGTCGGAGATCAACGAGAAGCCGGTGATGAAGGTCGCGGCGGCCGGGCTGAGACCCACTTCGCCGGTAATCACCGAGGTGGGCACCGTGGAGACGCCGCTCTTGGCGAGAATCGCGAACGTGCCCGAGCCCCCCAGCGGCACTGCGCTGGTCTGCGGGTTGCCACCGTCAGCCAACTTCCCGGCGTCGCCTGACATCATCGAAGACGGGTCGCAGGCGGTGAAGGAGAGGACGACGAGAGAGGCGATGACGAGTTTTGAGTTGTACATGCCGGCTCCCTGAGCAGCTTCGGGGCCACCGCCCGCACCGCTGCAAATGGACAGGTTTGGCGCGTCAGCCGGGTGCCGGGCTCCATCACTCTGATGGGAGCGCCCCGTCGGGTTGATGGCCTCGGGAAGCCAAGTCACCGAGACCATGGCGACCCAGGCTGGCCCGGATGCTGCTCAGTGGCAGTGCATGAAGCTCAATCGCCCCACCACCTCCCTGAAGCTCTCCTCGGCAGACGTCCTCGAAGCGTTGGGGCTCGAGCGCCGCCGCAGCCGTGGGCAGGACCTCGCCGTGGCCGTGGGTCTGGCCGCTGGCGGCATCCTCGTGGGCGCCACCGCCGTGCTGCTGCGCGCCGGGTTCGTGAGCCTCTCCACCCCGAAGCCGCCCGAGGCCGTCTCGTGAAACGCGCCTCATGGGCCCTGGCCATCGCCGGCGTCTTCGCCGTCTCCACACCCGCGTTGGCGCACTCCGATACGCCCAACCTGCTGATCGTCAACGTGGGCGATCTGCTCGGCGGCGTGGTGTCGCTCGAATACGAACGCGCGCTGCGGCCCTGGTTCGGCCTCACGGCAGGGCTGTCGATCTACGCCTTCAACGGCGCCTTCACGCCCTTCAGCGGGCCTGGCTTCACCGGCATCAACCCCGAGCTCGGCGCGCGTTTTCACTTCATCCGCGATGCACCGGGCGGCCTCTGGCTCGGACCCTACGTGAGCGCGGGCTACCTCTTCTCGGGCGGCTCGCGGCCCTTTGCCTGGGGCCTCGGCGCCGCGATCGGGTACAACTTCATCTTCGGGCGTCACTTCACCTTTCAGCTGGGCGCCGGCGGCGGCTTCACCGACCTCGGTGATCGCCTCCACTGGGCGCCCCGCCTTCGCATCGGCCTCGGAGCGGCCTTTTGAACCTGCCCATGACCCTGCGACCCACCCCCCTCGAGAGCGCCGCCGAACTGCGGCGCGAAGAAGCGCTGCTCAAGACCGGCGCGTTGCAGAGCGCCATCCTC
Organism: Archangium sp.; assembly: GCA_031412555.1. GTDB lineage: Bacteria > Myxococcota > Myxococcia > Myxococcales > Myxococcaceae > Archangium_A. Next base: position 13,645 of record JANODF010000622.1, on the reverse strand, counting down.
AGCAGCGCCCACTTCTCCAGCATCGCCACCGATGAAAAGGGCGTCATACAGATCTTCAACTCGGGCGCCGAGCGCATGCTCGGGTACTCCGCCGCCGAGCTGCAGAACAAGAAGAGCCCCGCCGACATCTCGGATCAACAGGAGCTGGTGACCCGCGCCGGGGCGCTCAGCCGCGAGCTGAACACCACCATCACTCCGGGCTTCGAGGCCCTGGTCTTCAAGGCTTCGCGCGGCATCGAAGACATCTACGAGCTGACCTACATCCGCAAAGACGGCAGCCGCCTGCCCGCGGTCGTCTCGGTCACCGCGCTGCGCTCCGACGATGGGGTGATCATCGGCTACCTGCTCATCGGCACCGACAACAGCGCCCGCAAACGCGCCGAAGAAGCGGCCCGCGTGGTGCTGCTCAAGGCCGGCGCCCTGCAGAACGCCATCTTCAACAGCGCCAACTTCTCCAGCATCGCCACCGATGAGAAGGGCGTCATTCAGATCTTCAACGTCGGCGCCGAGCACATGCTCGGGTACACGGTGGACGAGGTGATCAACAAGATCACCCCGGCCGACGTGTCTGATCCCGAAGAGGTGATCGCCCGCGCGAAGGCCCTCAGCGTCGAGCTGGGCACCGAGATCAAACCCGGCTTCGAAGCCCTGGCCTTCAAGGCCTCGCGCGACATCGAAGACATCTACGAGCTGACCTTCATCCGCAAAGACGGCAGCCGTTTTCCCGCGGTGGTCGCGGTCACCGCGCTGCGAGATCCCGTCGGCGCGATCATCGGCTACCTGCTCATCGGCACCAACTCGGCCCGCAAACGCGCCGACGCCGAGCTGATCAAGGCCGGCGCCCTGCAGAACGCCATCTTCAACAGCGCCAACTTCTCCAGCATCGCCACCGACGAAAGGGGCGTCATTCAGCTCTTCAACGTCGGCGCCGAACGCATGCTCGGGTACGCCGCGGCCGACGTGCTCAACACCATCACGCCCGCCGACATCTCCGATTCGGAAGAGGTGATCGCGCGCGCCAAGGCGCTCAGCCTCGAGCTCGAGACGCCCATTCGCCCGGGCTTCGAGGCCCTGGTGTTCAAGGCCTCCCGCGGCATCGAAGACATCTACGAGCTGACCTACATTCGCAAAGACGGCAGCCGCTTCCCGGCCATCGTCTCGGTCACCGCGCTGCGCGACGCAGGCGGGCGCATCATCGGCTACCTGCTCATCGGCACCGACAACACCGCGCGCAAGCAGGTCGAGGCCGAGCAGAAGAAGCTCGATCAGCGGTTGCGTGATCAACAGTTCTACACGCGCTCGCTCATCGAATCGAACATCGACGCGCTGATGACCACTGACGCGTACAGCATCATCACCGACGTCAACAAGCAGATGGAGGCGCTCACCGGCTGCACCCGCGACGAGTTGATCGGCGCTCCTTTCAAGAACTACTTCACAGACCCCGAGCGGGCCGAAGCGGGCATCAAGCGCGTGCTGCGCGAGAAGAAGGTCACCGACTACGAGCTGACCGCCCGGGCCCGCAACGGGGGAGAGACGGTGGTCTCCTTCAACGCCACCACCTTCTACGATCGTGATCGCAAGCTGCAGGGCGTCTTCGCTTCGGCGCGTGACGTGACCGATCGCAACCGGCTCCACCAGTCGCTGCAGGAAAAGAACGTCGAGTTGGAGGCCGCGCGTTCACTGGCCGAGAAGGCCAACCTCGCCAAGTCCGACTTCCTTTCCAGCATGAGCCACGAGCTGCGATCGCCGCTCAACGCCATCCTGGGGTTCGCGCAGTTGATGGACACCGAGAAGACGCAGGCCCCGGGTCAGAAGGAGAGCATCGCGCAGATTCTCCAGGCCGGCTGGCACCTGCTCAAGCTGATCAACGAGATCCTCGATCTCGCGAAGGTGGAGTCGCGGCAGGTGCCGCTCTCCGAAGAGCCCGTCTCGCTGGCCGAGGTGCTCGTCGAATGCCAGGGCATGGTCGAGCCGCAAGCCCAGCAGCGGGGGCTGGTGATGAAGTTCCCCCACTTCGACGTGCCGTGTTTCGTGAAGGCCGATCGCACCCGGCTCAAGCAGGTGTTGATCAACCTGCTGTCGAACGCGGTGAAGTACAACCAGCGGTCGGGCACCGTCGAGGTGACCTGCACCACGGTCAACCCGGGCCACACCCGCTTGAACATCAGGGACACCGGGGCCGGCCTGCTCCCTGATCAGCTCGCGCAGCTCTTCCAGGCCTTCAACCGGCTGGGGCAGGAAGCGGGCGGAGAAGAAGGCACCGGCATCGGCCTGGTGGTGGCCAAACGCCTGGTCGAGCTGATGGGCGGCACCATCGGGGTGGAGAGCACGGTGGGAGAAGGCTCGACGTTCTGGTTCGAGCTGCTCTCGGTGGCAGAACCGCGCATGCCCTCACAAGACGAGATCGCCCCCTCGGCCCTGGTGACCTCGTCGGGCGCGCGGCGGCAGCTGCTGCTCTACGTCGAGGACAACCCGGCCAACCTGAAGCTGGTCGAGCAGATCGTCGGCCGGCACCCGCAGCTGCGGCTGCTCACGGCGGTCAACGGAGATCTCGGCGTGGAGCTCGCCCGCTCCACCCTGCCCGACCTCATCTTGATGGACATCAATCTGCCGGGCATCAGCGGGTTCGATGCGATGAAGATCATCAAGGCGGGCCCGACCACCGCGCACATTCCCATCGTCGCGGTGAGCGCCAACGCCATGCCGCTCGACGTCGAACGCGGGCTCAAGGCCGGCTTCTACCGGTACATCACCAAGCCCATTCGGGTCAGCGAGTTCATGGAAGCGGTCAACATCGCGCTGGAATACGCCCACGCGCACCCAGGCCCGGTGAAGCCCCCATGAGGCCCTCGGCGCGCGTGCTGGCGGCGAAGATCCTGGTGGTCGACGACCAGGAAGCGAGCGTCGCCCTGCTGGAGCAGATGCTCCACAGCGCCGGCTACAAGTCGGTGCTCTCCACTTCAGACCCCGCCGAAGTCTACGAGCTTCACCGGCTTCACCAGTTCGACCTCATCCTGCTCGACATGCAGATGCTCCCGATGGATGGCTTCATGGTGATGGAGGGGCTCAAGACCCTGGAGCGCGATCGTGAGCTCCCCGTGATGGTCATCGCCGCGGAGCCCGAGCTCGAAGTGCGCGCGCTCGACGCCGGCGCCGGTGACTTCGTCGCCAAGCCCGTGGACATCAAAGAGGTGCTCATTCGGGTGCGAAAGATGATCGAGCTGCGCCTGATGGAGCTGGCGAAAGGAACCTGACGTCGAAGGTCAGCGCGCGCGCCAGGCACACGCCCACCATCGGCAGCCACCACACGAGGTAGTTGTTGTGGAAGACCTTGGTGAGCAGGAAGAACAGGCCCATGCAGAGGGTCACGAAGGTGACCGGCTCGAAGGTGCGCCACACCAGGCGCCAGAACGCCGCCGCGCAGAGCACCACGATGAGCACCCGCAGCACCTGCATCACCGCGGGTGACAGGTAAAAGGCCAGCGCGGTCGAATCGGCGCCCCGCTCGATGTTGAAGCGGAACACGTTGTCCCAGACCCCGAGGCCGTCGACGGCGAAGGCCGGGCCCCAGGTGAGCAGCGAGACCACCCCGAAGCCGGCGATCGCCCGCCCCCGCCGCACGCCCGTGCCCAGCAGCAGCGGGAGGAGAAAGGCGGCGGGGAATGTCATCGGCCAGAGGCGCACCAAGACGACCAGCGCCAGCAGGGCCCCCACGAGCACGCCGCGCACCACACCCTCGTCCCAGTCGTAGTGAAAGAAGAGCTCGAACAGGCCGGTGGCCGAAAGGCAGCACAGCAGCAGGGGGAGCCGGGCTTTCACCGCGCCCGCGTACTCAGGAACGGGGCTGAAGGGGGGGCAGAAAGTGAAGGCGGCCTTGAAGCGCCGGGCGTTCGAAGTGTTCGTGCGCTGCTCGTGACGAACAGGCCTCCTGGCCACAGGCGAGGCGGTTCATGTCGATGAGGTCCACCCGGGTCGACGCTCCAGGCTGTGACAACCCTGTAGTGACGCGTCACAACAGGGTTGTGACAGCTTGAAGGGGAGGCCCGGCCCCTGACGCACGAGCTCGAAGCCGCGCGCACTGCGTCACCAAATGGCCGCAGCGAGAGGCACGTTCGACTGGCCACGCAAGCAAGGCACCAACAACAACACCTTCAATCCGAGCGGCGCTCAGCGAGCCAGCGTATTGGTCGGCACGAGCTTCCGCTCAGCCGTCCACCGCTGCAGATCACCCAGCACCACCGAGATCTTCGGGCCATCCAACTGCACGCCCGCACTCAACGCCCCGGCGTGCGCCACCACGTTGCCCCAGGGCTCGAGCCTGGGGTCGGTCGGCGACGCTTCCCGCAGCGTCAGCACCCCTTCGACCCGCACGTTCTGAGAGGTGAGGCTGAACTTCGGCAGGTCGATGCGATCGGCACGCACCATCATCGTCGCCTCGAGCTTCACGTTGGGTGAGTCGGTGAACATGCCCAGCACACCCGGCAGCGGCGCGTTGGCCGAGACGATCGCCAGCAGCGGCTGCAGGTTCGACGAACCGACCGCGAGCTTCGTCGACCAGAGGATGTCGGCGTTGGGCGAGAGCAGGCAGGGGTCGGCCACCGCACGCAGCCAGAGGTTCTGCCAGCTGCGCCCCTGCGCCACGAGCGTCGCGCCTTCGATCGACACGGTGCTCCCGGACAGGTCCATCGCGCCGGTGTTCGCGTTGAGCGAGTTGAGCTTGCCGTGCACGAGCAGCTTGCCGGTGATGGTGGCGCTGCGGTTCTTCACGGTCACGTCGCTCGCGGTCAGCCGGAGCTCGCCGCTGGTGCGCGCGGGCGCCGAGTCGAGCTTCACCGTCGCTTCGACCAGGCCGGTGCCGCCGCCGAAGTGAACGCCTGCGCCACCCGGGATGAACTGGTTGAGCGAGGTGAGCGCCTTGAGGTGGCCGCCCTTGAGCTTGATCACCGCGTCGATGTCGATGGCCCGGGTGAGATCGGCCGGGCCCACCGCGTCGAGCTCGAAGAGATCGGCGTCGACCAACTGCTCGCCGTCGCGCTGCTTGAGCGCGGCGTTCGAGATGTCGACCGACAACGCCAACCGGCCCTTCGCCGTACGGCCGGTCACCGCCGCCGCGCCCCACACCTCGACCAGCGGCAGCTTCACCGCGATGCGCGAAGAGCGATACGAGAGCTTCGCGCCGTCGGTCACCACGCCGTCGACCACCTGCAGGTCGACCTCGAGCTGGCCGGGGTTGCCGCTGACGATCACTGTCGACAGACCACTCACGTTGGTGAGGTAGTCGTTCAAGAAGCGGGGCTGCGCAGAGGCAGACATCTTCACGTCGGCCATCAGCCCGCGGAACGAGTCGAAGTCGAGCTTCGCGGTGTTCACCTCGGGCAACGTGACGCGCAGGTCGAGATTCTGAATGCTCACTTCGTTCGGCTCGACGGCGACCAGCTTCGACTTCGCGTCGACGAAGTGTCCGTCGTCGATGGCCAACCGGCGAAACGGCTCGTACAACATGCCGCCGCTGACGGTCGCGTCGCCGGTGTAGCGCATGCGATCGATCCACAACTCGCGCAGGTGACTGACCTCGAGGTCGATGAACTCGAGCGAGAGCAGCTGGATCTCCTGGGCCTGCACTTCGTTCGGGTTCTCCGCCTGGTCGAGCAGCGCCGTCTCGTAACCGAGAATCGGGGGCAGGTCGGCGAGGTGCGCCTCCATCGGGTCACCCTTCTTCATGCGCGGGCGAATGTGCATCACCACGCCACTCGCCTTGACCTGGGTGGCCATGAAGCGCTGGTGCAGCAGGGTCCACGGGTGCAGGTTGCCGTGCACTTCGTCGGCGGTGATCATCACCTGCACCGTGCGGTCTTGCATCGAGAGCTGAAAGTCACGCACCTCGAACTGCAGCGGGATGATGGTCCACGCCCGGGTGTAGTGAATCTGAACCAGCTGAGGGCTGTTGTTCAGCGCCAGCTCGCCCCACGGCGAGGCGAGCAGCGCGTTGACGCCCACGTAGTAGAGCGCCACCACCGACAGAACCAACACACTCAACACTCGAAGAAGTTTCTTCATGACGGTCTTGGGGCGAGCGTTGAGTGCGTGAGTGATTACGGCGCGGGCTGAACGACGGTGCTGGCGTCGATGTTGACCGCGCTCTGAGCGAGCAGCCGGCCGTTGATCGACGCGCCCGTGGCCAGCACGATGGCGGTCTGCGAGAGCATCACGCCTTCGGCATGCGAGGTGGTGCCCATCGAGATCTGCCCCGCCACCTGCCAGAACACGTTCTTCGCCACGGCGCCGCCGGTCAGCGCGATGCGCACGCCGTTGTTGATGGTGAGGTCGCCGGCGATCTGGAAGATGAAGACGTCGGTCGCGTTGCCATTGAGGGTCACGTCGCTGGCGAGCAGCAGGCCCGTGCCCCAGTTGTAGACGCCCGGGGTGAGCGTCATGCCGCCGATGCTGCCGGCGCCCAGCTCCGTCACGCTCGCGGGACGGCCGGCCGCGTCGGTGAAGGCCAGCTCCATGTCGCCGACCGCGGTGGTCAGGTTCGAGGGGGTGGGCACGGCGAAGTTGGCGGCGAAGATCTGCCCGGTGACCTGGGGCGAGAGCGAGAAGACGTTGGTCGCGTCAGCGGTGAGCGAGAAGCCCGTGATGAAGGTCGCCGCGGCCGGGCTGACGCCCAGGTTGCCGGTCACCGCCGACATCGGAACGGTCGAGATGGCCGTCTTCGCGAGAATCACGAAGTTGCCTGACGTGCCCAGGTTCACCGGCGACAACGGCGCGAGGCTGCTGCCCGTGGTGAAGGTGAAGACGTAGCTGGTGGCCAGCGCGACTGCGTTGCTGCTCAGCGCTCCGGTGGTGATGGTCGCCGTGTAGAGCGTATTCGCCGCGAAGTTGGCCGCGGGGCGGAAGGTCGCGCGCTGCTGGCCGTAGACGATGGTGCCCACCACCGCGACCGCCGGCATGCCGCTGGTCACCGTGAAGGTGCTGGTGGTGAGGGTCGCGGGGTTCATCGCCTCGCTGAAACGCACCTGCACGTTGCCGTTCACCGCGACGTTGAGCGCGGCCATCAGGGGCACGGTGCTCACCACGGTGGGAATCGAAGCGACCGAACCTCCGCCGCCACCCGTCGCCGTTCCGCCGCCTGTCGCCGTGCCGCCGCCCGTCGCAGTGCCGCCGCCCGTCGCGGATCCACCACCACCGCCGGTGTTGCCACCATCAGCGGAGGTGCCGGCAGGACCACACGCCATGGCGAAAGAAAGGAGCAGGACACAACCGAGGAGGGATTTGGGGTTCATGCCTCCTCCCTGAGCAGTATCGAGGCCACGGAATATCAGCAGCAATTCCTGAGCCTTGAGCTACACACCCCCTCGAGGCCTTCGCTATTTCATTCATTTTGAAGTACCAGCCGGGCTGTTTCGACGGAGGCAGGCTACGTGCGAGTTGGCGATCTGGACCACAAAGAACTGCTGGAGCTGAACCCTGAGACCGGGCTGATTCACTTCGGAGGTCAACGGGCGCTGCTGATCGACGCCGTGGCCATGGGCCTGCTGCGCAAGTACCTGGTGGAGAACTTCGGCCTCACGGCCGCGCGTGCGGTGCTCACCCAGTTCGGCTTCGCGCACGGCTGGCGCATGGCCGAGACGCTCAAGACCCAATTCACCTGGGACAGCGAAGAAGACTGGCTCAAGGCCGGCGCACGCATTCAAGAGCTCGAGGGCCTGTGCTGCGAGGAGGCAGGCGGCGCGGGCGCGTTGTCGACCACCGGCGTCACCCTGCTCTCGTCGTACGAAGCAGAGCAGCACCTGCTGCACTTCGGCCGCTCCGATGCGCCCGTGTGCTGGACGCTGACCGGGCTGCGCAGCGGCTACCTGGGCCGCAGCTCGGGCAAAGAGCTCTTCGTGCTGGAAGATCGCTGCGTGGCCAAAGGCGATCCCGCCTGTCACCTGATCGCCCGCACCCGCGAGGAGTGGGGCGAAGAACGCGCCACCGAGATCGGCTTCTTCGAGGCGGGCCGGCTGGCCGAGACGCTCGACGTCTCCCTTCATCGCGTGACCGAGACGCTCAAGGCCGCCGAGCGCAAGTTGCGGGAGACGCGCCGCGCCCTGGTCAAGGTGGTGCCCGAGGTGGAAGAGCCGACCGGCCTCATCTCCCGCAGCACCTCCATGCGGAAGGTGGTCGATCTGGCCCGCCGCGTGGCCAAGGTCGACTCGACCGTGTTGATCACCGGCGAGAGCGGCTCGGGCAAGGAGCGCATCGCGCGCCTGGTGCACGAAGAGTCGACCCGCTCGTCGGGCCCGTTCATCGCGGTGAACTGCGGGGCCATCACCGAGACGTTGCTGGAGAGCGAGCTGTTCGGCCACGCCCGCGGCGCCTTCACCGGCGCCACGCAAGATCGCCCGGGCCTCTTCGAAGCCGCGCACAGCGGCACGTTGCTGCTCGACGAGATCGGCGAAGTCTCACCCGGCATGCAGGTCAAGCTGCTGCGTGCACTGCAGGAGCGCGAGATTCGCCGCGTGGGCGAGAACAAGAACCGGCGCGTCGACGTGCGCGTGCTGGCGGCCACCAACCGCGACCTGGCCCAGGGCGTCACCGGAGGAACCTTCCGGCAAGACCTGTACTACCGGCTCAAGGTGGTCGACCTGAAGGTGCCTTCGTTGCGTGAACGCCGCGACGATGTGTTGCCATTGGCGCGCGTGCTGCTCGCCGACGCGGCGGTTCGCATGAAACGCAAGATGACTGGCATTGCGCCCGACGCGAGCGATCAGCTGCTGCGCTACGAGTGGCCGGGCAACGTGCGTGAGCTGGAAAACGCCATGGAGCGGGCCATCGCGCTCGCGCGGGGAACGCGCGTCGAGCTGGAAGACCTGCCTGAAGAAGTGCGGCAGGCCTTTCCCATTCCCGTGGCCACCACCGGCGCCGTACGCGCGCTCGATGACGTGGAGAAGGACTACATCGTGGCGGCGCTCGCCCTCAACGGCGGCAACCAGACCCACACCGCGGAGCAGCTGAAGATCGGCTCGGCCACGCTGTACCGCAAGCTCAAGAGCTACGGGCTCATCGGCAAACGCAAAGGCGCACCCGAAGGCCTCTCGTAAAAGAAAAACCTCTCCCTGCGACGAGGCGGGGAGAGGTCGGTCCTGAGCCTGTCGAAGGGCCGGTGAGGGGCTGACTTAGATGACCTTGCGGCCCGTAATCACTCGCACCAGCACCATCACCACGGCCACCACCAGCAAGATGTGAATGAAGCCACCCATCGAGAATGAGGTGACCAGGCCCAGCGCCCAGAGGATCAGCAAGACGACGGCGATGGTGTAGATCATGAGGTCTTCTCCTTCACGGCGTCGGCACCTTCGTGGATCTTCGCGATGAACGCGTCGAGCTGTTTCTCCGCTTCGTCCTTGGCCAAGCCCGTGCGCTCCTGCAACTTGCCGAGGAACACGTCTTTCTTGCCCTCGAGGAGCAGCAGATCGTCATCGGTCAGCTTCGCCCACTGCTGCTTGAACTTGCCGCCGACCTGCTTGATGTCGCCTTTGAATTGAGTCCAGTTCATGTGTGCTCCAGGTATTCCGCGTTGATTCGCGCTGTCCGTTCAGTGAGCAGCATCGGGGCCAACCCTTCGATGCGAGCATTTGCGGCCGCTTGCGGGGGCGACGTGGTGGGCGAGCCCATCAGGCTGAAGGAGCGCCGCTTCAATTCGATGCCTCGTGGGTGATGACCTTGCGCCCGAGAACGAGGCTGACCATCACCATCACCGCGCCGGCGATGAGGAAGCCGTTGACGAAGCCGGCCATGCGGTTGGCGGTGATCGCGCCGAAGCTCCACACCAGCAGCAGGGCGCAGGTGAGCACCCACGGGAGGACACTCTTGAGAGGGCGGGGCGCGGTGAAAATGACGTTCATGCAGCGCGGGTGAGCACGATCGGAGCCGCCCCGGGGAGACGAGCAATGTGGCCCCCTTGGCGCCCTGGAGCGGCGCGCGTCTCCATCAACTTGAACGGATGCACTCAGTCATTCCGACCGAGCAGGGCGTCTGCATTTCGCTCGGAGAATGGGCGTATAAGAACCTTCAGGTGCAGCCCGCACCTCCGGCCGCGCGATCTGCCGCTTCGTGATGCAATCGCACCAAGGCTTCCGTGCCCCAAAAGCTGAAGACCGTGCTCGACACCCGGGCGCTGCAGCAAGCCATCTTCAACAGCAAGAACTTCTCCAGCATCGCCACCGATGCGCGCGGCGTCATTCAGATCTTCAACGTGGGCGCAGAGCAGATGCTCGGCTACCTCGCGTCCGACGTGGTCGACATGATCACCCCCGCTGACATCTCGGACCCCCGGGAATTGATCCTGCGGGGCAACGCGCTCAGCGAGGAGTTCGGCACGCCCATCAGCCCGGGCTTCGAGGCGCTGGTCTTCAAGGCCTCGCGCGGCATCGAAGACATCTACGAGCTGACGTACATCCGCAAAGACGAGAGCCGCTTCCCCGCCCTGGTCTCGGTCACCGCGCTGCGCGACGCCGAAGAGAAGATCATCGGCTACCTGCTCATCGGCACCGACAACACCGCGCGCAAGCAGATCGAAGCCGAGCAGGAGCGCCTGGCCCAGCGGCTGCGCGACCAACAGTTCTATACACGCTCACTCTTCGAATCGAACATCGACGCGCTGATGACCACCGACCCTTCGGGCATCATCACCGACGTGAACGCGCAGATGGAGGCGCTCACCGGCTGCACCCGCGACGAGCTGATCGGTGCGCCGTTCAAGGGCTGCTTCACCGACCCCGAGCTCGCCGAAGCGGGCATCTTGCGGGTGCTGCGTGAGAAGAAGGTCACCAACTACGAGCTGACCGCGCGCGCGCGTGATGGCCGTGAGACGGTGGTCTCCTACAACGCCACCACCTTCTACGACCGCGATCGCACCCTGCAGGGCGTGTTCGCGGCGGCCCGTGACGTCACCGAACGAAAACGCCTCGACGTGGTGCTGGAGAGCGCCCGCCGCACCGCCGACAAGGCCAACCAGGCCAAGTCGGAGTTCCTTTCCAGCATGAGCCACGAGCTGCGTTCACCGCTCAACGCCATCCTGGGCTTCGCGCAGTTGATGGACTCCGACATCCCACCGGCCAACGCTTCGCAGAAGGCGAGCATCGGGCAGATCCTCCACGCGGGCTGGTACCTGCTCGAGCTGATCAACGAGATCCTCGATCTCGCGGTGATCGAATCGGGGAAACTCTCGTTGTCGCTCGAGCCGGTCTCGTTGGCCGAGGTGATGCCGGAGTGCCAGGCGATCGTCGCGCAGCAGGCCGAGAAGCGCGGGTTGACCTTCACCTTCCCCGACTTCGCGCTGCCCCACTTCATCCAGGGCGACCGCGTGCGGCTCAAGCAGGTGCTGATCAACCTGCTTTCGAACGCCATCAAGTACAACCGGCCGGGTGGATCCATCGTGGTCACCTGCCGCGTCATCGGCGAGCGCACCCGCATCAGCGTGGAGGACTCGGGCTTCGGCTTGAACCCCGAGAAGCTCGCGCAGCTCTTTCAGCCCTTCAACCGCCTGGGCCAGGAGACCACCGGCGAAGAAGGCACCGGCATCGGCCTGGTGATGAGCAAGCTGCTGGTCGAGCTGATGGGCGGCGTCATCGGCGTCGACAGCATCGTCGATCAAGGCAGCACCTTCTGGTTCGAGCTCAACTCGGCTCAGGCACCGTCGCTGGAGCTCGGCGCGATCGTCGAAGCATCACCGCTGCCCCGGGCGGCCCCCGCTTCGGTCCGGCGCACCGTGCTCTACGTGGAAGACAACGCGGCCAACCTGAAGCTGGTCGAGCAGCTGGTCGGCCGCCGGCCCGACCTGCGCCTGCTCACCGCGGTCAACGGCGCGTTGGGCGTCGAGATCGCGCGCAAGCAGAGCCCCGACGTCATCCTGATGGACATCAACCTGCCCGGGATTTCCGGCATTCAGGCGCTGAAGATTCTCCAGGACGACCGGGCGACCGCGCACATTCCCGTTCTGGCCGTCAGCGCGAATGCGATGCTGTCCGACGTGAAGAAGGGCATGGAGGCAGGTTTTTTCGGGTACCTGACCAAGCCCATCAAGGTAAACGAGTTCATGGATGCATTGAACGTGGCGCTGGAGCACGCGGCGACCCACAGTCAGGGAAGCGTGATTTGAAATGGTGACTGCGGCTGACATCCTCCACGCGAAGATCCTGATCGTCGACGACCTCGAGGCGAACGTGATGCTTCTTCAGCAGATGCTGAAGAGCGCCGGTTACGACCAGGTCGACGCGACCAGCGATCCCACCGAGGTCTGCGAGCGCCACCTCGTGAACCGCTATGACCTCATCCTGCTCGACCTGCAGATGCCGGGCATGGATGGTTTCCAGGTGATGGAGAACCTCAAGGAGATCGAGACCGGCGGCTACTTGCCGGTGCTGGTGATCACCGCGCAGCCCCAGCACAAGCTGCGTGCCTTGCAGGTGGGGGCGCGCGACTTCGTGAGCAAGCCCTTCGATCTCCCCGAGGTGTTGCTGCGCGTGCGCAACATGATCGAGGTGCGCCTGCTGCACCAGGAGACGCGCAAGCTCTACGAAGCGCTGCTCGCCGAGAAGAACGTGTCGGCCCGCCTGCTGCTGGAGACCCTGCCTCCCAAGACGGTGGCGAAGCTGGAGAGCAAGAGCAACGAGGTGGTGACCGGCAGCTATGCCGAGCTGACCATGTTGTTCTCGCAGCTGGCCGAGTTCACCCGCTTCTCCGAAGGCGCGGGCGCCCAGGTGCTCACCGGCGTGCTCGAGTCGTTGGCCGACCGCGTCGACGAAGGGGCAGACCCCATCGGCGGGGCCTGGCTGGCAACGGTCGGCCTGCCCGACGCCGTGGCCGCCCACACCGTGCGCGCGGCGCAGAAGGCCGTCGACCTGAAGGCCGCGGTGGAGAGCTTCAACGCGCGCAGCAGCTACCAGCTGCAGTTCCGCGTGGGGCTGCAGACCGGCGCTGCCGTGGGCGCGGCCGAAGCCAAAAAAGTCCGCCGCACCCGCTCACGAAAGTGAGGGGCACGGCGGACGGGTTCGACGCGCGCTGACGTTTCAGCCCGCGTTGCCGATGACGATCTCGACCCGGCGGTTGTTCGCGCGGTTCTCGGCGGTGGCGTTGTCGGCCACGGCCTTCTTCGAGCCCATGCCCACGGCCGAGATCTTCTCAGCCCCCACCCCACGCGAGACGAGGTAGTTGCGCACCGCGTTCGCCCGGTTGAGCGAGAGCGGCTGGTTGGTGCTGTCCGAACCCATGGTGTCGGTGTGGCCTTCGACGACCATGCGCTTGGTGGAGTCCTGTGCCTTGAGCGCCTCGGCGACCTGATCGAGCTTGGTCATCGCGGTGTTCAGCAGCGCGTACTTGCCCGAGGCGAACAAGACCGAGCCCGAGAGCGTGATGACCACGCCGCGTGCTTCTTCTTTGACCGCCGCGATGGTCGCGAGGTCCTTCATCGCGCCGGCGAGCTTCGCTTCGGCCGACTGGCGCGCGAGCTTCTCGGCTTCGAGCTGCGCGGTGGTCGCCGCGAGTTCCTTGCCCCTGGCGTCGTTGGCCGCGAGCAGGTCGTTGGTCGAGGCCACGTTGTCGCGGCGCTCATTGCTCAGCTGCTGCCGCGTCGACGAGAGGGCCGCCTGGCTCGAGGCCG
>JANODF010000621.1:0-5297 GCA_031412555.1 Archangium sp. | reverse complement strand
AGAAGGCGGTGCCGCACGATCTCGCGCTCGACATTCTGCGGAAGGAATCGGAGAGCGGGCAGCTCGACAAGGATCTGTTCAAGATCTTCGTCGAGGCTGACGTGCCCAAGCGGGCGCTCAAGTCGAAATGAGACTCCCTCTCCCTGCGCGAGCGGGGAGAGGGTTGGGGTGAGGGGCCACCAGGGCAACCCACCTCGCATCGCGAAGACGATCGACGAAGGCACCGGGCGGAGCGGAAGCGAAATGCGGAGGCCTGGCCCCACACCCCCCCCCAAAACCCCCGGTCGCGAGGAGAGGGAGAACAGAAATTACATCTCGATGGTGTGAAGCCGCAGGGAGTTGATGCGGCCGGCCTGCCCGACGGGCGCGCCGAACACGATCACGATGCGATCTCCCCGCTTGGCGAGCCCACGCGCGAGCAACTCTTCCTCCACGCGCTGCACCATCTCTTCGGTCTCCTGCACCGGCTCGAGCACGCGCGGCATCACGCCCCACAGCAGCGCCAGCCTGCGGCGCACTTCCTGGTTGGGCGAGAACGCGATGATCGGCATCTGCGGGCGGTAACGCGAGAGCAGCCGCGCCGTGGTGCCGGTCAACGTGAACGCGACGATCAACGCCGCCCCTGCTTCACGCGCCGCGCGGCACGCCACGCCGCAGGTGACGTCGGGGAAGTCAGCGGGGATCTTCACCGGCTCGCCGCTCCCGATGCGGGGGAACGACTGACGCATGGCCGACTCGGCCGCCTCGACGATGCGGCTCATCATCTCGACCGACTCGATGGGGTAACGACCCGAGGCCGACTCGCCCGAGAGCATCACCGCGTCGGTGTTGTCGAAGATCGCGTTGGCCACGTCGCTCGCTTCGGCACGCGTGGGCCGGGGGTGCTCGATCATCGAGTTGAGCATCTGCGTCGCCACGATCACCGGCATGCCGCGCTGGTTGGCCCTTCGAATGATGTCCTTCTGAATCGCGGGCACCTCCTCGGGCGGAATCTCCACGCCCAGGTCACCACGGGCCACCATCACGCCGTCGGTCTTGTCGAGGATCGCGTCGAGCCGGGCGATCGCCTCGGGCTTCTCCAGCTTCGCGATGATGGGCACCACCCTGCCGAACTCCTGCATCGCCTGGCGGCACTGGTCGATGTCTTCCGGCGTGCGCACGAACGAGAGCGCCACCATGTCGACGCCGTTCTTGAGGCCGAAGATCAGATCTTCTTTGTCCTTCGCGGTCAGCGCCTCGGCGCGCAGCGCCACGCCCGGCAGGTTGATGCCCTTGTTGTTCTTGAGCGTGCCGCCGTGAATGATCTCCGTGCGGATCAGCATCTTCTTGTCGGTCTGCAGCACCTTGAGCTCGAGCAGGCCGTCGTCGACGAGGATGCGATCGCCCACGTTCACGTCGGAGGCGAGGTGAGGGTACGTGGTGCCGACCAGGTCGACAGTGCCGAGGTGGGTCTCGTCCATCGTGATGGACAGCTCCTTGCCCTCGACCAGCTCCACCGAGCCCGTCACCAGCTTGCCGGTGCGGATCTTCGGGCCCTGGAGATCGCCCAGAATGCCCACCGCCTTCCGCACCTTGAGCTGCGCCGCTCGAAGCCGCTCGATGGTCAGCAGGTGATCAGCGTGTGTTCCATGGCTGAAGTTGAGCCGCGCCACGTCCATCCCGGCGTTGATCAGCTTCTCCAGCATCTCCTGCGAGTTGGTGGCCGGCCCCAGCGTGCAGACAATCTTCGCGCGTCTCATTCGTGGGGTTATACGGACGAGGGTGTTGCTCTTCCAGAAACGCTTTCATGCAGGCATCGTCGATGGCGCAGTGCGTCTCACCTTCCGCCTCTGGGAGAAGCCCCACGTCAAAGTGGGAGGTCGCTACCGCGTTCACCCGATCGGCGTGGTCGAGGTGCACGCCGTCGACTCGGTGAAACTGGCCGACATCACGGAGACCGAGGCCCAGCAGGGCGGTTTCGCGTCGCGCGACGAGCTGCTCGTGTACATGACGCCGGTGGCGAAGAAGCCGCTGACACCCGCCACACCGGTGTTTCGGGTGGGCTTCGTGCATGGCGGTGACGGCGACCGGGTCGCCATCGCTTTGGACAGCGAGCTGAGCGACGAAGCGTTGGCCGACCTGGTCAAGCGGGTGGAGCGGCTCGAACGCGACGGCACGTGGGTGCGCAAGGTGATGGAGCTGATCGGGAAACACCCTCGCGTGGCGGCCTCGCAGTTGGCCAAGAAGCTCAAGCTGGAGACCGAGCCTTTCAAGATCGACGTGCGCAAGCTCAAGAAGCTCGGTCTCACGCAGTCGTTTGAGGTCGGCTACGAGATCTCGCCTCGCGGGCAGCGGTACCTGGCGCTGACCGGGAAGAAGAAGCGCTGACCCCTCACCCCAACCCTCTCCCTGAAGGAGGGAGCGCAGGTGCTCAGCGGCGCAGCAGCTCCTGCAGGTGTTGCCGCTCCCAGGCCATCGCCGCAGCGTACTTGGGGAAGGCGCGTTCGCGATCACGAAAGGCCCGCGGGTGGTGCACGTGCCGGCCGGTGTCGCGATCACTGGGGAAGAGCTGGTGAAGCATCTCGTGGAAGACGATGAACTCCACGAAGAAGCGCGGCACGTCGGGCCGGTCGAGCGCGGGGTGAATGCGAATCTCGCGCGCCTTGTGATCGTACACCCCCAGGCGGATCGACTTTCGCCGCCGCTTGCTGGTGTTGCGCCCCCACCCGATGCGCGCCACCACCGCGTTGTCGAAGTGCGCGGCGTTCATGCTCACGAAGAGGTCCTGCAGATCGAAACACGCCCCGCGTGACTCGAGCAGGGAGAGCTTGGTGGGCATCGCCCGAATGCGCTTCTGCTGGGCCGCGATGTAGTCGTCGAGCTCGACACCGGCGCTGGTCTTGCCGCGCCCGGCGTAGTCGGCGATCGATCGCACCACCTCCACCGGCGCATCGAGGAACATGTGGTGCGCGCGGATCTTCAGCAGCGGTGGCTGACGCCGGAAGCTGATCATCGTGGAGCGGTTGTCGTGCACCGTCAGCTGCACCTTGAGCTCAGGGCCGAGCACCTCGGCGATGCGCGCGGCCAGCGCACGGGCCCGGGCCAACGTCTCCTGCCGGGTGGGCAGGCGTTCGGCCACCTCGAGCAACGCGATCGGCACGGCCTTGAGCAGGGGCGCTGGTGCCTCGGCCTCCACCGGCTTCGAGGGCTCGACTGGCGCGCGCGCGGGCACGCTGGCCGGCCGCGAGAGCCTCCCGAAGAGATCCAACTGACGCGGCGCGAGCTGCACGAGGTCCCGTTGTAGCGAAAGCGAAGCACCCTGAAAACAACCAGCGCCCGACCCCCAGGTGAGGGTCGAGCGCCGGGTGTTTCAGCCTCGCCTGAGAACTACCAGGCGCTGCCGAAGATGTCGTACAGGCCGCGCATCATTTCCAGCGTGCGGGTCGAGCCACGCAGGTCGGTCTCCCACTGCGCTGCCGACTTGCCGTCGACCGGCTGATTGGTCGCCTTGGCCGTCTCCCACTTGGTCTTCGAGAGGGCGGCACGCTCGACCATCTCGACACCGGCGGTGGGCACCAGCTGGCCCGTCTTCTTCATCGCCGCGTAGACGTAACCGCCACCGAACGGATCCTCGTAGGTGACGACCGTGAAGCCGGCCGCCGGGGTGAGGTTGTCGCCCGAGCCCAACCGGAAGATCTGGTTGAAGTTCGCGAACTCCAGGTTGAAGTTGGCCGTGAAGAAGGCCATCGACCAGACCTGAGCGTAGAACCGCGAGCTCCAGGTCGAGACGGGGGCCACCTTCGACATCACCATCGGCTGGCCCGAACCGTCGACCGGAACGACCGGGGCCGCGGGGTAGACGAAGCCGGGGATGAAGTCCTGAGCACGGATGTAGGTGGGCAGCTGCACGATCGCCGTACCATCAGCCTGCTTGGCCATCTGGGGCGAGTAGTACGAGACGTTCTGGGTCCAGTAGTTGTTGAAGAGCGGAGCCAGCTCGAGGTTGAACGTCGTGTAGTACGGCAGCGAGTAGCGCAGCGCATCGGAGCCACGGTCGACGCCGAGGAAGTTCGTCTCGCTGGTGGTGAGCGCGAGCATCGCCGCGTACACGTCCCAGAAGTGGCCGGCCTCGTTGACGCGCGAGAAGCCGTCGTAGCCGAACGTGTCGTACACGGTGAACATGCTGCGGCCGGGGCCACGGGGCACGTAGGCGATGTCTGAATAACCACCGTTCACCGGGTTCTGGAGCGAGGTCTTCAGCGCCGCTTCGCTCGCGGCAGGGAGGCGAACGTTCTGCGGGTCACCCGTGGGCACGTACTCCCAGCTGCCGTCGGCCTTTTTGCCGTGGTAGCCGGCGCTCGGAATCGAGATCTGCTGCATCAGCAGGTTCGTCGAGTCGACCACCGCCATCGTCCAGTAGTTCTGCCAGATGGGGTCGCCGAGGCCGTAGAACTTGTCCATCTCCTCGGGGGTCAGCTGGTAGTACTTGGCCAGGTAGAAGATGTTGAAGAGCCACTGCTGGTAGACGTTGGGGATGTTCCCGAGGAAGCGGCCGAACTTGCCCGACGCCACCGCCGCCGGCGAGTAGATGAGGCGGTCGCGGCGGAAGTTCGAGAACACGTACGACTGGTTGAAGCGCTCCATCCACTTCGAGGTCATCTCGAAGACGTCGGCGCCCTGGTCGTTGCGGTTGCACAGCAGGTTCGCGCCGACTTCGTAGTCGGAGCAGAACATGTAGGGCACTTCGACGGGCACGTTCGAACCACCAGCCGCGTTGATGATGTCGCGAGCACGGGCGTAGTCGTTCTCAGACAGACCCGACTGCGAGAGGTTGAACTTCTTGAGCTCCTCTTCGATGCGCTTGTAGTGAACCGACATCTCGCTCCACTTGCGGAACGAACGGTTCTTCATGCGCGAGATGCCCTGGTCGAGCATGTCTTCGAACGACGCCTGCTGGTCGGCGAAATGGAAGGGCAGCGTCGTGTAGTGGTATTTGTCCGAGTAGAAGGACGAAGCGGGCGTGTAGTGCTCGACGTGCGCCAGCGGGATCTCGACCTGTGCACCACGCACGGTGAAGACCTTCGCCTGGTTGTCGAGCGGCACCGTGATGTTCGGGGTCTCGTAGTTGGGGCGCAGCTCGTTGAACACCTCGACCCATCCCGGCTCGAAACCACCGGAGTAGGCGAAGAGGATCGCCGCTTCGTCGTACTTGCCGGTGCCGCGGTTCTGCGCGTTGACACGCGCGCCGTAGTCCATGATCGACGAGTACGTGTACTCGTACATCGAGGCGTCGAGCTGGCGCTGGTTGGGCTTGGCGG
>JANODF010000620.1:0-7439 GCA_031412555.1 Archangium sp. | reverse complement strand
TCAAGGTGCTGCGCGGTGGAGCGCAGGGGGCAGGGCAGGAAGAGGCGCAGATCATGGCCAACCTGCAGCACCCGAACATCGTCACCGTCTACGCGCACGACCCTGCGCTCGACTGCATCGTGATGGAGTTCCTCGACGGCGCCTCGTTGAGCACGCTGCTGGAGAAGGGCATCGACCGGGTCAACGCGATCCGCATCGCGCTCGCCGTCGCCGAAGCACTCGCCGCCGTGCACAAACGCGGCCTCGTTCACCGCGACATCAAGCCCGAGAACGTGATGCTCGCGCTCAACCTGGGCGGTGGGGGCGGGCGCCTGGTCGACTGGCTCAAGCTCATCGACTTCGGCCTCGCGCTCAAGACCGGCAAGCTGCCGCAGGTGCTGCTGGGCACTCCGGAGTTCTGCGGGCCCGAACAGTTCCTCATCGAAGAAGCCGCGCACCCCGCGAACGACGTCTACGCGCTGGGCGTCACCATCTTCCTGATGATGACGGGCGGTTTCCCTTTCGACGGTCCGCGCGAAGAGCTGCCCAACCAGCACTTCAACCAGCCGCCGCCCCGCCTGCTCGAGGCGCTGGTGAGCCGCTTCGGGGCCGACAGCTTCGATCCGCGCACGCACGCGCTGCTGGAGGATCTCGACGAGCTGTTGCAGCAGATGTTGGCCAAGGCCGTCGCCGACCGGCCCACCGCGCAAGAAGTGGCGCGCCGCCTCATTCGCCTGGAGAGCAGCTTCGCGGAGGCCGGCACCTACGTCGGCAGCACTTCGCAGCCCATCGCGCTCGTCGCCGAGGCGACCGGTACAGGCCGCCGCCGCTCTGGCACCGCGGTGCTCAGCCGGGCGACTCCGTTCAGCGACACCGCGGCGACGCAGACGGTGTCCACACTGTCAGATGAAGCGGTGGCGGCGCGCGCACTGCCGAAGTCGAACCGCGGGCTGATCATCGCGTTGGGTCTGTTGGTGCTCGCCCTGGCTGCTGGGGTGGGCGTGCTCAGCCGTGGGCCCTCGGCAGACGACGTGGTGAAGGTCGAGCCCCAGGCCACCGTGACCCCGCCGCCAAAACCCGAGCCCACGCCTGTTCCCGTGGTGGATGCGGGGGTGAAGATCGCCGTCGCCCCTTCGCCTGATGCAGGCGAGCTCGAGGAGCTCTCCCAGCTGGGCATCATCAAGAAGCCGAAGGTGCTCCCGCCCCGTCCTCCGAAGCCGCCCGCGTGTCACTACGACGAGGCGTTCGCCAACGATGCGAGGCGCACGCTGGCAGCTCGGCAAGGGCGTGTCGCGTGAGAAGAAGGACGAGCTGGAAGACCTGGGCGACGAGCTGCACGACGCGTTTCGCGCCAAGGACTGCAAGGCGGTCGAGGCGGTCTTGAAGAAGATGCGGGTGGCCGTCGCGAAGTGAAGCAGTCAGGGGCAGGATCGCGCGAGCACCAGATGCGGAGGCACCGCGAAGAGTACCGAGCGCTCCAGTTCATGAATACGCGCGTCACTGGCCGTGAGCTCGGCAACTTCGCTCGCGAAGGTGCGAGCAGAACCGCGTTGAGCCACGCGTTTCGGAGTTGATTGACCTCGGCGAAAGAGGGCGAGCTTGGCGGTCGCGCTTCACACTGACGAGGGGCCATCATTCCGCTGCCTGTCAGATGGGAAGCGACCTCGCCTGGACGGGGCTCGCTTCACCAGCACGTTGGCACGGACCTCCTGTGATCCGCCTGTGGTGGCCGTCGCTCCATCCGCGCCCTGCACTCCACCCGCAAGCAGGCCGAGTTCAAGAGTCACTCGCCCGGCTTCCCCAGCAGGAAGACGTCGCTGTGCGGCCCAGCAGCCTCCCATCGGCGGCGGCCATCTCGAAGGCCCAAGGCCGTCGTGAAGGCGTCATCGCTTCGAAAGGTTGAGGTACAATCTCCCTGTGCTTCCGCTCGACGTCACCCACGCGCAGCAGGCCCGACACGACGAGCTGTTGCGGGCGTTGAGCGAACCCCAGCGCGCAGCGCTCGTTGCCGGGCTCTGGGCTGCGGGGCGCCAGCTCGCAGAAGCCGGCGTGCGCGCGCGAAATCCGGGCGCGAGCGAGTGTCTGGTTCGCTGGATTCTGACCGCGGTCATCTATGACGAGGCCACCGCGTTGCGGCTCCATGGCGCGAGACCTGCGGTATGACTCCGCTCGATGTCGCGCTCGCCGTCGGGCAAGCGCTCGAGTCCGTTGGGGTCGAGTATTTTCTGGGAGGCTCGATGGCGAGCTCGTTCCAGGGCCAGCCGAGACTGACCAACGACCTCGACTTCGTCGTCCTCCTTCGGGTCACCGACGTCGAGCCTTTCAAGACTGCGCTCGGCCCGGACTTCGAGGTCGACGAACTGGCGCTCGCCGATGCTGTTCGCCGCAAGGGGAGCTGGAACATCTTCCATCTGCCGACGGTGACGCGCGTCGACCTCTTCGTGGTGAAGGATGGCGAGTACGATGCGGAAGAGTTTTTCCGCAGGCGCGCCTACGAGGTCGCTCCCGGGCGGCGTCTCGTTCTCAAGTCGCCTGAAGACTCGGTGCTTCGGAAGCTGTTGTGGTTTCAGGCAGGCGGCGAGCAGAACAGCCAGCAGTTTCGCGACGTGGTCGAGGTGCTCCGCGTTCAAGGGCGTGCGCTGAGCGAGCCCTATCTCGCCACCTGGGCACGCAAGCTCGGCATCGAGCCGCTGCTCGAGCGCGCGCGTATGGCCGCGAAGTAGTCAGAAGCGCGCGAGCACGAGGTGCGGGGGCACCGCGAAGCGCTGAGTCGATCGTTCCAGCTCTTGAATGCGCGCGTCGTGGCGTTTGAGTTCCGTCCCCACGATGGCCATCACGATGCCGCCGGCGACACCGAGAACGGAGCCCAGCCCAACGACTCCGGCAGCCAACATCAGTGCCAAGGCACCGGCTTCTCCCAGCGCGCCCACGAAGGCCAGGGTGAGGAGGGAACCGCCCAGCCCGACGAACGTGAAGAGACAGCCGAAGGCCAGCACGGTGACCCCTGTCTCGAAGCTCGGTGGATTCGCGCGCAACGCGGCCAGTTCGTGCTTCGCATCGGGCGGCTCCGCGAAGGCCCTGTCTGCAGGCGAGGCTTGAGCCAGCAGCGCCCCGCGAAATTTCTCTTCGCGCGTCCCCTCCGCGCCGTGGCTCGAGACCACCAACGCCACCGCGACCATCAGACCGGCACTGAGCATCGGTGGAGCGTAGTCCGTGAACTGAGCGTTCACACCTCGAGCCCGAGCTGTGACCGGCAGGTCTACAGCCCCAGCCGCAACCACGCTTCATCACGCGCACAGGTCTGAGGCACATCGATTGCTCATGGGTCCCTCACCCATGAACGCCCTCACTCGAACCCGACCCCGCGTCACCCCTCATCCTCCCGCTGTGCGCCCCGCACCGCCCGTTCGCACCGCGCCGCCCACCGCCGCGCCGCGTTCAGCGCCCTCGAGCTTCGATGCCGCGCCGGTGCGGGGTGCTCCGGTGCGCCCCATCGAGCCGGGCCTCACCCGCGCCGGCGTGGCCGAGCCGCTGCGCGCGCGCATCGTGGGTCAACTCGAAGCGCTCCCCGCCGCGGATCGCGCGCGGGAGCGGGCCTTGCTCGATCGCGCCATCGCCGGCCCCAACGGCGCGCGCGCCGCAGCCACCTGGTCGGAGCTGGAGACGATGCGCACCAGCAGCCGCACCGCCGCCACCCGGCTCACCCCGGAGATCCGCGAGACCCTGGTGCGGGGTGTCTCTGAACGCCGCAGCGCCGATGACCTCGGCATCGAAGGCGTGATGGGCCAGGCGCAGGCGACGCGTGCCGCACGCACCCTCGTCGACATGCCCCGCGCCCGGTACGACGAGGTGACTGGCTTGATGGCGAGCGCCGGCACCGGCCATCGGGTCTCCCCCTCGGCAGATCCGCAGGCCGAGCGCGCCTTGCTGCTCGACGGCGTCGCGGCCCGGAGCGAAGCCCTCACCCGTCGCGGCGCTCGCGGCACCGCAGCCATGACCGAGCTGCGCGACTTCGCAGCCGACGTCAGAGGTCTGCCCCGCAACGAGCTCATCCGCACCACCACCGCCCTCGATGTCTCGCGCGCCAACGACTCGACCGCTTCGGTGACTGCGCCGGGCAGGCCCGATGTGAGCGGTGACAACGATGGTCTCACGCAGCGGTTTGCGA
The DNA here is from genome assembly GCA_031412555.1 of Archangium sp. Classification (GTDB taxonomy): domain Bacteria; phylum Myxococcota; class Myxococcia; order Myxococcales; family Myxococcaceae; genus Archangium_A. Next base: position 3,292 of record JANODF010000620.1, on the reverse strand, counting down.
CCTCATGCGGGCCCGCCACCGCAGAGCTGGCGCGCGCCGAGCTCGACCCCGTCTACGCCCGGCAGCTGCACCGGGAAGGGTTGACCTCGGGAAGCCGCACGGGCTCCATCGCCGACGAGCAGCGGCGCGTGCTGGAGCGGGGTGGAGGCGCTGCGCGTTCGCGTGAGTCGGTCGCCGCGGCACACCGTGCACACGACGCGATCACGGCAGCCCATCTGCCCCCAGCGGACGACGTGCGCGTGCGCACCTATCTGCGTGGTGAGCGCCAGAGCGTCGAAGACCTGATGGTCGTGAGCCGCGATCTCGAGACCATTCGGCGCGTCACCCCCGGCGCATTGCCCCGCGCCGACGTCGACCTGATTCGGAGCGATCACGGTGCGAGCCGCGGCATGGAGCTGCCCCCCGCGCTCGACGCAGTGGCGCGCCGCTCGGTGCACGGCCGCTACGACGTGGTGGCGCCCTCGGCTGGAATGTCGGGAACCGAGGTCGATCGCATCGCACGTCGGCTGGAGGCGGGCGGTGATGTGCCGCTCCGGCTCACCGACGCGACCAACAGCGGCGGTCACTTCCTGTTGGTGAGCGACGTGCAGGGCACGGGCGCGGGGCAGCGTTTCCTGGTGTCTGACCCCTGGTCGGGCCGCACCGCGTGGGTCGACCGCGCCGCGCTCACCACCCAGGGCACGCCCGCGTTCGACCGCAGCTTCGGGGTGGGCTGGGACCGCGTCAGTCACGCCTATCTGCCCCCGGAGTGAGGGCTGTCTGCGCCGCCAGGACTCCGATGGCAGACGTCACCTTCGCCCTCCCAGGCCGCCCGCATGTCACTATGCGAGGCGGTCGTGAGCTGAGGGTGGCAGTCGCGAAGGAGATCCTGCTCTTTGGAGTCATCGATGACGGTCGTACGCGCGGTGCTTTCGTCGCTCCTGTTCGCCTCCGTGGCGCTGGGCGCCGAGCCGGAGTCAGGCTTGTTCGCCCCCCTGGCAGTCGAACCCAACGCAGGCCTCACCGAGAGCCTCGAGGCGATGCAGAAACGCTTCCTCTCGGTGGCGCGCGAGAAGTCGGGGTACGCCCTGCTGCTGCGCAAAGAAGTCGAAGAGGCGCTCAAGACCGCCCGGGTCAACGACTACGGCCAGTCGGACACCTCGTTGGCCAAGGTGGCCACGGTCGCGAAGGTGGCCCACGCCGGCTTCGTCTCGCTCAAGTTGACCGATCGCAATGAGCTGATGCTGCAGGGGCGAGTGGTGCGGGCCGACGGCAAGCTGCTCAAGTCGGCCCTGTTCTCCATGCCGCTGGGCAAGGAGCCGCTGCTCGACGCGCTGGCCACGGCGACCGAACGGTTCTTCGAGCACCTCAATGGCACCGCGCCGGTGGCTGCGTTCGTGCCGGCGCCTTTCGTGCCCGGCGAGAAGGCGAAACCGAGCGATCCGCCGTTGGTGTTGCAGCCGAGCACTCCGCCCAATCCCGGCACGCCTTTACGCATTCTGGGTGCGGTGCTCGGTGGCGCTGGCATCGCCGGGGCGGTCGCGGGCGCGGTGGTCTTCGGGAGCGCGGGCACCGTGCAGAAAGACGAGTCTGGCAACGTGGCCGCGGCAGATGCTGGCCGCGTGAAGGGCATTCTCGCCACGCAGGGCGCGGGGCTTGGCCTGGTGACCGCGGGCGCTGCATTGGGGCTGACCGGGTTGGTGATGGTGCTGGCGGCTCCCAGCGCGCCCGTCACCGCGGCCATTGCACCCCGGGCTGACGGCGCCCTCTTCGTGGTCGAAGGGAACTTCTGATGAAGCGCGTGGTGCTGCTGCTGTCTTTGGGTCTGGGTTTTCCGTTCACTGCTTGTCTCAAGCTGAAGCCGTGCGCGACCGACATGGACTGCGCGCCTTCAGGCCGGTGTGATCCGCAGGGGTTCTGCGTGTTCGACCCTGATGCCGGCGCCAGTGGTGGTGGCGGTGGTGCGGTGCTCGGCGGTGGAGGCGGCTCGACCGGTGGCGGTGGTGGTGCGGTGCTTGGTGGTGGTGGCGGCGCGACCGGTGGTGGCGGCGATACCGGCGGTGGCGGTGGTGCGACCGGCGGTGGCGGTGGCGCGACCGGCGGTGGCGGCGGAAGCGTGGCGTTCTGTTCGATTCCCTGTGCTCTTCCGACCGAGTGCCAGCCGACGATCACCGGCGGGGTCTGCGTGCCGGGCACCTTCGAGCTCCGGTTCGTCACGCCCACGGCGGGTCAACCCTTCAACGGGCCCGACGCCGGCACAGTGAACTTCATCGTCAAAGCGCGCTGGCCCGATGGTGGTTCGCCCAACCTCGCTTCGGTTCCTTTCTCCTGCACCGGCTTCCCCACGCCCACCTCCCTCGGGCCCACGATGGGCGCGCCGGGCGATTACGAGACCTCCATCACGCTGCCGTTGCAGACCACCTCGTACACCGCGGTGGCCGGGTGGGACGGTGGGCCGGTGGCCACGGTGTCGTTCACCAGCAATCGTTTGCCGCCGATGCTGGGGATCACGTTTCCTGCCGGCTCGCCTTTTCAGCGCGACGCGATCATCCCCGTGGTCATCCGCGCGCAGAGGCCGATGCCCACCTTGTCGTTGAACCTCATCGGTACGGACGGAGGCGTGGCGCCGCAGACCGTGCTGCCGGCGGGGACGGGTGTGTGTGCCGATGCCGGACTCATGCTCAACGCCTTCGATCGCTGCGGCACCCTCGATCTCGCTTCGCCTCCGATGGGCGCGTTCGCCGCCAACCTGATGGTGAACGTCTCGGGCTCCGATGCCGTGGGCAACACCGACTCGCGCACCTTCCCCATCGCGGTCACCCGGCTCAAGTGGCGCGCGAACGTGGGCGGCATCGTCAAGGCGGCGCCGGCCATCGACAGCCAGGGCAACCTGTTCATCGGCACGCAGGATCCCGGTTTTGCCGGCCGGTTGGTGTCCCTCACTCCCGACGGTGGCACCCGCTTCGCGCTCAACATGGGCGCGGTGCAGAGCGTGGCCATCGCAGAGACCGACATGACGGCCGGCCTGCGCGAGCTGGCCTACGTCTCGATGGTGAACGCGGCGAGCGCGGGCGAACTGCGGGGCATCTCGACCGATGGCGGCACCCTCAGCTTCACGGCGAGCAGCGTGTGCAGCGACCTCACGCGCTCGACCTCGACGGCGATCGCGCTGTTCGATGCAGGCGTGACCACGGGCCGCACCGAGGTGGGCGCGGTGATGCTCTTCAACGCCATTCCCACCGGGTCGGACGACGGCGTGTTGTGCCGCTGGGGCCCGCGCAGCGGCGCGCTCTCCTCGACTGCGGTCGCGGGC
>JANODF010000619.1:0-2417 GCA_031412555.1 Archangium sp. | reverse complement strand
CCGCAGGCTCGCTCTTCTTCATCCCGCAGGGAGATCACGCCCGTGGACCCGCCGTCAATCCCACGTGCCGTTGCTCCGCTCGGCCCGTCCTCGACACGCTCGGCCAGACCGGTCTATTTCCTCACAGGCTCTGAGGGGCCGAAGCGTCAGGCTCGGACAACACCGAGGTGACTGCCGGGCTGAAACGGGGGGGCTCCCCAGTTCGAAGCCGTCGCCGTGTGGTGACTGGGGATTGTGGAATCTTCGTGCGCCACCGAAGTTGGGCGAATGGAGCCATTCTCAAGAGGTGTCTTCGACCAGGGGAAGCGACCGTCGTCCGAACCCTCCGGCGGGCTTGTGGAGACCATCGAACGGGAGATCATCCCCCGACTGTTCCTGGCGCACCGCCCCATCTGCGAAACAAAGTGTTCGGGCGCGCGGCTGACACCCACGCCCCAGGAGATCGCCGAGTTCGCGAAGGTCGCGACGACGCAGGATCTTGAGGCCGCGCTCGCCTGGGTTGATGCGTTGGCGCACGCGGGGCTCGGGCTCGAGTCCATCTTGATGGATCTGGTGGCCCCCACAGCCCGCGCGCTCGGCGAGCAGTGGGACGAAGATCTCATCAGCTTCGTGCAGGTGACGGCGGCGTTGGGGCTGCTCCAAAAGCTAGTTCACGTGCTCGGGCCCCGCTTCGCGCCCGATAGCGCCCATCGCGGCTTGTGCGCGCTGGTCGCGGCGCCGCACGAACAGCACATCCTGGGGCTGTACCTGGTCGGTGAGTTTTTGCGGCGCGCCGGGTGGAGTGTGCAGCTCCCGGACCTGCCTGAAGAAGGTGTGCTCGATCTCTCGAGCACCTACGTTGAGATGGTGGGGTTTTCCGTGAGCGTCGTGGAGCACCTGCCCGAGTTGGCCCTCACCATCGAAGCCGTGCGCGACTGCTCGCAAAATCGCGATCTGCCGATCATGGTAGGCGGGGCGATCGACCTCACTGCCTTCGCTCGAACCCACAAGGTCGAGTTCGTATCTTCACCCCGGCTCGTGGTGGCATGGCTCGAGAACTGGATGAGGCGCAAATCGAATACACGGCGGTTGACATGAGCATCGAGCGAATTCGCTCGATGGAGGCAGCAGAAGAGAATTTGACTGGGCCTTGATGGGAAGCGTCCTTAAGCTGTCCGGTCGACAAAGTAGATCATATAATATGTATTGTGTAAGCTGGGATGGCTCTTCTGCCGTTCAATTGTGAACGCTCGTCGGGGTGCTTGTCGATCAGCGACAGACCGAGCGCCGTGGAAGCGTCAAGAAGCCTGTTTCCGCCTCGTTCGTCGGCTCAGCCAGGGCGCGGAGTCAGGACGCTGAGATTCATGCGCGGAGTCTCCGTTGACCTTCTTGTCGAGCTTCAGAGCCGAATCATTCCGTGCCAGAACCGCCGCACGCATGCTCAAGCGCCTCGCCTGTCTGCTCTTGCTGTTCATCTCCGCCACGGCCGCGGCAGAAGATGCGAAGGCCAAAGCCGCGCGTGAAGAGCTCGAGCGCCAGCTCACGCAGATGGTGGGCAAGCAGCCGACCAAGGTGCGCGTCGACTTCATCGGCCTCGAAGATCCCAACTACAAGATCGAAGAGGCCAGCTTCGAGCTCGACGGTCGCAGCCTGCGCACGCCGCCGCTGGGCCAACTGTCGGACGAGGGCACCCACCTCATCTGGAATGGCGACGTCACGCCGGGCAAACACACCGTCAAGGTGTTGGTCGTCTTCTACAACAACGCCAGCGTGGTCTTGAGCGACGAGGGCGGGCACAAGTGGCGGGTGGGCGGCGACGTCACCTTCGACGTGAACTCCGGAATCGAAGAGCGGGTGCAGGTCAAGCCGACGCGCGACGACAAGCAGACCGAGGTGGCCAAACGTTTCAAGCTCGCGCTGCCCGCGCAGCCGGTGATGATCGCCACGCTCGACGACGGGAAGATGCCCGACGCGATGCCCAAGCCGGTGATTGCCGTGGTCGATGCGGGTGTCGCCGGGCCCACGCCGGAGCAGCTGGCCGAGGTCGCCGCTCAAGAGAAGACCCAGAAGGCCGCTGCAGCCGCAGAAGCAAAGCGCCTGGCCGACGAAGCGAACAAGAAGAAGGTGGCGGACGCGCTGGAAGCCAAACGCGCGGCCGACGAAGCGAAGAAGCAGAAGGCGGCCGCATCGCTCGAGGCCCGTGCGGCTGCTGCCGCTGCGAAGAAGGAAAGGGCGGCCGCTGCCCTCGAAGCCAAACGCGCCGCGGCTGAGGCGAAGAAGCAAGCGGCCCTCGATGCGGCCGAAGCGAAGAAGCAGAAGTCGGCTGAAGCGCTCGAAGCGAGGCGCGCCGCTGATGAAGCGAAGAAGCAGGCAGCCCTCGACGCGGCCGAAGAGAAGAGGCGCCTCGCCCAGGCCGCGCTGGACGCGAAGAACCCGCC
>JANODF010000618.1:0-1987 GCA_031412555.1 Archangium sp. | reverse complement strand
GCACCTGCAGGTTCTCGAAGTCGAGCACCACCGCGTTCATGCTGTCGGAGCTGTCGACGAACTGCGGATCGCTGATGAGGTTCTGGAGGAACTCGACGTCGATGGTGCCCTTGCCCGCTTCGAGCCGGCCCTTAGCGCCGTCGACCGCGCGGCGGCTGCGGTAGAAGAAACCCGACCACTGCCGCTGGGGAACGATGCGCTGACCGGCCACCAGCAGCGAGGCGATATCGGGCACGTTCTTCACGTAGTTCGAGCCGAGCACGAAGTCGTCGTCGCTGGTGCTCGCGTAGCGGCGGCCCGTGGCGTCGAGCTCCGTGGTGGAGAGATTGAAGACGCCTTTGCTGCCGTCGTTGAAGATGTCGCTGTCGACCTCGATGGCCTCGAGCCCCCCCTTGCTGTCGCCCAGCACGCAGGTCCACCCGTAGACCTTCTCGGCGCTGGCGATCACTTCACGCGCGCTGACGGCGTCGGTGGACTGCTCGAGGATCCGGCGCCCCAAAAATCCGATCGGCAGGCCCTTCGCGAGCAGCTTCGCCTTGGAGATGTCTGCGACCTGCTCCAGCACCGAGCCGACCACGCTGTTGTCGAGCGAGTCGGCGGGATCGCAGGCGTAGCCGACGCCCCGCTCCGACATGCCGGCCAGCCCGTACACGATGCCCGCCCAGCCGACGGTGACGAAAGCCGGCCCGTTTTCAGGCACGTGCCGAATGGCCACCGTGTGTTTGTGCGCAGTGTTCGCGTCGAGCAGCGAGAAGTGATGCGCGATGAACGACTTTCCTCCGGCGGTCATCGAACCACGCACCCCGATGGCGATCGGCGGCGGCCGCGTGCGGCCATCGGTCAACGGAGGCCTGCGCACGTCGCGCCGGTTCAACCCTGCACCGCGGGTGGTGAAGGCGATCTCTTCGTCGCGCATGAAGCTGGCGCGAATGGGTAGCGGCGCGCTGATGAGCTTCTTGTCGCCCGCTCCGATCACCAGCGTGGTGGTGAGGCCGTTTGCCAGCGAGGTGGAAGGCGTGATGGTCACCTCGAGGTCGGTGGCCGACAGCTCGGTGACCACCATCTCCGGGCTTTCTGAAGTGTAGAGCTGGTTGTCGAGGAAGATGCGCACCGTGGCGGGATCCACTCCGTCGACCTCGGTGAGCACCAGGCGAATGCCCGCCGCCGGCGCGAGCTCGACTGCGAGGCCGTACAGCTCGGGAATGTAGGGCTCGAAGCGCCCTTCACCCGTCTCGTCGATCTGTCCGTCGTTGTCGTTGTCCACGCCGTCGGTGGCCGCGCCCACGAACTCCACGCTCTTGAGCAACGGCGCGCGCGCGAGGCGAATGGCCAGCGCCACGCCTCGAACCGCCAACACGCTGTCGAAGAAGGTGTTGAGGACGAGGATCTGGTCGTACGTCATGCCCGCGCCATCGGCGACGCCCTGCAGCTCTTCACGCGTGGCGCGGTTGAGCGAACGTTCGATGTTCTTCGCCGAGTCGAGGAACAGCTCGTAGGCGAAGTTGCCGTTCTGAAAACGCTCCGCGCCGTACTCGGGCAGGAACGAGACGATGTCGGGCTGCTCGCGCGAGAGGTACGGGAAGAGCGAGTTGGTCAGCAGCGTCGTGTAGAAGCTGCGCACCTTCGAACGCAGCTGCGTTCCGTGCGCGAGGCCTCGCTCGTACGGCGTGCCTCGCACCTCGATGGTCTCGCGGGTCGGCGGTTTGGTGAAGGGGCCGCAGGCGACGAGCGCGATGGCCAGGAAGAGCGCGACGGTTTTGGTGAAGGTCAAAGCGGGGGCACCCTACCGCTGAAGGCGGCGGCCGCAATGCCCCTGAGGAAAGCCTCCCGGGGCAAAGGGAATGGACGGCCCCTCAGAGCCTGTGAGGAAATAGACCGGTCTGGCCGAGCGTGTCGAGGACGGGCCGAGCGGAGCAACGGCACGTGGGATTGACGGCGGGTCCACGGGCGTGATCTCCCTGCGGGATGAAGAAGAGCGAGCCTGCGG
>JANODF010000617.1:0-2215 GCA_031412555.1 Archangium sp. | reverse complement strand
CAGACACCGCGAAGCCCGCCCTCCGCAGACAGTCTTCCAGCGTCGACGGCTCGAACTGAATCAAGTGCCTCGGTGGATCCAGGTGGTGTCAGTGCCGAACTTCGCGAGCTGGCAGAGCGAGGTCTTCAAGGGCGGCTGGTTCCACCTCGATCCGCCGCGTCACCTGCTGCAGTTCGAGCCCTCGACGCTGGAAGACTGCCTGCGACGGGGCGGGTTCTCGGTCTCGAAGCAGGTGCCTTTCCTGCCCGAGTACGGCACCAGCGGGTGGATTCAGAGCGCGCTCAACCGCGTGCTCCCTCACCAGAACTTTCTGTACGAGTGGGTGAAGGATCGCGGCGCGCTCTCTTCGATGTCGACCGCCGAACGCGCGCTGCACTTCGCCGCGTCGGTCGCGGGTTCGGTGCCGCTCTTCGCCGCTTCGATTCCCCTCGAGTTCGTGGCGGCCCAGAGCAACAAGGCCGCCGCGCTCACCGTGGTCGCCACGCCGAACTGATCGTCAGGCGGCGGCTGCTTTCGATTGAGCAGGCTCGGGTTCCGTATCTCCGAGCGCTGCCGCCGCGGCGATGCAGGAGAGCCCGAGCAGGGTGAAGTAGTAGTTGGCGAACGCCCACTTGTTGAACACGAAGAGCACGGTCATCGAGGCAACGGCGGCCATCGTCAGCGGCCCCAGGGCTTTGCGCACCTTCCAGGCGGCGAAACCCGCGAGGCCGAACGCCGCGGGGAAGGCGATCACGTAGGGGATCTCGACGTTGAACTTGCGGCGCACCCACGTGATGTACGTGAGCGCATCGGGCCGCACGGGCAGCGCGCTCAAGAAGTCGAAGTTGGAGAACTTCCACGCCTTGAAGTCCCAGATCATCCACGGGAGGAAGGTGGCGAGGCTCACGCTGCCGGCCAGCACCCACTGTCGCCAGTTGAAGCGCAGGCCCAGGCCGATGAGCCCGGCGAACAGCAGCATGGTCTGCTTGGCGCCCACGACCAGACCGACCAGCACCGCCGTCGCCCAGGGCCGGTTCAAGGCCGCCGCGAGGATGAGCGCGCTGCACCAGAAGATTTGCACGGGGTCGACCCACGCCTGCTCGAGAATGAAGAAGAACTTGGGCGTGAACCAGATGAAGAGCGCAGGCGCATCTTCGAGGATCGCGGGCAGGTTCTTCGCTCCGAAGCGTGTGCCGATCGCTCGCACCGAGAAGCCGAGCAGAATGGCCGCCGCGAGAATCGCGAAGCGCACGTCGTTGGTCAGCTTCCACGAGAGCGCCGTCCAATAGAGCTGCATGGGCGGGTACACGTAGGGCACGTCGTTGGCCGTGCGCGGCCCGGTGTCGCCGGCGTGCACTTCCTGAAACGGGTTCTTCCCGTCGAGGAAGAAGGCGGCGCCTTGCTGCTGCACGGTCCACACGTCGATGCGCGGGGTGGGCGAGGTTCGGTAGGTGTCGACGCCCGCGAGGGTGATGCAGCCCGCGATGAAGACGAAACGAAGATGCCGGGCCCAGCGTGGCTCGGGCCACTTCAGCATCGAGGGGAGATAGGCGAGCAGAGCGATCAGGCTCCAGCCCTGGGCCTTGCGACCGGTCTCCCAGAACTTCACCGGGTAGATGATGATCTCTGCGTCGTTGTAGGCCGTGAACGCCATCGCGATGGCGCAGCCCCAGACCAGCGGCGCGAGCACGCGCGCGGGAATCTGGTCGACGCGCCCGCCGAAATTGACCACGTATCGCCAGCCGACCACGATCGTCGCGAGCAGCACCATCGTCATCGCCGGGTCGGAGTACGCACCTCGTGAGGGAGTGATGGCCCAGCCAAAGAGAAAGCTGGCGAGGAGCGCTGCTGCGTACCCGACCGGAACCTGACGATCCATGGGCGGGGGGTATGCCAGAAAGCCCGAAGGACCGAGTGGATTGCGAGGGGTGATCTGCTCGACACTCACGCCATGCACCAGTGTCGGGGTTGGCCGTGGCTTGTCGTAGCGGTGTTCGTGGCGATGTCTCCCTCGAGCTGCGGGTGCTTCGTTCCGGTCGATGAACTGCTGCCAGACGCATCGGTCGACGGTGGTGTCGGAGGTGGCGGCTTCGGAGGTGGCGGCGTCGGAGGTGGCGGCGTCGGAGGTGGCGGCGTCGGAGGTGGCGGCGTCGGAGGTGGCGGCGTCGGAGGTGGCGGCGTCGGAGGAGGCGGCGTCGGAGGAGGAGGAGGAGGAGGAGGAGGAGGCGGCGTCGGA
>JANODF010000616.1:0-8001 GCA_031412555.1 Archangium sp. | reverse complement strand
GTCGTTGGGCGGTGCCCCAGATGGAGGCGAGATCGCTGGAGGTGCCGCCGTTCAGCGAGGTCCGGCCCGTTCTATCGAAGTGCAAGACAGTAACGTTGGCGACCGCGGCCCACACGTCATCCAGGCTGAAGGCGAACAGCGCAGAGAGGCGTTCCTCCGTCCTCGAGTCTGGTCTTTCCCACTGTGGCCCGGGCTCACCGCACGCGGCCAGCACCATAAAAGCCCAACGGAACGGAGCGCCCGCATCCCTCAGCGCTCCAAGTCGAAGGTCGGCGCTTTGGCTGAACCGGTCAGTGGTGTCGCTGAACGCCGAGCCGTACCCCAGCGTGCAGAACCCCATAGGTGTCTCTGCGGAACCCGCGACGCACTGTGCAGAAGCCGCGACGCACCCTGCGGAACCCGAGACGTACCCCGCGGAAGCCGCGACGCACTCTGCGGAACCCGAGACGCACTCTGCGGAACCCGAGACGTACCCTGGGTTACTCGCAAGAAAGTGTGAGGACGTTTGTTGGTCCGCAACGGCAACTCGTGAAGACGCTTTTCCGCGCCCCATCAACGCCCTTATGCTGCGCGCGCTGTTCACACCGCATTGGGGGTCACATCATGGCTAAACGTTGGAGTGTCGATCAGACGATTCGAGCTGGTGAGGGGCTGCATCCGCTGGCTGTACAGCACCGTGCTGCGTTGGAGGCGCGGCTCCCCGCTGGGTTCATCGAGGGCGTCGCAGCCGACCTCGCTGCCATCCGTGGGTTGGCAGCCGGCGCGGTGGTGGAGCGAAAAGATCGCTCGGGAGCCACCATCTCTCAAAACGATGCGGTCAAGAATGGTGCGGCGCTGGTTACCAGCCTGCGGCGTCTGCTCCGCTCCGGCGCCAGCAAAGACAAACAACTCCAGAAGGCCTTCGGCGTTGGCCTCGACGTGAAACCGACCGTCAGTTCTGTTGAGAAGGCGCTGGGCCTGGTGATCGCTGCGGCGAGCCGCAATGAGGCCGCGGTCCGCGCCGCCGGCGTGCTTCCTGACGACGTCGTGTCGGCGCGCAACCTTCTTGCGGCCCTCACCGGCGCCGACGCGTCGCAAGAACAGAAAAAGCTCACCGCCAAGCAGGCCACCGCCGCGGTCGGCGAAGTCCACTCCCGGTTGTCGGACAACCTCGCCCACCTGGAGTCGATCGCCCGAGCCGCGCTCCCCCGCGCACAGGCCACGCAGTTCATCGCGCTCATCCCCAGCTCACCGACAAAGAAAAAAGCTCCGCCAGCGCCGAGCTGAGCCCGCGAGCGTTCCGTTCACTCACAGGTTGGCCAAAAGACGGCGCCCGTGCCGGAAGAGCGGGTGCCGTTTCTATCGCAATCAACCTCTCAGTGGCTCCCGAGCCATCGCAGCACCGAGCGCCTCCAACGTCGGCTCGATCGGCTCGGCATTCGATGGCCGGGCGAGAATGTCTTGAAGAGCCGGGGGTACCGGGACCACCCTCCCGATCAAGGGTTCCACGACCGAATCGAACTTCGCGGGATGCGCCGTCGCCGCCACGATCCAACTCCCCTTCGCTCCTCGCGAACGCACGCGCCGAAGCACCTCGACGCCACACGCGGTGTGAGGGCAGATGATCTCACCGTGATGTTCGAGCGTGCGCGTGATCGTCGAACGAATCGTCTCGTCATCGACCCAGTCCGCCTCGACCACCTTCGCGACATCCGGAAACCGGTGCCGCAGCCGCTCCACGTTGCTGGGCGCACCGACATCCATCGCGTTGGCGAGCGTCGCCAGGCTGGCTTTGGGCTCGTAGTGACCCGTGGCCAGAAAATCATCGAGCACCCGGTTCGCGTTCGTCGCGAGCACCACGCGATCGATCGGCAGGCCGCACTCCTTCGCGAGCAGGCAGGCGAACGCATTGCCCAGGTTCCCCGTCGGCACCACGAACGACGATGAGCCCTTCCCCTGCTCGAGCGCCGAGAGCGACGCCTGCGCGTAGTACGCCATCTGCGGCAACAACCGCCCCAGGCTGATGCTGTTCGCCGAGACGAGCGCATGCTTCGTCGACAGCGCGCGATCACCGAACGCGGCCTTCACCATGCGCTGGCAATCATCGAAGGTGCCATCGACGCGGAACGCGCTGACGTTGTCTCCGAAGGCGCCGAGCTGATGCGCCTGCCGAGGCGACACGCGCCCATCGGGATACAGAATCACCACGCGAAATCCCTGCCGGCGATGGAAGGCAGAAGCGACCGCCGCCCCCGTGTCACCCGACGTGGCCACCAGCACCGTCGTGACGCGATCGACCTTGGTCAGCCGCGCCAGACACGCGGCGAGAAATCGGGCGCCGAAGTCCTTGAACGCCGCCGTCGGGCCATGAAACAGCTCGAGCAACCCCGTGTCTTCCGAGAGCCACTTCGTCGGAGCATCGAACGTGAACGCCTCCTGCACGATGTCTTCGAGCGACGGCTCGAGCACCTCGCCCGCGAAGAACGGGCGCAGCAACGTGCTGACGCGGGTACGGAGATCATGCCCCCAGGGCCCCGAGTGCGCCGCGAGTGAAGGCGGCGTGTACAACCCGCCATCCGGCGCGAGCCCCACGGAGATGGCCTCAGAGACCGAGACCTCACTGCCCCCACGCGTGCTGATCACCTTCATGGAGTCACCCCCGCCGCAGGGCCGCTCACCGGACTCACGAGCTGGTCGCTCTCGAGCCCTGCCTCTTTGAAGGCGGCCGCCATCGCCCTGCTCGCGCGCTCGGCGCCTTCACGAGACGTAAACCACCCGAACACGCTCGGCCCCGCCCCGGAGATGCTCGCCCCCAGCGCCCCAGAATCGAGCGCCGCCTGCTTCACCCTGGCAAAGCCGGGGATCAACGAAGCGCGTCGCGGCTCGACCAGCACATCGCGAAAACCACGGCGGATGAGCGACGCGTCGTTCATGAAACAACCCGAGAGCAACAAGGCGAGCCCTTCGCTCTGCACCACGAAGTCGTGCAGCTCGTACGAGCCTGCCAACGCCGCGCGCGCCTTCCGCGTCTCGAGCACGAAGTGCGGGTGCACCAACGCCACGTGCAGCCACTCCGGCGTGGGCACTTTGACCGGCGCACCTTCCGCCGGAGCGATCACCAGGCCGCCCAACAACATCGGCCCCACGTTGTCTCCGTGAGCACTGCCAGTGGCCGCCGCCTCACCGTCCATCGCGCATTGATAAAGGAGCTCGCGTGAGAGGGGCGTCTCGACCACCGCGTTCGCAGCGACGACCGCTGCGACGGCCGAAGCCGCCGAGCCGCCCATGCCCGAGCCCATGGCGATGCCCTTGTCGATCTCCACCTCGAAGCCGAGGCCCGCGGGCAGCGACTTGAGCATCGTGAGCAGCGCACGACCCGCTGTGTTCTCGATCGCAGTGAGCGGCAGTGGGATCTCAGCGCCCCGAATCGCGACGATCTTCACGGTGCCTGAATCGGTCAACGTGACGGTGACCCGATCACCTGCCCCGGCCACCGAGTGACCGAGGATGTCGAAGCCCACCGCCACGTTCCCGATCGAGGCAGGCGAGAACGCCGTGGCGCGTTTCACAGCTTCGCTCCGATGGCTGCGGCGACGCGGAGCAGATCGGCGAACACGCCGGCGGCCGTGACCTCGGGCCCCGCCCCGGGCCCCTGCACCACGAGTGGATTCTCGCTGTACCGCTTGGTCGTGAACTGCACGACGTTGTCCGTCAGCTTGATGTGCGCGAACGAATGATCGAGCGGCAACGCCACCAACCCGACGCTCGCTTTGCCACCCGCATCGAGCTTCGCGACGTAGCGGAGCACCCGCTGCTCCTTCTTCGCCGCCTCGAGCTTCGCCAGCATCGGTGCATCGAGCTCGGGCAACCGCGCCATGAAGTCGGCCACGCTCACGGCTCGCAGCGCCTCGGGCACCAGCGATTCGAGCGCGACCTCTGACAGCTCCATCTTCGAGCCGTTCTCACGCGCGAGGATGGTGAGCTTCCTCGCCACGTCGAGCCCGGAGAGATCGTCTCGCGGATCCGGCTCGGTGTAGCCGAGCTCCTTCGCCTGACGCACCAGCGCGCTGAAGGGCACCGTGCCGTCGAACTTGTTGAAGAGGTACGCGAGCGTGCCCGAGAAGATCCCTTCGACCGAACGCACCTCGTCGCCCGTGTCGATCAGATCGCGCAGCGTGTTGATCACCGGCAAGCCTGCGCCCACCGTCGACTCGTAACGAAAGTGCGCACGTTTCGACTTGATCGCCGTGTAGCGAGCCAACGGCCCTGCCCCGGCGTTCTTGTTCGGGGTGATCACGTGAATGCCGCGCTCGAGCCAGCCGACGTACTTCTCGGCCACCGCGTCGCTGGGGCTGCAATCCACGATCACCGCGTGCGGCAGGTGATCGGCGTGCACGTGCGCTGCAAAGGCATCGAGGTCCGTCGCGGTCTCGAGCTTCGCCTTGCCGTTCTCGAAGATGACCGTCGGCTCGGCGAGCACCATGTGCTTGCGGCCCACCACGGCGCGCACGCGCAGATCGATGTTGGAGACCTCGAGCAGCCGCTCCTTCGCTTCGTGCAGCATCTTGAGGAACGCCTGGCCGACGTTGCCGGGGCCGATCACGCCCACCGAGATGGTCTGCGCCGAGAGATAGAAACCAGAGTGCACCGCGCGCAGCGCCTTGCGTGCGTCGGCCGCGTCGATGGCCACCGAGATGTTCCGCTCGGAAGCGCCCTGCGCGATCATGCGCACGTTCACGCCGGAGCGGCCGAGCGCGGCGAAGAGCCGGGCCGCGACACCGGGCGTACCCGCCATGCCGTCACCCACCACCGCCAGCGCCGCGATGCCCTTCGTCACCGTCACGTCGGTCAGCTGCTTGCTCTGCAGCTCGCGCGTGAACGCCTCGAGCACCGCCTTCCGAGCGGCCTCTCCATCGGTCTCGCGGATGACGCAGCAGATGGAGTGCTCTGAGGAGCCCTGCGAGATCATCACCACCGAGACGCCCGCGAGCTTCAGCGCCTGGAACGCGCGTTCGGCGGTGCCCGGCACGCCGATCATGCCCGCGCCTTCGATGTTGAGGATCGCCAGGCCCGTGAAGGTGGTGACGCCTTTTACCGGCGTGGCCAGATCGCGCTCGGCAGAGATGCGCGTGCCGGTGTGCGTGGGGTTGAAGGTGCTGCGCGCGATGATGGGAATGTTGCGTTCGAAGGCCGGCGCCATCGTCTGCGGGTGAATGACCTTCGCGCCGAAGTACGCCAGCTCGCACGCTTCGCTGTAGGACAGCCGCTCGATCAACACCGCCTCGGGCACCAGCCGCGGGTCCGCCGAGAGCACGCCGTCGACGTCGCTCCAGATGTGCAGCTCCTTCGCGGCGAAGAGCGCGGCGAAGATCGCTCCCGAGTAGTCGGACCCGTTGCGGCCCAGCGTGGTGATGCGGCCGTCGGGGGTGCGCGCCACGAAGCCCGTGACGATGGTGCGCTCGCCGGGATCTCCCAGGTGGGCGATCAGCTTCTGGGTCGAGGCCTGCCACTGCACCATCGCGCCGAGATCGCTCTTCTCGACCACCAGCACTTCACGCGCGTCGAGCCAGCGGCTGTTGGCGCCCCGGGCCCGAAGGGTCGCGTCGACCAACGTGGAGGACCAGACCTCGCCCAGGCCCGAGACCAGATCCATCAGATCGCTGGAGACGGCACCGATCAACGACTGCGCGTGCAGCAGATCGCGCAACGAAGCGAACTCCGCTCGCAGCCTCTCCAGCACCGGCTCGACCTGAGCGCCCAGCAGCGTGCGCGCGGTGTCGACGTGTTTGAGCTCGAGCGCGAGCAGGGCGTCTTTCCACGATCCATCTCGCGCAGCGGCGAGGGTCACCAGATTGATGAGCGCGTCCGTCACGCCCTTCATCGCTGAGATCACCACCACCTGGCGCTCCGAACGCGCCAGAAGAATGTCCACCACCCGCGAGATGCACTCCGCGTTGGCGACGCTGCTGCCCCCGAACTTGTGACCGATCACGCGGGGGACCCTAACACCAAGGTCTTCCGCTCCCCTGCTAGAGCGTGACACCCGCGCTGGTGCAGACGGGACCGCAGAACGCACCATTCGGAGACCGGGGCGTCACGTTCGCCTTCCGCGACCAAACGCATGGAGGACAGCTGAGCGAACTCAGAAGCAGAGACCAACCAGCGTCGTGAGGTCGATGTAGCGCGGCGGGCCGTCGCCCAGCAGCGCGGTGAACGACGCCTTCACCCCGATGCGCCCGGAGATGGGCGAGTTCTTTCGCGCAGGCAGCTCGTAGACCAGCCCGAGCCCCGTCTCGAGGCCGCTGCGGTGGTGAATGCCGTTCTCGTGCTCAGACAACCCCAGCACCACGGGAATGGGATCCATCTTCACGTGCTCCCAGCCTGCCTCGTGCTGGTGCGCGAAGTTCAACAGGAGGAACGGCTTGAGCCGCCCCTGCGTCGGCCACTCGAACCGCGCGCCCAGTCGAATCATCGTCAGCACGTCGATCGGCTGCGTGTACATGCCCAGGCCCACCGAGACTTCGGCTCGCAGCCATTTCAGGATCTGACGGTTCACGCCGATCAACGCCCCGCCGCCACCACCCAGCGAGTCGGGCCGGATGCCGCCCTGAAAACCCGCGAACACTTCCCACTTCGGCGGCTCTCGGGGCGGCGGTTCTGGCTGCTTGGTGGAGACTTGTTGCGCTTGCGCCAGGAGCACCAGGACGAGGAGGTTCATGCCTCGTAGTGAGGTCAGGTTTGGCGATAATTCATTTGGTTCGTGATGGATCGTTTCAGAAAGCGAAGGCAACCAAGCCCTCACCCTGACCCTCTTTTCTGGGTCGCTCCGCCTCGGCGCATCCTCCGCTTCGCTTCAGCTGCGCTCGCCCAGAGGGAGAGGGGATTTCTTTCTTCACTTCGGTTGGAGCTGAACAGGCGGCGGCGCGACTTGTTTGGCCTGCAGCTCGATCGGCTGACCCACCGCACGCGTCAGCGCGCGCAGCCCCACTTTCACGTCGTGGTACGCCTGCAGCCGCTGCACGCTCGAGGACGCGTATGCGCTGAACGAATCGACCAGCTCACGCGTGTCGCCCGTGCCCAGCTCGAACGAGGTGTACGCCGCGTTCGCCCAACGCCGCGCGTTCTTCTCGGCTTCGCCCTGCCGCTCGGCCTTCTTCATCGCGAGGTTGGTGTCGCCCCAGCTCTTCTCGATCTCCAGCCGCACCGCGCCCCCGAGCAGATCGCGCTGGTGCTCCATCTTTTCGAACTCGGCACGCGCCTGCTCGAGGTGAATGCTCTTCTGCGGAAAGTCCCACTGGTAGCGCATCACCAGGCCGACACCCGCCGAGAGATCGTTGTACGGATCGTACGCAAACGGCGACCGCTGCCGCGTCGCGCTGGTCGTCCACATCCACCGGAAGAAGCCGGCGATGCCGAAGTCGGGGTAGTACATCGCCTCGCGAATCTTCACTTCCTGTGCGCGCGCTTCGAGGCCCGCAGCGATCGCCTTGAGCTCGGGCCGGTGTTTCGCAGCGGTGATGATGTAGCTGTCGACCGCCGCCAACGAACCTTCCGTCGCGGTCAACGGCTCGACCTGAATCTCGATGTTCTCGTCGGGCTGCGCGGCGATCAGCAGGCGAATCGCGGCCAGCGCGAACCCCGCGCCGTTCTCCGCCGAGAGGCGCTGCACCACGCCCTGCTCCTTGTAGAAAGCGAGCTTGTAGAGATCCATCTGGGTGACCTGCTCACTGCCTTCATTGCGCAGCCGCGTGAGCGTCTTCTCCGCGTCGTCGAGGCGCTTCATCGTGTCGTCCACGACGCCGCTGGCCTGCTTGGCGAGGCAGTACCCGTAAAAGGCCTGCGCGGCCTGGTACTCCGACTCGTCTTGCGCGCGTACGGTGAGCGCCTCGTGCGCGATCACCCCGTTGCGGCCGGCCTCCTCGAGCGCGTCGAGTTTTCCGAACGTGTAGATGGGCAACACCGCTTCGGCACCCGCGCGCATCATCACGCCGGGCTGACCGAAATCGAGATCGTACATGAGCG
>JANODF010000615.1:0-5147 GCA_031412555.1 Archangium sp. | reverse complement strand
CCGGGGTCGACGCGGGCGAGGTCGATGCGGGCGAAGACGCTGGCTGATTCGGCCCTCACCCCGACCCTCCCCCGAAGGGAGAGGGAGCACGGCGTCAGTCGCTGGCTTTGAGCCCGTACTTCGCGACGAGGCGGTGCACGTAGTTGCGGGCGATGCCGGCCTCTCGCGCCATCTGCGAGATGTTGCCGTTGCACTTCTCGAGCAGCGTCACCAGGTACTCCTTGGTGAAGCTCTCCACGAGGCGCTCCTTGGCCTCTTTGAAGGGCAGCTCGGTGATGTCATCGGTCGAAGAGAGCGCCTTCGTGGCGGTCTGCGACTCGTGCGGCATGGGATCGACGTCGGCGCCGGCGAGGCTGCGCTCGACGAGGTTGCGCAGCTCGCGCACGTTTCCCGGCCAGTGGTAGGCCGCGAAACGGGCCATCAACGCGCGCGGCAGCTCGAACTCACCGCGGCCCATCAGCTTGACGAAGTGCTGGGTGAGCATCTGCAGATCGTCGAGGCGATCTCGCAGCGGCGGCACGCTCACCAGCACGACCGCGAGGCGGTAATACAGGTCACTGCGAAAGCGGCCCTGCGCGACTTCGGTCTCCAGATCGCGGTGGGTGGCGGCCACCACGCGCACGTCGACCTTGCGGTGTTTGTCTTCACCCACGCGGCGCACGGTGCCCGCTTCGAGCACGCGCAAGAGCTTGGGCTGCAGCTCGAGGGGCAGCTCGCCGATCTCGTCGAGGAAGAGCGTGCCGCCGTCGGCCTCGAGGAACGCGCCGTTGCGATCGCTGATGGCGCCGGTGAACGAACCACGCACGTGGCCGAACAGCTCGCTCTCGATGAGCGTGGGCGCCACCGAGCCGCAGTCGACCACCACGAAGGGCCGCGTGCCGCGTTTGCTCTTGGCGTGAATGGCCTTGGCCATCACCTCTTTGCCGGTGCCGGTCTCTCCCAGCAGCAAGACGGTGGAGTCGGACGGCGACACCTTGTCGAGGATGCCGAAGAGCTGCTTCATCGCCTTGCTCGCGCCGATGGCCGAACCGAAGACCGCCTGCTCTGCGGGCTTGCCCAAATCGGCCTCCACCATGCTCACCTTGAGAATGGTCTTGCCCAGGCTCAAGGTGGCCTGATCTTCGACGATCACCTCGGTGATGCGCGCGCCCCCCAGGTACGTGCCGTTGGTCGACTCGAGATCCTTGACCCGCACGCCGTCGGGCCGCGCGGTGAGTTCGACGTGGTACCGGGAGACGGTGGTGTCGGTCAGACTCAGCCCTGCATCGGGGTGTGAGCCGACCATCAACGAGCCTTCGATGGCGCGCGTGGTGCCCATGCCGGGGCCCCCGATGATCGCCACCTGGTATTTGCGCTCCTTGAGGGTGCCTGACGCGCGATCCAGCCGGAGCAATGCCGAGGGGGACTGGAGCGGTTCGGTGGCTTGCATCACCTGTGGTGACTACACCGGCGCGAGGGGGGCGACAACGCTTCGAAAGGGAGGCGATCTTCCGGTTGACGATTGCACCCGAGAGGCAGACATTCCGCGCGCGAAATCACCCCACACTGCACGGAGTCTTCCAACATGGCGAACGGCGAGAAGATCACGCTGGTCAACGGCAAACTGACGGTCCCGAACAACCCGATCATCCCCTTCATCGAAGGCGATGGCACCGGCCCCGACATCTGGAAGGCCTCGGTCGCCGTCGTCGACGCGGCCGTCGAGAAGGCCTACGGCGGCAAGAAGAAGATCGAGTGGCTCGAGGTGCTGGCTGGCGAGAAGGCCTTCAAGCTCAAGAACAACTGGCTGCCCGAAGAGACGCTCCAGGCGTTCCGCGACTACCTGGTGGGCATCAAGGGCCCGCTCACCACGCCCATCGGCGGCGGCATCACCTCGCTCAACGTCGCGCTCCGTCAGAAGCTCGACCTGTACGTCTGCTTGCGCCCGGTTCGTTACTTCAAGGGCGTGCCTTCGCCGGTGAAGACCCCTGAGAAGGTCGACATGGTGATCTTCCGCGAGAACACCGAAGACATCTACGCGGGCATCGAGTTCGAGGCCGGCACCGATCGCGCGAAGAAGGTGCTCGAGTTCATCAAGACCGAGTTCCCCAAGGACTACGCGAAGATCCGTTTCCCGGAGACCACGGGCATCGGCATCAAGCCCGTCTCGAAGGATGGCACCGAGCGCCTCGTGCGCGCGGCCCTCAAGTACGCGATCGACTTGAAGCGCAAGTCGGTCACCTTCGTGCACAAGGGCAACATCATGAAGTTCACCGAAGGCGCCTTCATGAAGTGGGGCTACGCGGTGGCCGAGGCGGAGTTCGGCGACCAGGTCTACACTTGGCAGCAGTGGGAGAAGACCAAGGCGGCCAAGGGTGAAGACGCGGCCAACGCCGAGCAGAAGGAGCAGCTCAAGGCCGGCAAGATCCTGATCAAGGACTCGATCGCCGACATCACGCTGCAGCAGGTGCTCACGCGCCCCGACGACTTCGACGTGATCGCCACGTTGAACTTGAACGGCGACTACCTCTCTGACGCGCTCGCAGCGCAGATCGGCGGCATCGGCATCGCGCCCGGCGGCAACATCAACTACCTCACCGGCCACGCCATCTTCGAGGCCACGCACGGCACGGCGCCGAAGTACGCGAACCTCGACAAGGTCAACCCCGGCTCCGTCATCCTCTCGGCTGAGATGATGCTGCGTCACCTGGGCTGGCACGAAGCGGCCGAGCTGATCTTGAAGGGCATGGACCTGGCGATCGGCCAGCGCACCGTGACCTACGACTTCGCCCGTCTCATGAAGCAGGAAGGCCTGAACCCGACCGAGCTGAAGTGCAGCGAGTTCGGCCAGGCCATCATCAAGAACATGTGAGCGCGTCGACTCACTCACCAAAACAGGAACGACAATCATGAAAGCTCCCGTCAAAGTCGCAATCACTGGCGCCGCTGGCCGCATCGGCACGCAGCTCCTCTATCGAATCGCTGCCGGCGAAATGCTCGGCAAGGATCAGCCGGTCATCTTGAGCTTGCTCGAGGTGCCCGACATCAAGGACGCCGAAGGCAAGGTCACCTTCAGCGCCATGAAGGGCCTCAAGGGTGCCCTCATGGAGCTCGACGACTGCGCGTTCCCGCTGCTGCAGGGCGTGACCGCCTCCGACGACGCCAAGGTCGCCTTCAAGGACATCGACGTGGCGCTGCTGGTCGGCGCGACGCCCCGTGGTCCGGGCATGGAGCGCAGCGATCTGCTCCAGAAGAACGCGGCCGTGTTCATCGCGCAGGGCCGCGCGCTGAACGAAGTGGCCAAGCGTGACGTGAAGGTGCTCGTGGTGGGTAACCCCGCCAACACCAACGCGTACATCGCCATGAAGAGCGCGCCGGATCTCAAGCGCGAGAACTTCACCGCGATGCTGCGGCTCGATCACAACCGCGCGCTGACCCAGCTCGCGAAGAAGACGGGCAAGCCGGCCGACAGCTTCGAGAAGCTGATCGTCTGGGGCAACCACTCGCCCACGATGTACCCCGACATCCGCTTCGCCACCTCGGGCGGCGCTTCGGTGAAGGATCTCTCGAAGGACGAGGCCTGGCTCAAGGCCGAGTTCATCACCACCGTCGGTCAGCGCGGCAAGGCGATCATCGACGCGTCGGGCATCTCGTCGGTGCCTTCGGCGGCCAACGCGGCGCTCGATCACATGCGTGACTGGTGGCAGGGCACCGGCAGCAAGTGGACCACCATGGGCGTGCCTTCGAACGGCGAATACGGCATCCCCAAGGACATCATCTACGGCTTCCCCACCATCTGCTCGGGTGGCGGCAAGTACGAGATCGTCAAGGGGCTCGATATCGACGAGTTCTCCAAGGGTAAGATGGCCGCCACGCTCAAGGAACTCGAAGACGAGCGCGACGCGGTGAAGGCCCTCCTGGGCTGATTCACCCCTGAGAAGGAGAACGTGGAGCGATGACTCGCGAAGCGGCTCTCCTGCAACAACTGGCGGAGCGACCTGATGATCGGGCGCTCCGCCTCGTTTTTTCCGACTGGCTTCAGGAGCAGGGCGACGAGCGCGGCGAGGTGATCGCCTTGTGGGCCCGCGGCAATCTCTCCCTCACCGAGCGGCGCCGGGTGGCCCGGCTCACCGCGACGCACGGGGGCGAGTGGTTGGGGCCGGTGGCGGCGCTGGCCGATCTGCATCGCACGCGGTTCGTGGGCGGCTTCGTCGACGAGCTGGTGTGCGCTCCCTCCCGGCCCGCGGAGCTGTTCGCCGCGCTCACCGGAGACGTCCGGCTGGCAACGGTGAGGTCGTTCGCGGTCCCTCCCACGCAGGCGCCGGCCAGGCTCGGTGCCTTCCTCTCGAGCCCGGTGCTGCGTCACCTCCAGAAGCTCGAGCTGGGCTCGTCCGACTGGCAAGACCTGTTTCTGACGCCTCCGCTGGCCACGACCCTGGCGCCTCCGCGCGTGGTGGTGGGCAGCTGGGGCGTGTTCCGCAAGGAGCTCGCGCCGCTCTCCAGCGTGAAGCTCTTTCAGCAGGCCAGCTCGCTGGCGCTCTCCACGACCGAGTTCATCAACCCGATGGTGGTCGCTGAGATTCACGAGGCGGTGCTCTCTCAAGCTCACGCGCTGCAGGGCTTCGAAGAGCTGATGCTGGCGGCGCGCTACGTGGTCTTCGAAGGCGCCGCCGATTGGTTGATGGCTTGCGATCTCGACCGCCGTGCCACGGGCACCGTGTTCCCGCAGCTGCTGCGTTGGGGCGTGGAGTCGGGCGAAGTCGTCTTCGTGCGCACGCGTGAGCTGGGTGGGGCCTTCGACCACCTCACCATCGATCTCTCCGCTCCCGAGTCGGGCGAAAAACGTGCCGTGAGCACCACGCCCGCAGCCGAAGTGCGCATCGCGAACGCCGCCGCCGTGTTGGTGCAGCTGCGTGAGGCAAAGTTGACCTCGGTGACGGTGAAGCTGCCGGAAGGTGGGCGGTTGAGAACGCACGAGCGCGGCACGTTGATGGCAGCGGCGCGGCGGTCGGGTTCACTCGAACATTTCTCCATCATCGGTGAGTCAGCGGTCTTGCCTTGACCGGTCGAGTGCGGCTGAGCAGGATTCAGATTCTGTTTTTCACCCCCACGGAGCGTGCATGACGCCGCAAGATCAGCAGCAGCAGAACATTCAGTCAGTCGGCGGA
>JANODF010000614.1:0-2951 GCA_031412555.1 Archangium sp. | reverse complement strand
GTGGGCCTCTTCATCATCGATGCGCTCACGGACTGATCAGATGGCGCGATTTGGCGAGTACTCGAGGCCCTCACCCCGACCCTCTCCCAGAGGGAGAGGGGGAGTTGTGTTGCTGGTGCTCGTGGCGACTTCTGGCTGTCTTCGTGCCTGGGACGAAGGTGGCCCCTGGGCGTGTGGCGCCAACTCGGTCTGTCCCGAGGGCTACACCTGCGATGACGAGGTCTGCTGCAAACCGGGCAGCACGCCCGCCTGCCCCACCCTTCCCCTGCCCAGCGGCCGCTGCGCGGAAGGCGAACCGAAGGTCTACTTCCAGGACCTCGACGGTGATGGCGACGGCAACGAGAAGGTGAGCCGGGTGTTCTGCCGCGCGCCGCGCGTGGTGCCGGGAAAACCGGTCTACGTGCTGGGCGGCCGCGACTGCGATGACACCCGCCCCGACATCTTCTTCGGCGCGCCCGAGCTGTGTAACGGCAAGGACGACAACTGCGATCGCGTCATCGACGAAGGCCTGCCCAACCCTCAGAACTTCTACCGCGATGAAGACGGTGACGGCGTGGGCGACACCGCGGCGTTGGTGCCCGCCTGCATGGCGCCTCCGGGCTACAGCGCGTTGCCGGGTGACTGCGCGCCGCTCGATCCCTCCAAATTCCCCGGCGCGACCGAGCAGTGCAACAACCTCGACGACGACTGCGACGGCATGGCCGACACGCTCGAGACCAGCTTCGCCGACAGTGACAACGCGTCGACCAGCCGCTTTCCCTGCACGGTGCCGATGGCTGCGGGCGTCTGCCTGCCCGGCACCTTCCGCTGCGAAGTGCAGGGCACTGTAGTGCGCCGCTTGTGCCGCTCGGTGAAGATGCCGTCGCGCGAGGTCTGCGACGGCCTCGACAACGATTGTATGGGCGGCGTCGACGAAGCCCCCCAATGTGGAGGCCCGCGCAACCTGATCAACGCGCCCGGCGTGACGTACCGTGCGCAGCGGTTGCCCATCCCCACCCAGCTCACGACGCGCTGCCAGGCGAACGTGGCGGGCATTCCGTCGACGCTCTCGGGCGCCGGCCGGGTGTGGAGCGGCGTGGCGGGACCCAGCCAGTATTACCACGTGTGGAGCGCCGAGGCGCCGGCCGGCACCACGTGGGACTTGAGCAAGCTCAACGCGCAGCTGCGCCTCGCGTTCACCGCCACCGCTTCTCCCGTGGCCGTCGCGGGCGGCATCTGGGGCGACCCCGCAGCGGGCGACGGCTTCAACCCCGTCGTCTATCTGTGCGGGCAGAGCGACACCGACTTCATCCGCTACCGCATCACTTCGGTGGCTTCAGCCTTCAAGCTGAACGACACCACCTTCGACCAGGTGATGCCGCTCAACAACAGCAGCAGCACCTGGCTGGTAGGCGTCGGTTCGGGCTTCGACACGTCACGCGTCAAACGCATCGAGGTGCTGGTGTTCACGCAGTCGACGGACTTCACCATCACCTTCAACACCACCACGGGGATGGGACCGTGAAGCGCGCCCTGCTGTTGATCTTCGCGTTGGCCAACGCCGGCTGCTTCACCGCGTGGGACGTGGGCGGCCCGTGGTCTTGCAGTGACGGAGGGGTGTGCGCTGACGGCTTCACCTGCGACGACGGCGTGTGCTGCAAGGTCGACGGCACGCCGCGTTGCCCCACCCTGCCTTTCGAGGGCACGTGCCCCTTCGGTTCGAAACCCGACACGTACTTCCGCGACGTCGATGGAGACAGTGCCGGCGCGCTCGCCACCGGCCGGGTGTTCTGCCGCGCACCGGTGAAGGAGCCGTGGGTGAAGGACTCCACCGATTGCGACGACGGGGATCCCGCCATCGGCCCGCTCGCCTCCGAGCGTTGCAACGCGGAAGACGACGACTGCGACGGCGTCATCGACGAAGGGCTCTCCCTGCAGACCTGGTACCGCGACACCGACCAGGATGGGTTCGGAGAAGACTGTACGAGCTGCCGTCTCAACGCGTGCAC
Source organism: Archangium sp. (assembly GCA_031412555.1). Classification (GTDB taxonomy): domain Bacteria; phylum Myxococcota; class Myxococcia; order Myxococcales; family Myxococcaceae; genus Archangium_A. Next base: position 963 of record JANODF010000614.1, on the reverse strand, counting down.
CCAGCCGATGGGCTTCGCCGCGCGCGCAGGTGATTGTGCTCCGGGGAACGCGGCCGTGTTTCCCGGCGCAGCAGAGCGTTGCAACCAGGTCGACGACAACTGCAACGGGCAGCTCGATGATCCGCCCTTCGTCGACGTGGAGAACCCGGGCAGCACCAGCCAGACCTTCGACTGCGACACCGGTCAGCAGGGCATCTGCCGGCCCGGAGGCATGCAGTGCATCTTCTCCACCAGCAGCTTCGCGCCGGTCTGCGTGGCGCGCGTGACGGCGACGGTGGATGTGTGCGGCGACTCCATCGACAGTGATTGTTCGGGCACGGTGGACGATCGACCCGGTTGCCGCGGGCCTGACTCGTTGCTCACCGCGCCGGGCATCTCGTTCGGGGCGCTCACCTTCTACGACGCGGGTCTTCCGGCACTGCCGCCGCTGCCCGCGCGCTGCATGAAGAACCAGGCCGGTGGTGAAGCGATGGCGTGGTTGAACCCGTCGTGGATCGGTACGGGGAGCGGGCTGCACCTCTGGTACGCCGAAGCGCCCGCGGGCACCTGGTGGGATCTTTCGCAGGCCAGCGCGTTGCGGTTGCCGGTGGTCTCTTCAGCGGTCGGCAATACCGGCGGCGTCTGGGACATGGCGGCGCGGTTCGAGAACGCCGTCATTCACCTGTGCGGCGACACCGAGACTGATTTTCAGCGGTACACGCCGATTGCGGTGGGCCAGCACTTCAGGCTTGGCTCGCAGATCGTCCGCGTGCCGCTGCGGCCGGTCGCGGCGGATGGCTGGTCGGCCAGCAACGCCGCGTTCGACTTGAGTCACGTGCGGCGGGTCGAGGTGCTGGTGGCCCCCGAGACTGCGGGGGGCATCACCTTCACCAATCGGTTTTTGACCGATGCAGGCCTGGTCGGCTTCGAGCCGTAGTGGCCCCTCACCCCGACCCTCTCCCCGGAGGGGAGAGGGAGGCAAGG
>JANODF010000613.1:0-8317 GCA_031412555.1 Archangium sp. | reverse complement strand
AGCCGGGTGAACTTCGCGCCCAGATAGCGCGTGCCGTTCTTCGAGTTGAGATCGTTCACCTTCACCCGCGTGGTGGTGAGCTCGAGGCTCACGTGCCGCCGCGAAACGCCGGCATCCGTGAGCTTGAGCTGACAATCGGGGTGGGTGCCGACGAGCACGGTGCCGTCGCGCACCTCGAGCTGCAGCCCCGCGTCAGGGCCCGCCAGCACCACCAGCCTGACCGGCAGTGGCGCCGCGCTGAGCAGGCTGGGATCGATGGTGTCGGTGCGGGGCTCTTCCATCTCTGAAACGCAGAGATATCAGACCAGCAGCTCGGTGATCGGCGTGGTGCTCAAGCCCGAAGCCGAACCTACCGAGGTCGCGTTCGTACCGAGCGCGCGCATCGCGGTGAGCAGGATGTCGCTGGTGTTGCGGCCCGTGCCCGAGCGGAAGTGATGGCCGGAGCGCAACGCGCCACCACCCTTGCCTGCCAGCAACACGGGGTAGTCGTTGATGGAGTGATCGAGCCCTTCGGCCACGTCGCTTGTGCAGAGCGCGACGGTGTTGTCGAGCACGTTGCCCGTACCCTCGAGCGTGCGCTCGAGCGCCTTGAGCGTGTACGCGAAGTTCTTCATCGTGAAGATGACGGCCTGGTTCACCTTGTCCTGCTGAGCGGCCTCGTGCGTGATGGAGTGTTCACTGTCGCGCGCTTCGTTCGGGGTGAGGAACTTGAAGCAGTGACCGCCCACCGAGCCCGAGAACTGGAACGAGGCGACGCGGGTGAGATCGCACGCGAAGGCCATGGCGAGCAGATCGCTCATCACCGAGGACACCGCTTCGATGGGCTCGATACCGCCGACGTCGGTGTTGGTCTGCGTGGGCGTGGCCGGCTTCACGCACGCCGAGGTGAAGACGGGCGGCAACGCCAGCACCCGGGTGCGCAGCTCGGAGATGCCGGTGAGGTGCGCTTCGAGACGCTGTTTGTCGGTCGCGCCCAGCCGGGCCTGCAACGTCTTCGCGTCATCCTTCACCGCGTCGAGCACGTTGGCCCGCATCGCGTCGCGGGGATCACGTGGATCCTTCGGGGTGAAGCCGGCGAAGAGCGTGTTGAACAGCCGCGCGGGATTCGTTTCTTGCGGCATCGGTTGATCAGGCCCGCGGTGCGACATGTTCGCCAGCGTGGGGCCTTCGCCTCTGGTGAAGCGCTTGGAGACCGCCAGCTGCAGCGACTTGAAGGTGGTGGTGCCGGCGATGGCATCGGCCGCGACCTGGTCGATCGACTTCATGCCGAACTTCGAGTTGTACCCAGCCCCGCCGGGATCGAGCGGAATCATCGGCGCGCCCGAGAGCAGCGCGGCCGCTCCGTTGTGATGACCGCGCAGGTTGGGCGTCTTCACGTTGAAGCCGGAGATGACCGAGACGTAGTCGCGCACGTCGAGTAGCGGCGCGAGCTGCTCGCTGACCGTGTACGTGTTGCCGACCTGCGCGGGCTTCCACTTGCTGCGGATGACGCCGTTGCCGAAGAACCAGGTGATGAAGCGGCGGGGCAGCGGCGTACCGTCGGCGAACGCGAGGCCCGAGCCGTCGAGCATCACCTGGAGCGAAGGGAGCGCGAGCGCGGCGCCCACGCCCCGGAGGACGTGGCGGCGAGACAGACGGAAGGTCATGGAGTTCCTCCGGTAGCAGCGGCACGCTGCGCGAGACAGATGGGAGCGAAGCGGACAGCTGGCCGAGGAGGCACGACCAAATTCATGGATTCTCCAGGAGGCCAGTACGGAACGCCTCGGAGGCGACCAGCGCCTCGAGCAGTGACTGGTAACGATAGCCCGACGCGATGAACGCTTCTTCAGCGGCGCGCAGCGGGCGCGCTTCGCTTCTCAGGTCGACGTGACCGACGCCCTGGCGGAACACCACGCGCGTCAGGCACGACATCACGCGCGGATCTTCGTGCATCACGTTCATCAGGCCGGCCGCGTCATCGAACCTGCCGCGATCGTCGAGCTTGCCGGCAGCGTTGATGGGCAACCCGTTGTCGAGCACCTGCTTGCGGCCGATGGCGTCGAAGCCTTCGAAGGCGAAACCGATGGGATCCATCATCTGGTGACAGCCGCTGCACGACGCGTCTTGCATGTGCAGCTCGACGCGCTGACGCAGCGTGCGCGGCATGTTGGGCGGAGCCGCCGGCAAGGTGGTGCTCACTTCAGGCGGCGGCGCGGGAATGGTGGAGCAGAGCAGGCGCTCCCGAATGAAGCGCCCGCGATAGGTGGGCGAGTTCGCCGACGGGTGCGACTGGATCGACAGGAAGCTCGCCTGCGTGAAGATGCCGGCGCGTTCGGCGGGCAACTGCACGGTGGTCCAACCGGTCACCGGCGCCATGCCGTAGTGCTGCGCGAGCGCGGGGTCGACGAAGGTGGTGCGGCCCGTGAAGATCTCCCGGAAGTCGGTCGGGCGATCGAAGCTGAGATCGAGCAAGGTGCGCTGCGTCTCTTCGCGCATCGACGCACCGAGCACGGACTGGAACCCGGGGAAGGTCTGAGCGTCTTTCGCGAGGCCCTCGAGGTGCGAGAGATCGAGGATCTCGTCGAACAGCTGCGTCATCGCGCGGCGGGCTTCGGGCTTCTGCAGCAGGCGCTGGGCCTGGGCACGCACGCCCACTTCGTCAGCGAGCGCGCCGTTGGCCGCGGCCGCGAGCAGCTGATCATCGGGCGGCGCGTTGGTCAGGAAGAAGGAGAGACGGCTGGCCAGCTCCCACTGCGTCAAGTTGCGGCGCGCGGCATCGGCGGCGTCGGGCGAGCCGACCTCGTCGATGTAGAGGAAGGCGGGCGACTGGAGCAGGCCTGCCAGCATGAACTCCACGCCGCGATCGAACTCGCCGTAAGCGGTGGCCACGGTCACGCCGAGCTGGGTCCAGCGGGTGAGCTCGGTCTCGGTCGCCGGCCTGCGAAACGCGCGGGGCACGAAACGCTGCGCGAGCTGCCGCATGCAGGTCGCGTCGGTAGGCGAAGAAGGAACGCAGGTGATCAACGCTGAACGGCGCGCGGTCAACGCAGCCTGCGCGGCGAGGTACGAGTTCACTTCGTACGCTTCGACGACCACGGACGAGATGGCGAGCTGCGTGGCACCGATGGCGGTCAGGCCGTTCACCTGCACATCGCGCGGCGGCGTGACCGCGGCGGCGGCGGCATCACCGAGCAGATCGGTGATGGCGTTCTTGTACTGAGCGGCCAACAGAAGCCGCGGCCGCAAGCGGGCCGGCACGAAGTCGGGCAGCACTTCGACGGGCTCGACCGGAGGCATCAGCGGCGTGGTGGGCAGCTCGGTCTGCAGAGGCAACTCGGGGCGGTCACCGAGAATGCTCCCCTCGCAGGCAGTCAGCAGGGCCAGCAGGAGAAAGGGAGAGACGGTCCGCATTCTCGGCCGATGATGCAACGTGAAAGCCGCGTGAATCCCACGTTGATCCAGGTGCTTACGGATCAAAAGTGGACTGACAAAGTGCCAGGTGAAGCCAGTTGGGTGTTCACAGCAGTTCTCAGTGGGCGGCACACCTACTCGACCAGCAGGCGCCCTCTCCCCTGCGGGCGAGAGGGTTGACGGTCAGAAATCCACACGAACCGCGGTGATCTTCCCCGCCGAAACGGAAACAGCGCGCTCCTGCACCGCCCCACCGGGCCCGCGAAATACGAGCGTGTGTTTGCCCGCCGGCAGCGGATACCGAACGAACGGAGTGCGATCGATCACGCGTCCCGACAACAACACCTCGGCCCACGGCGAAGCATCCGCGGTGAGATACCCGACACGCATCGCAGGTGGAGGCGGCACAGCGCGCTTCACCACCCGCCTGGGCGGGGGCGCCACCGCGCGCACCACCGGTTCGGGTTCAGGTTCAGGCGCGGCTTCGACCTGCACTGCCGCGATCGGTTCCGGTGCCTTCACTTCAGGAGCGATCACCACCACCGGCTCGGCCGTCGGAAGCATCGCCCATCCCCCAGCACCGAACAGAGCCAGCAGCACCGGCACCCCGAACCACAAGGCACTGCGACGCCTCGGAGCAACCCCGATCTCCGGCGGAAGCTGAAGCTGCGTCGGAGTGACCATCACCACCGACCGCGTGCCCTGCCCCGTCGGCTCTTCAGGCTGCAGCGGCTGCTCGAGCGAATCCGCGCAATACCGCATCACGTACTCCGCCAGCTCCGGAGCGGTCGCGACCGGACCATCCGCCAACGCCTCGCGCAGCTCCTTCGCCACCGCGAACCGATCTTCTGGTTTCCGCGCCAGCCCTCGATGAAGACCCGCCGCAAACCCCGGCGTGAGGTCGGAGCGCAACGTCTCGACACGGGGCACCTCACCCTTGATCACCGCCACCAGTGCGTCGTTCATCGACTCGCGCTTGAACGGCTGTGTGCCGGTGATCGCCTCGTACAACGTGAGCGCCGCCGAATAGATGTCGGCCCGCGCATCGGTCGGAGCGTCGTTGAGCACCTGCTCCGGCGCCAGATACGCCGCCTTGCCGCGCAGCACGCCGGGATCCGTCAACGAGCCGTCACGCACGCGCGCGATGCCGAAATCGGTGAGCAGCACCGCTCCATTGCGGGAGACCAGCACGTTGCCCGGCGTCACATCGCGGTGCACCACGCGCAGCGGCTTGCCCTGACCATCCGTCAGCGCATGCGCGTACGTGAGCGCCTCGCACAGGCCCGTGCCGATCAACCGCGCGAGATGAAGCGGCAACCGATCGCCCCGCTTGTGCACCTCGCGCATCAACCGGCTGAGCGTGACGCCATCGACCAACTGCATCGCGATGAACGGCCGGCCATCGGCCTCACCGACGTCGAAGATCTCGACGATGTTCGGGTGGTGCATGCGCGCGGCCAGACGCGCTTCGGCATGAAAGTCCTGCACCAGCCTGGGTGAGCTCGCCAGATGCGGGAGCAGCAGCTTGAGCGCGACGCGCTTCTCGAAGTCACCGGCTCCGGTGCGACGGGCGACGAACACCTCGCCCATGCCTCCGCCGGCGATTCTCCTGATCAGCTCGTAGCCGCGCTCCACAGGCCCGAAGGGTACTCCATGTCAGCTCAAGGACACCCGGTGGTCTCTGCCCGCGAGAGCCAGCCGTCGTCCACGTACACGCCATCCCCCCCATCGAAGCGCGAGTTGGTGGTGAGGCGAAGTTGCAGCGTGCTCTGCCCGATGGTGGCGAACTCTTCTTTGAGTTGAACCCAGTTGGTGCGGATGGTGGCGCGCGTGCCGGAGCTGGTCGAGACGCCGCCGTCGAAGAAGCGATCGCGAATGGCGAGCGTGACATCGACGCCCGCATCCGTATCGGAGCGCACCCACAACGAAGCGCAGAAGAGCATGCCCAGCTCGGGGCCTGGTTCGTCGTTGAGGGGGATGAGCACCATCGTCTGCTGGAAGCCGGTGGACTGCAGCCGCGCGGAGCGGACGCCGGCGTGGCCTCCGTCTGCGGGGAGCAGTCGGCCCGTGCTCGCGCGCCAGGAGGAGACGCCGCCGTCGGAGGTGAGCTGCTCGAAGCCGGGGTTGCTCAGCAGATTCACACCGCGTGGGATGCCAGCGTCGGGTGTTCCTGAGTCCACCGGGCCCGCGTCGATGCCCGCGTCTTCCACGCCCGCGTCGACTTCGGGGACCTCACCGTCGCGGTAGCACCGCTCTTCGAAGCACGTGAAGCCGTCACCGCAGGAGCGATCGTCGGTGCAGCGCAGTCCATTCACGTCGAGTGGCGCGAGCTCGCACGCGGTGATCAGAAGCAACAACCACCACCCACCGTTCGCATCGAGCGCATTCGAGATGCGACTTCTCGATCGTGCGGCAAGTGACCCCCCGACTTCGCTCGGAGGGACCGGTGGGTGCTGTTCCTCACCCTCTTCCTTCACCACACCAGCACCACGCCCAGCGCGACGCTCGCACCCGCACCGATGAACAACCCGGTGGCCCAGGTCTGTTGCTGCTGGCCTTCACCCTCTGCCATTCGCGCGGTGTCTGCAAAATCACCGGGCGCCCTCGAAGGATCTCGCGCCGCTTGCCGCAAGTTGCTGCCACTGATGGCGAGACCCGTGGCCACCGCACCCGCCGCGAGTCCCAGACCGAGCACCACGATGCCCGCCACGCGCGACGCAGGCATCATCTTCGGCGGCGGCGGTGCGATGACGGCGATCGGTTCCTGCCGGGCGATCTTCAACACCCGTGGATTTTCCCGCGTGGCGACGTGCGCAGCGACGCCCGTCTCCGCGCGCGCCTCGACGTACCACTCGAGCTGCTCCTCGCCCGCGAGACTGACCGGAAACCGATACGCGTGCCCCGCTTCTTCCGTGAGGTCCGTCTCCGACCACGCCCCTGAATCACGCCGCTCGAACAAGACCACTTCGCGCACTTGATTCCATGGATCGATCAACGTGAACGCCGCGAAGCCCGAAGGCGCTGCTTTCTGTTCGAGCCGCACGTAGTCCGCCGGGAACAACCGGGTCTTCGCGGCCTCGAAGGCCTCCATCACCTTGGGCGAAGACTTGAGCTGCATCCACGGATCAGCCTGAAGCATCGTGGTGTACGTCGCTTCAGCCGCATCACGCCGGCCTTCTGCCACCTGGCAATACGCGAGCAGCTCGAGCACCTGGCGCAGCTCGTCGGGCTCCAGGCTGCGCACCTGCCGCGCGACCTCCAACCGGCCGATGGCGTCGGCAAAACGAAGCTGCTCCACGAGCACCCGCGCTTCGTCCAACCACGGGCTGGAGGGCTGGGCCGCCAGCGCGAGCGCCGCAGCCACCGAGAGGAGCATGAAGACCTCATGCCTTGGGCCCGGTAGGTGAGGCAAGTCCAGAGAAGCCATCACCGTTCGCCCCGAGGGCCGTCGATGCGAAAGCTGGCAGCGGGTTGTCCTCTGGCAGAGGACACTGTCGCGGGCTCACACACTCCAGATCGCCGTCGCGGGCCCTGGTCAGGCACCTCAAGCTCTTGAATTGACGCAACTCTCGGGGTGGCGCAGGGCTTGCGAAAGGGTGCGCAGGTCATGCGCTCTCTCCTCTTCTCTTCTGTGCTGCTCGCCGCCTGCACGGGTGCGATCCAGGTGACGCCGCCGCCGGAAGAGATCCCGGCGATGGGCGTGGTGATGAACGCGCCGGTCGATCGCCCGCGCGCCCACCGAACCACCCCCGGTGAGTGGAGCAGCCCCTCGGCGCTCTGGCTCCAGGACGGCGAAGTGACGGTGCTCGATGGCGCGTTGGTGCGGCAGCGCAGCGGCGACGACTTCTCCACCCTCGACGTGGCCATCGAGCCCGGCGTGGTGAAGGCGCTCTCGCGGCGTGGCGCAGGCGTGATGGTCGCGGCGACCGGCGGCTTCTTTCACGACGCGCCCGGCCGTCTGCTGCGCGCTCCGGTGTCCGACGACTTCACGATGAGCTCGTTGCGTTTCGTCGACGTGGTGGGCGCGGCCTTGTGGGTGACCACCTCGACCGACGCTACGCGCGTGCTCGATGGCCACCGCGAAACGGTGCGAATCAACGACGCCTCGGAGACCGGCGCCGTGCAGGTCATCATCGGCCGCTCCAGCACCGCGGCGTTGCTGGTGAAGGGCGCGTCGCTCTACGCCGTCGACCTCGAAGCCAGAACGGTGAAGACCCTGGCCCGCGGCGTGGGCACGGTCACCGCGATCGATCACCGCGGCGACGTCGCGCTCATCGGCACCTCGGAAGGTCTGCTGGAAGTCGCGACCGACGGCTCAGTCAGCCGCCACACGTTGAGCGCCACCGACGTGGGCCAGGCCATCGTCGACATCGAAGTGGTGGGCGAGCTCACCCTGGTCATCACCGCCTCGCAGGTGCTGCAGCTGGGCGCGGTCATCGTGGTGCTCGCCGACGTCACCCAGGCCTGGCCCGACGCGCTCACCCAGGACGTGAACGGCGACGTGTGGTTCCTCGATGGCGCTTCGCTGGTGCGGCTGTCCACCTCGGTCGCGGTGCCCCCGCCTTCGTTCGCGGCCGACGTGAAGCCCTTCATGATCGCGCACTGCCGCAGCTGCCACGCGACGGGCGCCAGCTACGCGCCTCAGCTCAACCTCGAAAACTACACGGTCGCGAAGAACTGGGCCGTGCAGAGCCTCAACCGCATCACCGACACGGTATCGCCGATGCCGCCGGCCAACAGAGAAGTGCTGACACCTGCCCAGTACGACGTCGTCGTGCGTTGGGTCGAAGGAGGGCTGCTGCCATGACGAAGAGTCTCCTGCTCGCCGTGCTCACGCTGCCGGGCTTCGTGCTCGCCCAGGTGAGCCCCACGTGCGATCTCCCGCGTGACATCGACAAGTACCAGCTGCTGCGCCGTCTCAGCCTGG
>JANODF010000612.1:0-5158 GCA_031412555.1 Archangium sp. | reverse complement strand
CCCGCATTTTGCGATGAATTATTTCCCGGCGTCGGGCGCGGAGAACGGCTCGTCGCGCAGCGGGTACTTCGAGGCGTCGGGCAGATCGTAGTGCCACCACTCCATGGGGTTCTTCTTGAAGCCCGCGCCTTCCATGGTGGTCCGCAGCAGCTCGCGGTGCTCCAGCGCCGTCTTGCTGCCCTCGGTGTACTTGTGGTGCGCCTCTTTGCCGAAGTGGTCGTAGGGCGAGGGGAACTCGACGTCTTTGCCCTCCAGCGTCACCAGGCCCAGGTCGACCGCGCCGCCGCGGTTGTGGTTGCTGCCCTTCTTCGGCTCGGCCACGTAGCCGGGCACAGGCATCACCTTCCACAGCTCGAACTGCACGTGGTGCGGGCGGTAGCAGTCGTACAGGCGCAGCCGGTAACCCTTCGCGCGCAACAGGTCGGCGGCAGCCTTGAGCTGGCGGGCGCTGCGCTCCAGCAGCAGGCAGCGCGCGTCGGAGGGGTAGACCTGCTTCTTCATGAAGTTGTCCGCCGTCGCGTAGCGGAGGTCGACCACCGCGTCGGGGATCAACGTGGTCACCTCGACCAGCGGATCAGGAGCAGCAGCCAGCGCGAGGGTCAGCAGCAAGTGCATCATCGGCGCTCAGCGTCCCACGTAGCGGGTGGGGTCGGGAACGCCGGCCTCTTCGAAACCCTTCTTCCGCAGCAGGCACGAGTCGCAGCGGCCACAGGCCAGGCCCTCGGGCGACGGGTCGTAGCAGCTGTGCGTCAGCGAGTAGTCGACACCCGCGGCGATGCCGGCGCGCACGATGTCTGCCTTGGTCATGCCGGAGAGCGGCGCGTGAATCTGAAACCGCGCGCCTTCGACGCCGGCTTTGGTGGCGAGCGTGGCGAGCTGCTCGAACGCGCGCACGAACTCGGGGCGACAGTCGGGGTAGCCCGAGTAGTCGACCGCGTTGACGCCGATGAAGATGTCCGTCGAGCCCACCACCTCGGCCAGGCCCAACGCGAGCCCGAGGAAGATGGTGTTGCGCGCGGGCACGTAGGTGGTGGGGATGTCGGTGCTCACCTGCGAGACGTCGTCGTGTTTGGGCACGGCGATGTCGGCGGTGAGCGCGGAGCCTCCGATAGCGCGCAGATCGAGGCGCACCACGCGGTGATCGATCACGCCGTGGGCTTTGGCGACCACCTTGGCGCGCTCGAGCTCGACGAGGTGGCGCTGGCCGTAGTCGATGGAGAGACAGACGGGCTCGAAGCCTGCGCCCAGGGCCATGCCCAGGCACGTGGTGGAATCGAGTCCGCCCGAGAGGAGAACGACCGCCTTCTTCTTCATGGGGGAGTTCTACTTGAAATGAGTGTCTCCCTCTCCCTCTGGGAGAGGGACGGGGTGAGGGAGCTCGAAGTGAGACGGCGCTCAGACGCGCACGACCCTCACCCCAACCCAACCCAACCCTCTCCCGAAGGGAGAGGGAGCCACGTCTCACCGACGTTCACCCCGCAACTGATACCGCACGCTGCACCCACTGCATTCCGGCTCGCACGCCCCACCATCCGCGATCCCCAGCGCCACCACGGTGGTCATCAACTCCCCGCACAACCGCACCGCGTCGTAGCCCTGCGTGGTCAACCCGGGCGGAACGATCCCCGCATCCACATTCGTGGTCACCCCACCATCGAGCGCATTCTCAGGACACACCCCCATCACCGCCTCGTTCTGCGAGCGGCTGAGCACCGACACCGAGATGGTCTCCACCACGCGCGTCGAACACTTCGCGCACCTCACGAACACCCGGTTCGCTTCTGCCTGGCTCGACACCACCTGCCCATCGAAGGTGCCTTCCCTCGAGTACCCATTGAGCGTCACCCACGCGACGTCTGACGAGCTGTCGCGGGTCAGCGTGGCGTTGAAGGTGAAGTCAGCCCCATTCACCTCATCGAGCGAGCACGCCTCGCGCACGGCCCCGCTGGCGGTCATCGCGTACTGGCCCATGGCGAGATCGCCGGGCGGAATGGGGGCGGGGCAGCCCAACAGGGTCAGCGCAACGAGCGCCCCCAACCGCAGCTTCACGCCAACGACTCCAGCGCGGCCAGCGCGACGGCGCGGAACGCAGCGCTCTTCTTGAGCACCGCACCCACGTCGACCCGTGCGGGATCGCCACCACGCGTCGAATCATCCAGCTGCGCAAGCACCCGGCAGAACGCCAACGACGCCGGGTACGCCGCGAACGCGCGCACGGCCGCCTCGGTGTAGCCGGGCACTTCGCCCATGCCCCGCAGCGCGACGCCGCCTTCACCCAACGCGAGCGCCATCGCTACCAGGCCAGGCAGCTCGGCCTGACCGAACACCGTCAACGCACCGGAGCCCAGCACCAGGTTCGTGCTCGACAGCCACGCTTCCACGCCGCCCTGCACGTCGAGACCGACCGCGAGCTCCGACGCGCCGAAGCCCGCCAGCGTCCCGGTCAACGAAGCGAAGAGCCGGGGCATGCTGCCTTCGGTCACCGCGACACACGACTCGGGCTGCGCCGCGGAGCCCAGCGCCCACTCGAACTTCCGGGGCAGAATCGCCGGCGCCGCACCCGAGGTCGACGAGAGCGCCGCGCCAAATCCATCCGCGAGCACCGCCGCTTCTTCCCGGCCACACAGGCGCAGCGCCTCACCGAACAACGTCCACCCATCGACCTCGGTGACGTCAGCCTCGAGCAGCGCAGGCCACGCGCGCACCGCCAGCGAAGCACCCTGCTGCGTGGGCGCCAGCCGCTCGGCGAGCAGCCGCAACAAGGCCGCCGGCAACGGGGCTTCGGCCAACAATTTCTCCGCCAGCCGCACCGCGAACGGCACCAGCTCGGAGCGCAGATAGCCCTCGAGGATCCGCTCGAACTCTTCGCGGCTGTCGGCGACCTTCTCGGCCAGCGCGAACGCTTCGCCCTGGAGCCCCAGCTGCTCGGCCAACCGCACGCGGTGACGGATGCGCGCGGGCTCTTCGGGGAGCTGACCCAGCAGGGCGTACGCTTCTTTGAGACGGCCCTGCGCCTCGTAGCCCTTCGCCAGCGGCTCGCGCCAACGCACGATCGCCTCGGGGCCGGCCATCTCGCCGAGGCGCTCGACCATCGAGGTGAAACGCTCGGGCTCCCCGTCGAGATACAGCGCGACCAGCTCGCGCACCGCGGCCAGCTGCGTCGAGTCGTCGAGCAGCGCACGCTCGAAAGCAGCCCGGGCCAGCTCGGGCTCATTGAGTTGACGCAGCAGCAGCGTGGCGCGCTCGATGTGCAGCACCGCGCGGGCACCCTGATGCTGCTCGAGCGCGGCGAGGGCCACCAGCGTGTCGACCGCGTGCTGGAAACGCCCTGCCTCCGTGCGCAAGGTGGCCAGCTCGCGCAGCATCGACGCGCGGCGTGCGGGCACCAGCACGGCCACCTGCTCGAAGACTTCTTCACGACGCTCGACGGTCAACGAGCCGAGATACGGCAACAACGCGACCAGCACTTCGGCGGCCCGGGTCTCCAACGCGCGCGCGGCGAGCACATCGGTCGCGCCGGCGGTGACCAGGCCTTCGACCTGCTCCACGTCGCGGAAGTCGATGGCCAACTCGACGCGCAGCGTGGTGGCGAGCTCGGGCGCCGGGGCCGCGATGGCGGTGGCGAACGCGCGCAGGGCCCCCGCATCTTTCGCCGTGCGGAGGATCGACAGGTACCGCTCCGCCGCGGCAGACGCGGGGTCAGCGCTGGCCTGCACGGCGAGCACTTCACGAGTCTTCGCCTCGTCGTTCGCGGCTTCGGCCAGGGCGAGCGCTTCGTCGAGGCGGCCAGCACGCAACGCAGGCACGAAGGCCACCTCCAGCGCGCGTTTGGGAGCCTCCAGCTCGAGGAACCGGCGGCCCGCATCGGTCGCGTTCACCACGCCCGGAGTCTCGCGCAGCACGCGCTCGAGCAGCTCGCGAGCTTCGGCCAGTTCACCCGCGGCGCGCCACGAATCGAGCGCCTGGAGCAGCAACACCGCGCGCTCCACGCCTTCACCCTGCTCTGCCAGCTGCGTCAGCGCACGCGCGAGCTCGTCGGGGCGGCCGTCTTCTTTGGCCAGGTCGACCAGCAGGGTGAAGCCGGCCTTCGAAGGCCGTGCCCCGAGCGACTCGCGGGTGAGCGCGATCGCGCGCGCGAGCTGTTTGGCCTCGCGGAAGCTGCGAGCGGCCTCGAGCAGCCGGGCCGCGCGCTCTTGCGTTCCCAGCAGCTCGGCTGAAGCGAGCTGCACGTCGGCCAACGCGGCGGCATCGGAGAGCCCGATGGCGATGCGCTCGAGCCCCAGCAACGCCTGCGAATACCCCGGCGCACCCGCACCCGCGCGGCGGATGGACTCCAGCGGTGCACGCGCGGCTTCGTACTGCTGACGCGATTCCAGCGAGGCGGCCAGCTCGAGCTTGAGCTCGGCGGCGCGCTGCTCGTCCTGGGTGGCCAGCGAGATGCGCACCAGCATCAGCTCGAGGCGATCGACGTCACCACGCGAGCGGGCTTCCGAAAGCACCGCTTCGGCTGCTTCGAGATCCGTGGGGTCGGCTTCGTACGCCGCCTTGCGCAGCTCGAACGCGCGCTGGCCTTCGTGCAACTCGGTCTCCACCAGGGTGGCAGCGGCGAGCAGCGCCTTCGCGGCAGTCGAGCCACCCGACGCGGCGGCAAAACGTTCGTGCAACGAGACGACCTCGCCCACCTGGCCCAGCGCGCGGTACGCGGTCAGACCCTTCTCGTAGAGCCCCGCGTCACCCGGGTGACGGGCGAGCAACCACTCGAGGGCGGCGATGGCCTTCTCGGGCACGGGCTCGAGCGACAGCGCGCGGCGGTGCAGCGCTTCGGCCTCTTCGCCAGTGCTGCGCGCGGCCAGGCGCATGGTGGTGCGGTACTGGCCCGCGCCGTCACCGATGCGGCCATAGGCCTCGTTCAACATCGAGAGCGCTTCGGTACCGCGCTCGGAGGTGGGATCGATCGTGAAGGCGGCTTCGAAGGCATCGACCGCGTCGTGCCAGGCCTGCGACTCGACCGCGGCACGACCCAGGCGCGTCCACACCGCGAGGCGGGTGGCTTCGGGCAACGAGTCACCGGTCAGCTGCACCAGGCGGCGATCGAACGGTTGAGCGGCGCGCGCGCCCCCCGCATCGGCGGCCAGCGTTCCACGCGCCTCGAGCGCCA
>JANODF010000611.1:0-9596 GCA_031412555.1 Archangium sp. | reverse complement strand
GCGCTGGTGCCGCAGTCGCGCAACGCGTCGGCGGTCTCTTTCAACGTGCGGCCGGCGACGCCGAACTCCACCAGGTACTGGGCATCTTCCGGAGCCAGCCCGCGGGGCGCGCTCCAGGCTTTCCGGGCTGCATCGAACTCGGCGCGGCCCGTACCGCTGCGCGCTGCAGCGATCGTGACCTCGTACGCCTTCACCGCTTCCGTGCCCTTCGCAGACAGGCGGAACTTCTGCGATCGGCCGTAGCGGACCTTCTCGGGTTTCTCATCGCTCAACATGCGGGCACCTTACGCCGTCTTGGCGGCTGGTGCCCGCTTCGCGGAAGGGGAACGCCCCAAAACGTCAGGGGCAGCGCGTGCTGACTTTGTCGACGGAGAGGTTGCGGTCAGCCATGCGAATGATCGCGTCGTTGTCGAAGCTGACGCGGATCGGCCCCGTCGCGCCGGCTGGCACGGTGAGGCGGTACGGGGACCAGGTGGTGTTCGACACGGTCACGGTACCGAGCACCCTGCTGCCCACCGAGACCGTCATGCGGGGCCACACGCCGCCCGCCGACGAACCACGCGCCGACACGATCAGGCTGGTGACGCCCGTGATGCTCGAGGCGGTCTGCAGGTAGCCGTTGCTCCACAGGTTCCAGCCGCCCGAGGTGGGGCCGCCGGTCGAGTGGTAGGCGGTCTCCGCTTCGAAGACGCCCTCGGTGCAGGTCGAGGAGGTCGTGCACGCCTTGCACGAGCCGCCGCAGTCCACGCCGGTCTCGGTGCCATTGCGCACGCCGTCGGTGCAGCTGCTGGTGGGCACGCAGGCCGCGCACGAACCGCCGCAGTCCACGCCGGTCTCAGTGCCGTTGCGCACGCCGTCGGTGCAGCTGCTGGTGGGCACGCAGGCCGCGCACGAGCCGCCGCAGTCCACGCCGGTCTCGGTGCCGTTGCGCACGCCGTCGGTGCAGCTGGGCGTGGTGCTGGTGCGCGAGAGGTGGCGCTCCATCACGTCCATCTGCGGCTTGTCGGCGCCCGTCGAGGTCGGCTCGAGCGAGGTCCACGCGTTGCCCCACCACGGGCCCGCGGCCCACCACGTCCACCCGAGGTACACGTCGGTGTTGGCGTCGAGGTAGGTGAGCAGGTTCTCCAGCGCGGTCAGACACGTGGCGCTGCTGCCGGTGGCGAACTCGCCCAGGAAGCCCTTCTTGCCGTTCGCGCGAAGCCACTGGGTGAACGCGCCCAGCTGCGCTGCGCCTGCAGACGTGCTGGTGCAGGTGTCGGAGGCGCCGGAGTAGTTCGAGTCGAAGTACTGGTGCGCTTCGAAGGCCACGTTGTTGCCGGAGTCACGAATCGCCAGCAGCGCCACCGAGTTCGCCGTGCCGTACCAGTTCTGCGTCCAGCTGTGAGCGCCGGTCCACGCGTTGCCGGGCACCAGGATGAGGTTGGTCGCGCCCGTCGCGCGGATGGCGACGATGGCGGCGTTGGCCGAGGTGACCCACTGCTCGGTGGGCAGGCCGTACGGCTCGTTCATCAAACCGAAGAGCACGTTGGGGTTGCTCTTGAACTCATTGGCCAGGCGAGACCAGAAATCGGCGAACTGGGCGTGGCTCACGCTGCCCGAGCCGATGAACGCGGTGCCGTAGCGCGCGTAGTTGTGCGGGTCGAGCAGCACCACCCCACCGCGGCTGGTGATGCCGTTGACGGTGGTGCGCATGCGCGTGAGTTCCGCAGCGTCGAAGGCCGCGCCGAGGGTGCGCTGCAGGCGCTCCCAGCGGAAGGGCACCCGGAAGGTGTTCATGCCCTTGGCGAGGAAGTAGTCGGCCGAGGTCGCGCTGGGCCAGGTGTACGTCGAGCCGAACGTACCCGGGTTCTGCCCCGTGCCGTCGGACGCCACGCCGAAGTCGGCGCCCGCGAGGTTCACCCCGCGGTAGGGCATCGGCCCGGTCAACGCAGCGCGGGTGCTGGCGACGGCGGTTTCGTCGAACTGTGCTTCGGGACCACACCCTGCCAATGCAAGAGCACAGACGGCTGCTGAGACGGCGACGACGATTTTCAAGATCGAACCTCGAACACGAGTGAGAAATGCAGACAGCGAAGGAGCGCACACCGCTCCCGCGCCCCTCTGGACCGGTTCAACTTCCACAATGTCCGGTCCCCCGTCAGAACCCGCGCGACACTCGCCGGCACGCACGTGTTCTCACTGCGAAAGCGCGAGTACCAATTGCGAACGAAGCTCAGCAATGTGAGCAATTGGGGGCGGCCTGCGGGCGGCTCGTGGCGTGTGTGAGGCGCGCGGACACTGCGTGATGATTTCTGCGTGGTTGGAGAATTCCGTCGGGGAAAGACACCTGCCCGTTCAGTACCGGCGTGGGACAGGTCGGCTCTGGGGAAGGCAGCGGGCTGGTCGCGCTAACGGTTCAGCACCGGAATCCGCGCGAGTGCCTTCTCGAGTGCATCGACCTTCACGGGCTTCGAGAGACAGTCGTTGGCGCCGGCGGCGTACGCGGCGGCGCGATCTTCGGGCAACGCGCTGGCGCTGATCACGATGATCCACGGCTGCGGCCGGGCCCACCCCCGCACCTGACGCATCGCCTCGAGCCCATCCATCTCCGGCATGTGCACGTCCATCAACACCACGTCGTAGGGCGTGCGGGTCAACGCGGCGAGCGCGTCGAGCCCGTTCACCACCAGGTCTGCTTCGTAGCCGAGCAGCTGCAGCATCTTGAGCGCGAGCAATTGGTTCACGCCGTCGTCTTCGGCCAGCAGGATTCGCAGGGGCGTTCGAACGGGTTTCTCTCTGGCCACCGGGGCCTGCTCCACCACCGGGTGGGTCTGCGCGGGGGCGCACACGGTGAACCAGAAGGTCGAACCGGTGTCGGGCACGCTGCGGGCACCCACCGCGCCGCCCATCAACTCTGCGAGCTGTTTGCTGATCGCCAGCCCCAGGCCCGTGCCTCCGTACCGGCGCGAGGTGGAGGCGTCGCCTTGAATGAAGGGCTGAAACAGCCGGCCCAGCTCTTCATCGGACACGCCCACCCCCGTGTCGTGCACCTCGAAGCGCAAGATGTCGCCGGGGCCCTTCAACACCTCGAGCTCGACCGTGCCCGCGTTGGTGAACTTGAGCGCGTTGCCTGCGAGGTTCATCAGCACTTGCCGCACCCGGGTGCGATCGCCCAGCACATGAGCGGGCACGTCGTCGTGCACACGCGCCGAGAGCCGCACGCCTTTGCCCCGCGCCTGCGCGCCCAGCAGGGCGATCAACTCGTCGACCACGCTCCGCGGTTGGTAGACGGCCGCTTCGACCACCAGGCGGCCCGCTTCGATCTTCGCCAGATCGAGCACGTCGTCGAGGATGGCCACCAGCGCGTCTCCGCTCTTGCCGATGGTGTCGACCAGCTCATGGGTCTCTGCGTCGAGGCCTCGCAGCCGCAGCAGCTCCGTGATGCCCACCACTGCATGCATGGGCGTGCGCAGCTCATGGCTCATGTTGGCCAGGAAGCTCATGCGCGCCCGGGCCGCGGCCAATGCCTGATCGCGCGCCAGCACCAGGCTCTGCGTGCGCTCGGCCACCGTCTGCTCCAGCGTGGCGTGGCTCTGCAGCAGCTCGCGGTTCGCGGCGGCCAGCTGTTCACTCGAGCGGCGCGTGCGTTCGACCGCGCGGATCAGCCGGCGCAAGGCGATGAGAAAGATGGCGGTGGTGACCACCAGGGTGAGCACCGCGGTGAGGCCACGCTGCGCCGGTGAAGACGGAATGCCGGGGGGCATCCACCCACGCGTCTCAGCCACCAGCAGCGCGAGGCTCGCCGGCACGCTCAGCGCGCACGTGATGATCGCCGCGCGCGCCGAGAGCAACACGCCCGCCATCACCGTGCACAGCAGGTAGAGGCCGACCGTGCCTGAGTAGTGCCCGCCGCGGCTGATGCTGATCGCCCCGACGGAGAGCCAGGCGGTGGCGATGAAGAGATGCGCGGCCAGCTTGATGTGCTTCCGGAGCACCAGCACCTGCGTGGTCACGCAGACCGCCAGCAACAACAGGCCCGTGAGGGTGCCTCCGTCAGGGGGGGCGCCTGCGAAGGCTCTCGCCAGCAGGCCCGCCAAGGTCGAGCCGCCCACCAGCAGCGTCACCAGGCGCAAGACGGCCGCGGCATCGCGATCGAGGTCTTCCGCCGGCGGCATGGTGGCTTCGTTCTGAATGACGCACTCCCCTCTCCCCGACCCTCGCCCCGCTGGGGAGAAGGAGCAATTTCCCAGCTTCTGAGACTTCGCTGCGGAGAAATTTCCATTCGCGACGGGAGGTCTCGGCCCCCCGTGGTGATCACGACGCGCTGCGTGGTAAGCCTTTGGCCGTGCGACTCCCACATCTTTGTGTTCTTTGGCTCGCTGTCGTCATCGTTGGTTGTGAATGCCGCCGCCCTGCAGGGGCACAAGGCATCGCTGGCGAGGTGCGTTGGGAGTGGGTGAACGAGGCCGGCCCGCAGATCGATTCTTCGGCGCGCGTCGACTTTGGGCCCACCACCATGGGCGCTCGCCGCGAGCAGGTGCTCTTCGTTCAGAACGTGGGCCGGGCCGCCTTCACCATGACCGAGTTCGCCAAGCTCACCGGTTCGCCCGTGACGCTGGGCCTGTTCAGCGAGCCCAACTCCGCCTTCGAAGTGCGCTGGGTGCCTGACGTGGTGGTCAACCCCACCGAGAAGCAGCCGGTCACGGTGATCTTCTCGCCACCCATCACCGAAGAGCGCTTCGTCGACTACTCCGCCGAGGTCGAGTTTCGCCCCTCGGGTGCCGCCCCTTCTTTGTTGACCATCAACGGCCGCGCGATCGCCGGCGAGTGTGATGTGCCTTCGGTGATCGACTTCGGCGCGGTGCCGATCGGCAGCTCGCTCAACGAAGAGTTCTCGCTGCGCAACGACGGCGCCTCGCCGGTGACCGTCACCTCCGGCGGCGTCACCGGTGCACCGGTCGGCATCTTCGAGATCAACGGCCTGGGCAACGAAGGGAGGCTGCTGGTCGACGCCAACAGCTCGCCCAACGCGAAGGTGAACTTCAAGCCCACCGAGCCGCGTGACTACAACGGCGAGTTCGTGATCCGCCGCGCCGACTCGTGCCCGCAGCGCACCGTGCAGGTGCGTGGCCGCGGCGTGGTCTCCTGCCTCACCTGGCGCGCCGACCCGCCCGAAGACTCCACCGCCAGCTCGTTGCACTTCGGCAGCGTCGCGCCGGGCAGCGTGGCGGAAGGCACCATCACCTTCAGCAACGCCTGCAGCCTGGACATCAACATCAGCCGCCTTCGCACCACCGACCCGGTCTTCGTGGTCACCGCGGCCGACCCCACCGACATCACCCTGCTCAAGGTGCCCGCCTCGGTGCGCGGCGCTGATCAGAGCTGGGTGGCCGGCACCGGCGTGACGGTGCTCGACTTCCGCCCCACCGTGCTCGGCCCCAAAACGGGCCAGCTGATGGCCAGCACCAGCCTCTCTTCGCAGCCCGCGCTCTCCATCAACCTGCGCGGCTTCGGCGGTGGACCCCGCATCGAAGTGCGCCCCTCGCCGGTGTTCGCCATCGGCCGGGTCGGCTTCACCGCGGGGGCCTCACCGGGCACCTTCTCCCAGCGCACCCTGCGGGTGGCCAACGTGGGCAACCGCCCCACGCCGCCTGATCCGCGCGCGAACCTGCACCTGGGCATGAACGGCCAGGGCACCACCTATTGGTCGGTGCGCGCCATCACCGGCACCGACGCCGAGCTGTGCGTGGGCGACTGGGACGCGGTGGGCAACGCCTGCGCGGGCACCTTGAGCGCGGCGACCTACAACGTGAACGACGGCATCGAAGCGACCATTGGCGCCGCGCTGAACCTGCCGGTGCGCGTGATTCCCCAGACCGCGGGCCAGAAGGAGTGGGAGCTGACGCTGTACTCCAACGACTCGCTCACCCCCGCGGTGACGGTGCGCATCACGGCCGAGGCCATCGATGTGCCGCCCTGCAACTACACGGTGGCGCCCACCGATCTGGCCTTCGGCATCATGGACGTGCCGCAGGTGCGTGACCTCACCTTCACGCTCACCAACCTGGGCACCGCGCCCACCGAGGTCTGTTACTTCAACGGGCTCGGTCTCTCGCCGACCACGCACGACACCTTCACCCTGCCCGGCGCGATGAGCGACGTGGTGCTCAACCCGGGTCAGAGCCAGGTGGTGACGGTGCATGGCCAGCCGCTGCGCAGCCCGCAGACGCCCACGATGGTCAGCGGCGAGGCGATCTTCAACGTCTCCTCGCCGGGCGCTTCGCAGGGTGCGGTGTTGCTCTCGGCCACCCTGGCGCCCTCCTGCCTCACGCTCGCGCCCAGCCCGGTCAACTTTGCCGACACGGAGCTCGAGTGCGGTTCACCCGAGCGCGCGGTGGTGATCAGCAACACCTGCGCGCAGACGGTCACCCTCAACAGCACGGTGCTCACCAACGCCGCCAACGCGCCAGCGGGCTCGGGCTCGTGCACCAACCCCGCGGGCTGCCCGCAGTTCGCCATCAGCTCGGCGCCCGCGGGTGGGCCGCTCGCTCCCGGCGCTTCGCGCACCGTGTTGCTGCGCTACCGCCCGTACCTGGTCGGCCCCGCGACCGGTGAAGTCACCGTCACCATGCAGCAGGGCTCGATGGCCGTTCCCTACGCTGTGGCGCTCAACGGCAATGGCCGCGCGCGCACCATGGCGGGCTGCGGCGTGACGGCGATGTGCCCGGGCCCCATCACGGTCAACGCCAACAGCACCGTGACGCTCACCCCGTCGATCATGGCGCCGGGTGCGACGACCTGTAACTGGGCCATCGCCTCGCGCCCCACCACCTCGAGCGGCAACTTCTCGGCGCCCAACAGCTGCTCCAGCACCACGTACTTCGCCGACGTGGTGGGCACGCACATCGTGAACTTCAACGTCTCTGACGGGCTGGGCGGCACGGCCCAGTGCACCACGCCCATCACGGTCAACCCCAACGGCGACCTGTGGATCGAGCTGACCTGGGATCGCCCGAACGACATGGATCTCCACCTGATCCACCCGATGGCCGGGCCGAGCAACTCGGCCACCAGCTGGAACAACTCGACCTACGACTGCCACTGGCTCAACGAGACGCCCAGCTGGCCGGGCGGCGCGCAGGCGAGCCCCAGCCTCGATCGCGACGACATCACCGGCCGCGGCCCGGAGAACATCCGCATCAACTCGCCCTCCCAGACGGTCGCGTACACCGTGGGGGTGCACATGTTCAGCTGGTCGGCCTCGCCCAACGCGGTGACCTCGACCCTCAAGGTGTATTGCGGTGGTCAGTTGATGACGACCAGCACCCGCACCATGAGCGTCACCAAGCAGATGTGGGTGGCGGGAACGATCAACTTCGGTGCCGGTACGCCCTGCCTCTACTCGCCCATCAACACCACCGTGAACGTGCCCTGAGCCGCCTGCGATGGGTTGGGGCGCTGCAGTTGCGTTGATGTTGTTCGCCGCCGAGCCCGACGAAGGCCGGGGCTCGGCGGGCAGCAGGCCCGAGCAGGCGCAGTCGATGCGCACGCAGACGCGCGCGCGGTTCGGGCTCGGCGGCGGCGTGTCGTTCGGGTTGGCGAACTACTCACCGGCGCTCGGCGTGGGCCTTTCGGCCGATGCGGGCGCGGTGTTCAACGATCGGTTCTCGGTGTTCGCTCATGTCGAGCTGGGCACCATCGTGATCACGTACATCGGCGCGCTCGGCGTGAACGCGGAGTACGTGCTGAATGATCATTTCTCGGTGGGGCTCGGCGCGGCGTTCTCGGTGTGGGGCCCGCTGATTTTCGGCGGCTCGGGGTTCTACGGGCTGACCGTGCCGGTGCGGGTGAACTTTGCTCCGGCGCAGCGCGCTTCGAATGAGACTCGGCGCAGTGGGTTGCTGATTGGTTTGCAGGTCGCGCCGGGTTTCAGTTTGCAGCCGACGGAGTTCGTGCAGTTGCGGGTACCGGTGGGGCCTGAGGCGGCGTTCTCGGCGAGCTTGAGTGTCGGGTATTCGTGGTGGTGAGGCCCCTCTCCCCGCTGGCGCAGGGAGAGGGAGGAGTCATTTGTAGCCCTGCGCCTGCAGCGTGAAGAGCCGCGCGTAGCGGCCGCCCTTGTCGAGCAGCTCGCGATGACTGCCCAGCTCGGTGAGCTTGCCGCCCTCGAGCACCGCGATGCGATCGGCCATGCGCACCGTGCTGAAGCGGTGGCTGATGATGATGGCGGTGCGATCTTTCGCCAACGCGCGGAACCGCTCGAACAGCGCGACCTCGGCCTCCGCGTCGATGGCCGCGGTGGGCTCGTCGAGAATGAGGATCTCCGCGTCGCGCATGAACGCGCGGGCGATGGCCAGCTTCTGCCACTGCCCACCCGACAGCTCGTGGCCCTTCTCGAACCATCCACCCAGCATCGTGTCGAACTGTTTGGGCAACGCTTCGATCACCCCACGTGCACCACCGGCATCTGCCGCGATCTCGATCGCCGGCCGGTCTTCCACCTTCGCGGGTTGACCCAGGCCGATGTTCTCCGCTGCGCTGAATTGATAGCGCACGAAGTCCTGAAAGACGGCGCCCACCCGCTCGCGGAGATCCTTCGCGTCGAGATCTCTCAGGTCGATGCCGCCGTAGCGAATGGACCCTTCGGTGGGCTCGTAGAGCCGGAGCAGCAACTTGATCAGCGTCGACTTACCCGCGCCGTTCTCGCCGACCAGGGCGAGCTTCTCGCCGGGCTCCAGCCGCAAGGTCACGTCGCGCAGCGCCCAGTCATCCCGGTGCTGGTACTTGAAGCTGACGTGATCGAACTCCAGCAGGTGGGGCCCCGGGCCCAGCGTCTTCGCGGGTGAGACGCGCGAGGCCTCGGCGGTGGTGGGCAGGTCGAAGAAACGCTGCAGGTTCGAGAGGAAGAGCGCGTCTTCGTAGCTGCCAGCGACCGCGGCGAGCACCGATTCGAAGGCGGCCTGCCCCTGACGGAACACGCCCAGGTAGAGCACCAGATCGCCCACCGTGATGGCGCCCTTCGACGCGCGACCGGCCACCCAGAGGTAGCAGAAGTAGAACGACGCGAGAGAGACCGCGCCCAGCAACGTTCCGTAGAAGAGGCGCTTGAGGGCGAGCTTGCGATCCTCCGCGAGGAACTTGGCGAACAGCGCGCGGTAGCGGCCCAGGATGAGCGGCCCCAGACCGAAGAGCTTCACCTCTTTGACGGTGGAGTCGCGGGTGAGGATCCACTCCAGATAGTTGAGCTTGCGGCCTTCGGGCGCACGCCACGAATAGAGGCGAAAACGCTCGCCCGACATCTTCGTCTCCGCGAGAAACGAAGGCACCGCGGCGGCGAGCAGCACCAGCCCGCTCCACCACGCCACGCTCCACAGCAGCACCGCGAAGGAAGACAACGTCAGCAGCTGACGCACCACGGTGACCGCGTCCATCGCCAGCGCGAGCGGCCGTGACGAGGCCTCGCGCCGGGCGTTCTGCATGATGTCGTACGTCTCGGAGTCTTCGTAGTGACGCAGCTCGAGCGTGAGCGACTTCTCGAGGATGCGTTCGTTGAGCAGGTTGCCCAGGCTCACGCGCAGCAGCTCGCGGGAGAGCCCGGAGAGCCGGCCCACCAGCAGCGC
>JANODF010000610.1:0-19864 GCA_031412555.1 Archangium sp. | reverse complement strand
TGGGTGTTCTTGCTCTTCGTGGTGTTCATCGACGTGGCGCACGTCTGGTCGACGCTCTTTCGCGTCTATCTCGACCCAGAAGAGCTGCGCCGCCGCCCCCTGCTCTACACCGCCGCGCCCCTGCTCGCGTACGGCCTGGGCGTCGCGGCCCACGCACTCTCGCCTGAGTTGTTCTGGCGGGTGCTGGCCTACGTCGCCGCGTGGCACTTCATTCGCCAGCAGGTGGGGTGGATGGTGCTCTACGGCCGGCGCGCAGGCAGCAGCGAGCGCGAGCTGAACTTCGATCGCGCCGCCATCTTCGCGGCCACGCTCGGCCCGGTGGTGTGGTGGCACGCGCACCTGCCGCGCGCGTTCTGGTGGTTTCGCGAAGGCGACTTCATCGGCGGGCTGCCGGCCTGGGTGGGCACCGCAGCGCTGGCCGTTCACGCGCTGGTGTTGCTCGGCTGGCTCGTCCAGGCGCTGGTCTTTCGCCGGCTGCACCTGGGCAAGTCGTTGCTGCTCTTCGCCACCTGGCTGAGCTGGTTTGGCGGCATCGTGCTGGCGCAGAGCGACCTCGCGTTCACCGTGATGAACGTGGCGCTGCACGGCGTGCCGTACCTGGTGCTGCTGCATCGCTACGCGAAGCACCGCAATGAAGAGGGCGGGTACGGCCGCTTCTCGTGGTTGCTGCGCGCGGGGGTGCCGGGCTTCTTGCTCCTGCTCTGGGTGCTCGCGTTCTTCGAAGAGCTGGCCTGGGACAAGCTGGTCTGGCACGAGCACCCCATGCTCTTCGGCGCGGGCGGCTTCGAGGTGGAAGGTGCGCTGCTGGCGTTGCTGGTGCCGCTGCTCTCGTTGCCGCAGACCACGCACTATCTGCTCGACGGTTTCATCTGGAAGACGAAGGCCGATCCGCGGCTGACGCCACGGCTGGGGTGGGGCCCCATCGTGCGCAGTGAACCCCATGCCGCTACAGTGAACGCGCCGTGACTCCGAACGCCAAACCGATCGTCTTGTACGTCGAGGATGACGCGGACACGTTCAAGCTCGCGCAGCTGCGGTTGCAGGCGCGGTACGAGCTGATCAGCGCGACGAGTGATCGCCAGGCCTGCGAGGTGCTCAGCAAACAAGGCACGGAGTTGTTCGCGGTGCTGATGGACATCGAGCTGCAAGGCAGCCAGATGGATGGGCTGGCGTTGGTGAAGGTGATTCGGGGCATGACGCCGAAGAGCGCGTTGCCGTCGTGGGCGCAGTCGTTGCCGCCGCTGCCGCACCTGCCGATCATCGTGATGACCGCGTACGTGACGCGGTACTCCGAGGCGGAGGTGAAGGCGGTGGGGGCCAGTCATTTTCTGACCAAGCCCATCGACTTCATGCGGCTCAACCTGGCGCTCGCGCAGGCGAACATTCAGTCGGTGATGGCGCAGCTGGCCAGGCCGGCCGGGAAGTAGCTCGGAAAGGCCACAGCCCTGGGGAAGGTGGTGCTGTGTGGACTTCGCTCGGGCGCTCGACGCGAACAGGCCTCTCCGCGCCGGCTTTCTTTGACCCAATTCAACCAGGCTTCGACCTCGGGCGCAGGCGTACCGGCCCCCGTACGGTGGCGACCGGCGTCGCCTGAACGCAGCAAATGGAGACCGTAAGCGTCCTCGTCCGAAGCAGAGAGGCCTACGCGAGGCGAGCACCGCCCAGACTCCAGAAAGCCCCACGCACCCCCGAGGCCGTTCGCTGTCCTCGACTACCTGACGTCACTCGGTGACTTGCCGGTCCACCGCTGGAACGCGTGCGAGAACGCAGCGGTGTCCGCATAACCGAGCGCGGCTGAAATCTCCTTCACCGACATCGTCGTGTGAGCGAGCAAGTGCTCCGCGCGAGACTTCCGTTCCACCTCGAGCAGCTCCGAATAGCTCGTGCCCTCCCCCGCCAGCCGTCGTTTGAGCGTGCGCGAGCTCATCGACAACACCTTCGCCACGCCTTCCACATCGACCACCGCGCCACCACTGAGCACCAGCTCCCGCACGCGCGCCGACAAGCGCCCCGCGAAGCCGAGCGCGGCCAGCTCCTTCTCACACTGCGCCGCGGCCAGCTCACGCGCCCCCGCATCGGCCAACTGAAACGGCGTGGTGAGCAACCGCGCGTCGAACACGATGCGATGGGCAGGCTTCTCGAACGCCACACGATCCAACCGCGCATTGTCGGCGAACCGCTCGAGCCACGGAGGCCGCGGCAACGCCACTTCGATGCGCCCCTCGAGTTCACGCCCCGACAACGCCTGCCCGATGGTGGAGAGCCCAATCAACAACGCCATCACCAGCGCATCGCGTGCGGCCCCGAAGTCCGCGCGCTCCTCCAGCCAGAACGACGCCTTCCCATCCTCCACCGTCAACCTGAACGCGAGCGCGGTGGTGCGGGTGGAGATGAACCGCTCCCCCAGCTTGAGCGCGTCACCAACGTCTTTGGCCGTGAGCACCGCGAAGCCCAGGTACCCATGCCACGACGCGCGCATGGCGAGGCCGAGGTAGATGCCCAGGCCCGGCTCACCGGTGAGCGTGCGCGCGCGTTCGATGAGGTCGATCACCTGCGAGACGTCGAGCCGGCCCGAGCTCTCGGCGAGGTCCTCCAGCTCGAGATCGAGCGGGCCCAGCAGCTCGTCGTCTTCCACACCGAAGCGCCGGGTGAGCTCCACCAGATGCACGAGGTAGGAGCTGGGCAGACCGGCGGTTCGACTCACCCGCCCGACTTACCACCGCGTCGCGCACTTGCGGCTGGCCCGGATTAACAACACCGTGGCACCCCAGCACAGCAGCGGGTACTGCTTCTCCTCCTCCATCGGGTGCAAGTTCCGGTCATGACCTCCATCGAAGTGCGCGACTTCCGGTTTCCACTCTCCAGCTCGCCGCGCGACTGGCACGGGCAAGGTCCCGCGGTCAGCGCGTACTTCGACCAGCTCTCGGTCTTTTTCCCGCTGGGTGAACGCTTCTTCGTACGCAGCGTGAAGCACTACCAGTCGCAGCTGACCGACCCGCGTTTGAAAGAAGAGGTCGCCGCCTTCTGCGCCCAGGAGGGTCACCACGGCCGCGAACACGTGGCCTACAACGACCGACTCACCGAGCAGGGCATTCCGGTCGCGGGGCTCGAGCGCAACGTGCGCTTCCTGCTCGGCCTGTCGATGCGCCTGTTCTCGCCGCGCCGGCAGCTGGCGGTCACCTGCGCGCTCGAACACTTCACCTCGCTCATGGGCGAGTTCATCCTCGCGAAGCCCGAAGCGCTCGAAGGGAGCGACCCCACCATGCGCTCGCTCTGGCGCTGGCACGCGGCCGAAGAGAACGAACACCGCAGCGTGGCCTTCGACGTCTACCAGGCCGTCGGTGGCACGTTCTTCGAGCGCTGCCGGGTGATGCTGGTGGTCTCGTTCTTCTTCTGGAGCCTGGTGGTGCTGCAGCAGCTCGTGTTCATGGCGAAGCGCGGCTTGCTGTTCTCGGTGCGTGAACACTGGCGGCTGTTCAAGTTCTGCTTCGTCAATCCCGGTGCGCTCAGCGCGTTGGTGCGGCCGTATCTCTCGTATTTCCGGCGCGACTTTCATCCGGCCAGCCGGGGTGGCTTCGAGCTCATCGAAGCGTGGAAGCGCTCGCTCGCGACATGACCTCACCGGTCTTCCCGAGCGGAGTGTTGACCGATGTGATCATCCTGGGCTCGGGCTTCTCAGGCCTGGGCATGGCCATCGCGCTCCAGCAGGAAGGCAAACGCAGCTACGTGGTGCTCGAGAAGGGCCCGGGCGTGGGCGGCACGTGGCGGGAGAACCGCTACCCCGGCTGCGCGTGCGACGTGCCTTCACACCTCTATTCCTTCTCCTTCGCGCAGAACGCCGGGTGGACGCGTCACTTCGCGCCGCAGAAAGAAATCCTCGGTTACCTGGAGCGCACGGCTGAT
Source organism: Archangium sp. (assembly GCA_031412555.1). Taxonomy (GTDB): domain Bacteria; phylum Myxococcota; class Myxococcia; order Myxococcales; family Myxococcaceae; genus Archangium_A. Next base: position 15,961 of record JANODF010000610.1, on the reverse strand, counting down.
CAATACGGCGTGCGCGCCCAGTGCCGCTTCGGCGTGGAAGCGCAGACCTGCGAGTACGACGAGGCGACCAGCTCATGGCAGGTCACCACGAAGACCGGAGAAGTCTTCCGCGCGCCGCAGCTGGTGCTCGGCGTGGGAGCCCTGCATCACCCGAAGTTCCCCGAGGTGCCGGGGCGCGAGAAGTTCAAGGGGCCGCAGCTCCACTCGGCCGCGTGGGACGAGTCGGTCTCGCTCGAAGGCAAACGCATCGTGGTGGTGGGCACGGGTGCTTCGGCGATTCAGCTGGTGCCCGCGCTCGCGCCGCACGTGAAGCAGCTCACCTTGTTTCAGCGCACACCGGCGTGGGTGGTGCCGCGGGCGGATGCGCCGATTTCGCGGCTGGCCCGGTGGCTGTACCGCGTGTCGCCGTGGTTGATGAAGCTCACCCGCGCGGCCATTTACTGGAAGCTGGAGAGCCGGGCGTTGGGCTTCACCCGCTGGCCCCGTGTGCTGCGCGCCGCCGAGTGGCTGGGCAAACGGCACATCCGCCAGCAGGTGAAAGACGCCACGCTGCAGGAGCGCCTCACGCCGAAATACGCCGCGGGCTGCAAACGCATCCTGCTCTCCGACGACTACTACCCGTCGTTCAACCGGCCCAACGTCGCGCTCGAGAGCAGCGCGGTGAAGGAAGTCACCGAGACCGGCGTGGTGACGCCCGATGGCCGCCACGTGGAGTGTGACGCGATCGCCTGGTGCACCGGCTTCGACGTAGCGGCGCCGCTGTCGCGCTTGAAGGTGCTCGGCCGCGGAGGCCGGGACCTCGGCGCCACGTGGAGTGAGGGTCTGCACGCGTACCGGGGCACCACGGTGCCGGGCTTTCCGAACATGTACGTGCTGATGGGGCCGAACACCGGGCTCGGGCACAACTCGATGGTCTACATGATCGAGTCGCAGATCCGATTTGCGATGGCGCACCTGAAGGCGCTCGATGCAGCGGGCGCGAAGAGCGTGGAGGTCACGGAAGAAGCCGAGCACGCATTCAACGCGGGCATTCAGGCACGGCTGCCGGGGACCGTTTGGGCGTCGGGCTGCAACAGCTGGTACCTCGACGTGCACGGGCGCAACGCGATGCTCTGGCCGGGGGCGACGTTCTCGTTTCGCAAGCTCACGAGCGAGGTCGAGCTCGACCACGTGAAGCTGAAATAGCTCTTTCCCAATCCCTTCGGGAGAGGGTCAGGGTGAGGGCGATCAACCAGATCGCCGAAAAATCAACCTGAGAACAACCGCAGCCGACGAGGAACGTTCGCTGCTGCTCAATCAAGCCGCCATCAAGCTCGGCGGAGCCCGCATCAGAAGTCCCTGCATCGGCCTCACCGGCATTTACGCCCGCGTCGAAGCCAGCGTCGGTCCCCGCATCGACACCCGCATCGACTCCTCCATCGAACGCCGCCACCGTGATGAACACCTGGTCCGGGTTCGACAGAATCATCCCGTCGTTCACGACCAGCTGAAACTGCAGCACCGTCGCGAGGGGCAGCATCGGCGCCGTGAACGTGGGAGCCGCGACCATGCTCGAAGACAAGGTGACCCCAGGCCCCGCGGTCTGACTCCAGCTGAACGCGGTGATCGCATCTCCGTTCGGATCCACCGCGCTCCCACTCAGCTGCACCACTTCACCCGGAGCGACCCCCACGTCGACGCCCGCATCCGCGATCGGCCGCTCGTTGATGGTGTTGAGCACCGTCACGTCGACGTCATCGGTGGTGCTGCTGGCGCTGTCTCGCCCGGTGAGCCTGAAGCGCAGCACGGTGGGCACGAACACCGTCGGCGTGGTGAACGACGCATTGAGCGCCCCCGCATCCGACACGGTGACCATCGGCCCCGAGGTCTGCAGCCACGTCGACGTGGTGGGATCCATCTCGGGGTCCACCACGCTTCCCGACAGACTGGTCAGCACGTTCTCGCCGACCGAAACATCAGGCCCCGCATCGACCGACGGCGCTTTGCTGAAGGCCACCAGCCAGGTCTCGTGCGAGTAGGTGGTGCTCCCCACGTTGCCGGCGAAGATGATCGTCCCTCCGCGTGCCTTGGAGTACGCAGCGGCCGCATCGGACAGCGTGCCGGGGTTGGGGGTCACGGTGTACGTGCTCCACACGTTGGTGAGGGGATCGAAGGTGAACAGCCCGCCGACCTGCGTGGAGGTCTGCCCGCCATAGAGCACCAGCTGCTGGAGGATGGGATCCCATGCGCACGCCGCGAAGCTGCGCGCGCTTGGCACGGCGCCGGTGACCGCGAGAGACGCCCACGTTCCGCCGTCGGTATCGAACACCCACGTATCGGCCACGTTGCTCATGGCCTCGCCCCCGAAGAGGAACAACTTACCGGTGATCAGATCGAAGCCCGAACACACCGCGCCGCGCGCAGAAGGCCCGCCGGCAGCCACCACCGGCGCCCAGGTGACGCCGCCATCTCCGACGTCGAGCGACCACAGATCGCCCACGTGGTTGTTCGCGAACACGCTCGTCCTGCCGCCGAAGTAGAGGAACTTTCCCCACTGCGGAATCCACTGCAGCAGCGGGTCGATGCGTGCGCTGGGCCGGGTGGTGGGCGTGGGGGGCGCTGACTGCGCGAAAGTGGTGCCGTTGATCAGGAACACCGTGTCGTAGAGCGTGAAGCCGCTCGCACCACCGGCCACCACGAACACGTCGTGCACCGGATCGTACGCGAGCCCATGACGTTCACGGCCGGGCAACGTGGGGGTCACCGCGGTCCACGCGTTGGTCGCGCTGCGGTAGTGCACCAGCTCGACCAGCGCATTGCCGCCACCGCTGAAGCCACCGAACGTCAGGTACGTCTCCGCGAGGGTGTCGGGCCTGACGGCTGCGCCCGTCGAGCGTCGATCCGTCGGGGGGCTGACAGGGCTCAAGTTGGTGAACGACGGGGCCGCAGCGAAGACCGTCGTCGCAACCAGCAACGTGAAGAGCGCGATCCGCAGCAAAAGTCACTGCACTCTACCTGCAAAAAGTGCCGATGCCTTCGCCCACGTCACCGCCGACACCTTCCGGCCGAGGGCGAGGCCCTCCACGTTGTCGACCTGCAGGTGATAGCCGCCGAGCACCCGCGAGTAGCCAGCCATCTCGGCCGTCGCGCTGAAGGTGGGCAGACGAAGGAGCACGTCGCACGCCTTCTCATCGTCGGTCGCCGACTTGCCATCGATGGCCTGCATCAAAGCGTGGCTCGAACCCTGCTCGGTCAAACTGCCAGCGCGGCGGGTGTCCTCGTCTTCGAATCGATCGCTCCCGGTGAAGTCGGCCAGCGTCTTCGCGGCAGCTCCGCTCACCGTGCTGTGACCGCTCACGTAGCCGGGAAACGGCGGGGTGACGAACGAGGCGGGGGAATACGGGGTCCACTTCTCCGCGGGCACCAGGCCCACGCCTTTGCCGGGCCCCAACCAACCGCGCACCTTCTTGCCGGCATAGAGCACGCGCACCAACGTCCACGGCCGCGGCCCGTCGTAGGCGCGTTTGGTGTCCCACGCGGCGATGAAGGCGTCGAAGCAGGCGGCAGCCACCGCGAAGAAGAGCTTCACGTCTTTCTCCAGGCCGTGGTGATCGCGGCGTGAGACGGCCTGCGCGAACCGCAACCAGTGACCTGATTGGCCGGTGGAGCGCGGCCCATCGCGCATGAACTCCACGGTGGCCTTCTGCTCGGGAGTGAGGGAGCCGTTGAGGGCAATCACCTCGTCGAGCTCCTGCTTCGTCTGCGCGGTGTTCGCTTTCGGTGGTGGCGGCGGCCGGAGCTGATCAGCCCTGAGCAACGCGAACGGTTTGACCCGGTACCACTGCGGCGTGAGGAACCCGGGCCGCACCACTTCACCTGAGTCGAGCGTGAAGGGGATGGGCTGCCAGTGGTCGACGTCGAGCACGCGGTCGGGCCCGTTGAGCGGCGCGTAGAAGGTGTAGTCGGAGTACGGCTGGCCCGAGCTGCCGCGTTCGTCGCCGAGTTGGTTCGCGCCGTCGTGTTGGCGCTCCGAGAGGATGCGCAGCCCCGCGGCGTGACCGACGGCTTCCGGCGAGTTCTTCTTGCCGAGCGCGGTCAGGGTGAAGCCGCGCGTCGTGAACTGCGCGTCGAGCCAGTCGTGTTGGGCAGGGTAGAGATCCTGGAGCACCACGTGCAGCGCCGCGAGCATCGCCTTGCCGCGGTTGACGTCGGTGCGTTCGGCCGCGGGTCGGCGCTGAGGCGTGCCGTGTGAAGGCAGCGCCACTGCGTCGTAGGCGGCCCAGGCGTCGTAGAGCGCGGCGGTGGCGAGGTAGAGCTCGCGGGAGTTGATGGTCGGGCGCGCTCCGATTCGTTCGATGTCACGCGCGGTGGTCTCGAGGGAGAGCTCGACCAGTTGGTAGGCCAGTGAAGGCTCCGCTCCGAGGGAAGGCAGGGAGCAAACGAGCGTGAACAGCAGCAGCGTTCGGCGCATGGGGTGTGAGGCTAAACCAAACCAGGCCCTCACCCTGACCCTCTCCCAGAGGGAGAGGGGAGCTCGGCTCCAATTCGCTCAACCCTTTCGCCGGGAAGCTGCGACGCTGCGCACCCATGGGGAGCCTCTGGTCTGGACTGTCGCTGCGCGTGCAGGCGGCCTTTGCGGTGGTGGTGCCCTGCGTCGCCGTCGCGTTGTTCGCCTCCATCTATTTTCCCAGCCGCTTGAACGAACAAGCGGGTGACGCGCTCGAGCGCCAGGCCATCTCCGTCGGCCAGCTCGCCGCCAACAACGCCGCACCCATCATGCGGCTCATCCGCGACGGGCTGGCCACGCCCAGCGAGCTCAACGGCATCTTCGAAGGCGTGCGCGCCGGCGGCAACGTCACCCAGCTCGGCTCGCTGGCGGTGATCAAGGATCGCGTCACCCGGGAGAACGGCAAACGGTTCCTCGAGGTGAAGTCGAACGACACCACCGTGCAGCTGCAGGGCGACCTGCCTCCCGGCCGCTACGAGGTGCCGGACGAAGGCCAGTGCCAGATCGATCGCGGCGCGGTGCTCGACGTGCGCTGCACCGCGAAGGATCAAGACTACGAGGCCACCATGGTGGTGCGCTTCTCGCTGGAGCAGTTCGCCCGCCAGGAGAAGGAGAACCAGGTGGTGGGCCTCTGGGTGCTGCTGGCCGCGCTCGGGCTGGGGCTCACGCTGGCGCTGGTGTTCTCCGGTGCCATCGCAGGCCCGCTCGGGGTGGTCAGCCGGGTGGCGCGCGAGGTGGCCGCGGGCGACATCACGGTGCAGCAGGTCGACGTGGGCGGCGCCAACGAGGTGCAGTCGATGGCTGCTTCCGTCAACGACATGCTCAAGTCGCTGCGCAGCCTGGTCACCGAGATGGTCGGCTTGACGCGCCGCCTGGGTGAAGCCGCGAAGGGTCTCAACGTGGCGTCGGGTGATCAGACCCACGTCACCAGCCAGCAGTCGGCCTACGCGCAGCAGATCGCCGCCACCTTCGAAGAGCTGTCGCGCACCGCCGAGAGCATCACCCGCTCGACCGAGGTGGTGGAGCAGGCGGCCGTGCGCACCAACCAGGCCGTCGACGAAGCGCGCGCGGTGGTGGCCGAGATGGTGGGCGGTATGACGGAGATCCGCCACGAGGCCAAAGAAGTGGCCGACGCCATCACCCGCCTCAACGCCGACGTGCAGCAGGTCAGCCGCATCGCGCAGGTGATCAAGCAGGTGGCCGATCGTTCAGATCTGCTCGCGCTCAACGCGGCGCTCGAAGGCACCAAGGCCGGTGAAGTGGGCCGGGGGTTCTCCGTGGTGGCCGCCGAGATGCGCAAGCTCGCCGAGAACGTGGCCCAGTCGGCGCGCGACATCGGGCGCATCGTGGAGAGCGTGCAGGCCTCGGGTGACGTCGCGGTGGTGCGCGCGAAAGAAGGCGTGGAGTCGTCGAATCGCGGCATGGCCGTGGCCGAACGGGCGCAGACCGCGTTCACCCAGATTCTGTCGTTGTCGCGCGGGACGAAAGAAGCAGCTCAGCAGATCGCGGTCGCCACCCGGCAGCAGCGGCAGTCGTCAGAGCAGGCGGTGCAAGGCGCTCGCAACGTGGCTGACCTGGTGAAGCAGGGGGTGGATGCGACGGGGCGGACCACCCGGATTGCTCAGGATCTCCAGTCGTCGGTCGACGCGCTCACCGCGGTCACCAGCCGGTTCAAGGTGTCCGACAGGAGTTAGCCCTCTCCCCGACCCTCTCCCCCTCGGGGAGAGGGAGATGACGGCGGCCATGTGGGCGCAGCAGACGCATGCTAAACGAGCGCCATGGCCAACACCCTCGCCCTCTCCGACGCGCAGTTCAAAACGGAAGTGATCGACTCCAAGATTCCCGTTCTGGTCGACTTCTGGGCCACCTGGTGCGCGCCGTGTATCGCCATGGAGCCCACCCTCGAGGAGCTCGCCACCACCCACCAGGGCAAGCTCAAGGTGGTGAAGGTGAACATCGAGGAGAACCAGGTCAGCGCCCAGGCCTACGGCGTGCGGTCGTTGCCCAACTTCCTGATCTTCAACGGCGGCAAGGTGGTCGGTCAGATCGCCGGCGCGGTCTCCAAACAGAAGCTCGGCGAGGCGGTCCAAAAAGTTCTCTAAGGCTTCAACCTTCTGTTACTACTGGCTTCCGTCCACGGTTGTTCCACTGGCACGGTAAACCATGTCAGAGTGGTAACGCCCTCGGGGGATTGATGTGTTGACCGTCGTGCCGCCCGCACCTGATCCAGACGCCGCCTGTGCTCCAGGTGGGCGACTCGTTGGGGCCCTATGTGCTCGAGCAGCTGCTCGGCGAAGGCACCATGGGGCGGGTGTACCAGGGCCGTCACCAGCGGCTGGGCCGGCAGGTGGCGCTCAAGGTGCTGCACAGCCACCTCATCCAGGACAAGTCGCTGGTGGCCCGCTTTCTTCAAGAGGCGCGGCTGGTCAATCAGATCAACCACGCGCACATCGTCGAGGTGCACGACTTCGTCGAGGAGCTCTTCCCCGAGCGCGTCTACGGCGTGATGGAGCTGCTGCGTGGCAAGACCCTGGCTGCCCAGTTGGCCGAACGGGCGTTGACCATCGCCGAGGTGTGCTCCATCGGGAAGCAGATCGCCGAAGCGCTGCACGCCGCTCACCGCGTCGACGTGGTGCACCGCGATCTCAAGCCCGACAACATCTTCCTCATCTCGCGCGAGGGCCGGGACGACTCGGTGAAGGTGCTCGACTTCGGCGTGGCCAAGCTGCTCCAGACCAGCGGCGACTTGCGGGTGGCCGACACCCAGTCCGGCACCATGGTGGGCACGCCCCGCTACATGGCCCCCGAGCAGGCCGCCGGTCTCGAGGTCGACGCGCGCACCGACATCTACGCGCTGGGCACCATCCTCTACGAGATGCTGGCGGGCCATCCACCCTTCGAGTCGATGGTCTTCGGCCAACTGGCGGCCGACATCATCACCCAGCCGCCCCCGCCGTTGCCCAGCCGCACCCAGGCCGGCGAGCCCATCCCGAAGTCGATTCAGGAGCTGATCTCCAGCTGCTTGAGCAAACGCGCTGAAGGGCGCCCGCCTTCGATGGCGGCCGTCTCCGCCTGGCTCGAACGCGCCCTGCAGGCCCCGGCGAAGAGCGCTTCGCCTTCGAAGGCCATGCTGGCCGCCGCGGCCGCGGGCGTGCTGCTGCTCGCGATCGCCGGGTACGTCGCCTTGCGGCCCGCGCCTGTTCCGCTGGTCGCGCCGGTGGTGCAGGCGCCCACGCCGCCCGTGGTGGTCACGCCGCCCCCGCCGGCCCCGGTGCTCGCCCCGGCCGAGGTGAACCTCAGCATCGTCACCACGCCCTCGAAGGTGAACGTCATTCGCCTCGATACCGGCGCGGTGGTGGGCATCACCCCGCTCACGCTGCGCCAACCGAAGTCTGATCAGCCCCTCCGCCTGCGGCTGGAGTTGGGTGGGTATCAGGCCGTGGAGCGGGAGATGTCGCTCCAGACTGATCAATCGCTCGAGCTCCTGCTGCAGCCGGTCGCTCCGAAACAGAAGCCGAGGGTCGTCAAAGATGGCGTGCTCGATCCGTTCTGAAGTTCTCTGCCTCGTGCTGTTGCTGTCGGGCGTCGCGGCGGCAGCACCTGCTTCGGATACCGCCGCCCGGGCCGCGGCGTTGGAGGCCAAAAAGGCCTTCGACCTGGGCGACTACGCCAAAGCCATCGAGCAGTACGAAGCGGCCTACAAGCTGAAAGCCGCGCCCGGCCTGCTGTTCAACCTGGGCCAGAGCCACCGCCGCGCTGGCCACCTCGACCAAGCGAGCTTCTACTTCCGCCGCTACCTCGAGACGAACCCGCCCACCGCGCAGGCGAAGGCCACCGAAGACGTGCTGGCCGAGGTCGACGCGCAGCGGGCCAGTCAGAAGACCGACAAGAGCGAGCAGCAGCGCAAAGAAGAAGAGCGCCTTCGACTGGAAGACGAGCGCAAGCACGCGGCGGCCGAACAGCAGCGGCTGCTGGAGCTGGAGAAGACGCGCCTCGAGGTGGCCAACGCACAAGGCCGGCAGCTCTCGCTGGAAGCCGCCTTGAAGAAAGAGGCGCCCCCGCCCCCGGTGTACCAACGCTGGTGGTTCTGGACGGCCATCGGCGTGGTCGCCGTGGGCGCTGCCGTGACGGCCACCGCAGTCGCCACCGCCCCGCAGCCCGTGCAGACCACGTTCCCGGACATCAACGCCCGATGAAGCGCCTTTCGGTGTGGATGATGTGCCTCCTGTTGCCCGCGCTTTCGTGCCGCGACGTCACCCGCCTGCATGGCACCGCGCTGGTGGTCACCGTGGAAGCGGGGGGGCTGGAGATCGATCAACTCCGCTACTCCGGCACCGAGGCCCAGACACCGGTGTTCGGCCCGGAGACCCGGCCGGAGCCCGCAGCAGGCCCGCTGGCGAGCACCACCTCGGTGCGCGTGCTGCTGGCCGACTCGCTCGCCAATCAGACGATGGAGATCTTCGTCGAAGGGCTCTCCGGAGGTGTGGTGGTGGGCCAGGGCCGCGCGCGTGTCGACGTGGTGCTCGGGGTGGAGCGTGCGGTCACCGTGCTGCTGGCGGCGCCCCTGTCGGGTTGCGACAACTGCCAGGGCTGCTGCTCGAACGGCAACTGCGTCACCTCGCCCAACGCCTCGGCCTGCGGCATCGGCGGGGCCGCGTGCAGCACCTGCGACGTGTTGACCACCAACACCTGCGGAGCCGACGGCCGTTGTGCCTGCGGCGTGGGCCCGCCTTGCACCGCCGCCATCGGGGCGGACAAGTGTGACTCCGCCACCGGGGAGTGCCTGTGCGGCACCGGCCCCGCGTGTGAACCGGGCGTGGAGTGTCTGCGCGGGCTCTGCCAGTGCACCGCCGCCTCGTGCCCTTCGGGCTGCTGCATGGGCGGGCGTTGTCTGATGGGCGACACCTCGCAGTCGTGCGGCCTGGGCGGCCGGGCGTGTCTGGACTGCCTGGGCAGTGCGTGCACGGCCGGCACCTGCGCCACCTCGGCGTGTAATGCGACCAACTGTCCGGGGTGTTGCTCGGGCTCGCGCTGCCTGACGGGCACCGATGATTCGGCGTGTGGGGTGAGCGCGATGGGCTGCATCTCGTGTGGCCTGGGTTCGTGTGATGCGGGGGCGTGCGTGAACACCTGCAACCCGCAGACGTGCCCCGAGGGCTGCTGCCTCGAGGGTGTCTGCACCCCGGGCACCGCGGCGACCGGCTGCGGGACGGGCGGCGTGGCGTGCTCCCAGTGCGCCGACACCTGCACCAACCAGGTCTGCGACAACAAGTGTGACGCCACCACCTGCCCCACCGGCTGCTGCCAGGGCGGCGTGTGCCGCAGCGGCAACACCGACACCACCTGCGGTACCGGCGGCGTCATCTGCGAGAGCTGTGGCGCGGGCACCTGCCGGCAGAAGACCTGCACCGCGGCCCCCTGCAGCAGCGTGACCTGCCCCAACGGCTGCTGCGACTCGAGCGGCACGTGCCAGCCGGGCACGTCGCCCAGCAGCTGCGGCGGCGGCGGGGCGAGCTGCGCGACCTGTGCTTCCCTCAGCTGTCAGGACGGCGGCTGCGTCACCGCGGCGTGCGACGACACCACCTGCCCCACCGGCTGCTGCAGCAACGGAATCTGCCAGGCCGGTACCAGCCCGATGAGCTGCGGCGCGGGCGGCGCCACCTGCGTGCAGTGCAGCAGCGGCAGCTGTGATGGCGGCACCTGCGGGCCCTCTCCGTGTACGGCGGCCACCTGCCCCAGCGGTTGTTGTGAAGCGGGCCTGTGCCAGCCGCGCAGTGCGACCGCGTGCGGCTCGGCCGGGGGCATGTGCACCGTGTGTGATCCGCTCAAGGCCGATACCTGCAAGGCCGGCGGCACCTGCGGGTGCGGGACCGGGAATGCCTGCGGCGCGGGACTGCGCTGCATGGGTGGCACCTGCGTGTGCGACGGCGCGACCTGCGCGGGGTGCTGCACCGGCGCCAATCAGTGCATGGGCGGCACGATGAAGAATGCCTGCGGGCGCGATGGTGACGCGTGTGTGAATTGTAGCGGCTCGATGCAGTGTTCGAGCGGGGCCTGTCAGTAGCAGCAGGCCCTCACCCCGACCCAACGCTTCGATGGCATGAGTCGAGGTGCTGAGTGCGCGCTCGGAGGAGAGGTCGAGCAGATCGCCAGTCACCTGGCGCAGGCGCACCACCTCCTCGAGCACCTCCTTCACGGTCTTCTGGCCGTCATCACCCAGCGCGGCGCCCTGGCGCTCCCGGTAGAGCTCGAGCAGGCCGCTGATGGTGGCGAGCGGATTTCGAATTTCATGCGCGGTCATCGCCGCGAAACGTTGCAGGGCCTGCGCGAAGGCGGCTTGCGCGGCGGCGGCTCGCCAGCGGGTCTCGAGGCGCAACCACCCGAGGGCCACGAAGAACAAGGCGAGCGCGGCCACGATGCTGGAGACGAACGCGGTGGTGCGCGCCCGTTCGACGCGGCGGGCGGGTTCGGCGAAGCGACTGCCGGCCTCGACCACCAGCACGCGATGCTCCGGCAGCGGGAAGTAGCCGACCGCGAAGGGCAGACCACCGACCTCGTAGTCGAGTGAGACGGCGGAGGTGCCGATGGCCGCCGCGTCCAACCGCGCCGGGTCGAACCGCAGCAGGTCGATGTCGTGCGGAGCGCGGCCAGTGCCGTCGGCGAGCACCTGTTTGCCTTCGACCAACGAGACCTCATCGAAGTCACCACTGGCACGAAGCCGTCGAAGCGCATCCTCACTCAGGCCCATGGGCTCGAGCGCCTGCATCACCGCACCCGCCCCGCGGACCTGCTCGAGCAGGAGTTGATCCACCGCGGCGCGCGCTTCGGAAGAGAGCCACTCGGCAGCGCCGAACCCGAAGGCGAGCGAGAGCACCGCGAGCAGCAAAGGAGCAGCGCGCCTCACCACAGGCCCGCCCACAGCTGCACGCCACCGGTGGCCGCCAATCGCAACGATCTGACCGCCTCCACGTTCGACGAGACCACCCCCGCATCTCCCGCGACGAACACGCTGAGCCAATCCACCACGTCGAACTCCACCCGCACCGACGGCCTGAACCGCACGTCTTCGCGTTGTACTCCGAGGTCGACGTCGAACAGGTCGTAGAGGCGCCACTCCAGCTCCGCCGAAACCATCGCCCGGGTGCGCCCCCGCGACCACCCCAGTGCCAACCGCGGCCCCTGCTCGATCAACGCCAGCTCGCGCTGCCGCGCATCATCGCGGGTGAAACCCCAGGCCACCTCGAACGAAAACCCCGCGAGCAACACCGAAGAGACGCCCAACGCCGCGTCTTGCCGCAGACCGGAGAAGACCGCCGCGTCTTCCGGCAAGAACGTCTCGAAGCGCAGCATCCACTCCGCGAAGAGCAGCGCCTGGCCGAGTTGCAATGAGCCCTCCACCCGGGGCCCATGCGTCACTGCGTAGGGGGAAACGCCGAACACCACGCCGTCGAGCGAATAGTCGAGCGCGACCCGATCGCCGCCCCGGCCCGCTTGAAAACCCAGCGTGCCCACGCCGGTGAGCGTCCGCAGCGCACTCAAACCCGGGTACTCGCGGCCACCGGCGGCCAGACGCAGGTACGGACTGACCGGACCCAGCGGCGTCCACTGGCCCAACGCGGTGAAGCCCACCAGGCCGTACGGCACTTCCATCTCCATCGGAGCGAGCGCGGGGTTCGAGTCCACCCCTCCGAACACCGACGCGCGCGCGGTCACCGTGCCGCCCCGGCTGGCCTGCCGCAGCAACGCCGAGAGCGGTGCACCGAGCGATCGGCCTCCCTGCTCCAACGCCCGCAGCTCCTGCTCGGCGGCGCGGGCCGAACCCCGGCGCAACGCGAGCAACGACAACAACACCCGCGCATCGGCCTCATGGAGCGGATCCTTCGACGCCCGCTCCAGCGCCGTACGCGCCGCGCCGTCCTCACCCAGCTCGAAGTGACACACGCCCTCGAGCAGCGCGCGCGAGCCCTCCGGCACCCGCTGCAACACCTGGAGCGCGGCCAGCGCCTCCTTCCACTGGCGCGCATCCATCAAGGACTCGATGGCAGCCAGCGACCCTTCTCCCAGGAACAGACACGCCTGCTCGCGCAAGGCCGCCGCTTTCGCCTGGGTGCCATCGTGCGCCAGCGATTTCTGGAGAGCGGTGGCGGCCGACTCCCAGGACTGCGCGGCCAGCTCGGCTTCACCCACCTCGAGGTAGATCGCCGCCAACGCAGGGTCGCGCTCGGCAGGGCTCACCGGCCCGCACGGAGAGGCAGCGAGCAACGCGGCGAGGAGAACGAAAGACACGAAGCCGGGCTTTTACTCGGCCAGCCCCGCAATTTTAGTTCAACTTCGCCGCCGAGGCCGCGCGCTGGGCCTCTTCCACCCGGAACCCATCGGTGCGCAGCCGCCCCAGCCGCGCCGCTTCCCTCAACCACGCGCGGCCCAACGAGGGTGAAGTGGCGGCGCGCGCGCGGGCGAAACAGGCATCGATGGCGTCACGCGGAGGCTCATTGCTCAACAACTGCTTCGCTTCGTTGGCCATCGACTTGACCTGCTGCTGAATGCGCGGCCCACCAGAACGCTCGAGCTCGGAGGTCACCTCGACCACGCAGCCCCACAACCGCAGCTCGAAGCACGACAACGCGCGGTAGTAGTCGAGCAGCGGATCGCGGCCAGCGGGCGCGGATTCCCAGGCGAGCTCGAAGCTGCCCACCGCTTCTTCAAAACGGCCAGCCCGGGCGAGGGCGGCGCCTTCGTACCAACGCACCGACGCGGGGGCGCCCAGCTTGAGCGCCACCCGGAACTCCACCAGCGCTTCGGCCCACTGGCCTGCACGAAACGCCCGCGCGCCGGCGAGCACGTGCGCGTCACCGGCTTGCGCGAAGGCCGTGGCGCTCGACACGAAACAGAACAGCACTGAGCACCGCCACCTCGGACGGATCAAGGCTTCGGAGGTTTCGGCTTGGGGCCCATCGCCTTGGCCGCGCGGGTGCGCGACTGGGCAGCGCCGGGTTGATTGTCGGGCACGGTGCGGCGCTCTTCCGCCAACGCCCGCGCACGGGTGCTCGCTTCGTTGCGCACCCGCTCGCCCAGGGCCTCGACCCGCTTCGCACCGGGTTCACCCCGAGGCACCGCGCGCGGCCGTTCAGAAGAGGCAGGCCACTGCGGCGGACCACGCGTGGTGGGGGCGGCCAGGTCGCGCTCGAGGCCTTCGATCATCAGCCGGCGCGCCTCCTGAAGCTCCGCTTCTTCGGTGCGACCGACCTGCGGGAGCAACAGCAACGTGAGGAGCCAGAACCGGCGCATGCGAAGTCGAAACAGCACATCGCATGCCGCACCCAAAGGCCAGTCGACTCACGGTTTGCGAGGCGTACTGAACCCAGCGGGACACCCAGGTGTACCGCGCGGTACAGGCCCACATGCGTCAGCGGGTCGCCGTGCTGTGAGCGGGAACCGGCACGTAAACTGCTCACTCCGCGCGCGCGCATGACCTGTTTTTTTTCGATGTCACGGTGGGCGTGGCCACTGCAATTGGGGTGGCCCAGCCCCCGCCCACCGTGGCGTCATTTTCCCTCTCTGCACCCTGATGAAGGCGCGACGGCAACTTGATCAATTCACCGCGCACTTCATTCTGTCGACCCCAGCTCAGCACCCCGATGTATCGAACTGAACGAGGCTCCATGTTCAAACAAGTCCTGCTCGCGTCCTTTGCCGTGTTGATCATCGGCGGCTGTCAGTGTCCCAACAACGGCAACGGAGACTCGGGAACGGGTGGTGGTGACACGGGTGGTGGCACCGCGACGGGTGGTGGCACCGCGACGGGTGGCGGCACCGCGACGGGCGGCGGTACGGGCACGGGTGGTGGAGGAGGCGTGCTCCCCGACGCCGGTATGTGCGTGGCCGCCGGCGATCCCTGCAGCACCACCGAGCCGTGCTGCTCGGGCACCTGCAGCGGTTCGGTCTGCACCTCGTCGACCTTCTGCCGTGATCCCGGCGCGGCGTGCACCATCGACACCGACTGCTGCAACGCCAACTGCGCTTCGGGCCAGTGCGCGACCGCGGCCTGCGTGGCGACCGGCCAGGCCTGCCAGAGCCCCGACGAGTGCTGCACCGGCGTGTGCAACGCCAACACCTGCGCGCCGATTCCGGGCGGAGGGGCGTGCAAGGTGCTCGGTGACGCCTGCGCTGGCAACGGCGAGTGCTGCTCCACGTTGTGCAACGCGGGCCAGTGCGCGAAGGCCTACTACTGCCAGCCCAACGGCGACCGCTGCAGCGCCAACGCCGACTGCTGCGGCCGCGCGTGCAGCGTGAACGACGGCGGCGTGGGTTACTGCCTCACCATCACCGGCGGTGGCGGCGGCGGCTGCACCCAGGAAGGCAACCCCTGCAGCGGCGGCAGTGGGTGCTGCTCACGCACCTGCTTCGATCCCGGCTCAGGCGCCACGGTGTGTTTGCCCGCGGGCGGCTGCCGGCTCACCGGCACCTCGTGCTCGGGTGACGACGCGTGCTGCGGGGGCGGGGTGAACCCCAACGGCTCGGTGACCTGCTCGGGCGGCCGCTGCGACAACGGCCAGTCGTGCAACGGCGTGGGCAACATCTGCGGCGCCGCGCCCCTGCCCGATGGCGGCGAGGTGATGATCAACGCCTCGCAGAACTGCTGCGACGGAATGAAGTCGGTCTGCAAGCTCGACTCGTCGGGCATTCCGCGTTGCTACGGCGGCAGCTCCGGCAGTTGCCCCACCGGCTACACGGGTCAGGCGGGCTGCTGCATTCCGCTGGGCGACGTCTGCCAGTTCCGCGACCAGTGCTGCAACGACGCGCTCTGTCTGCCCGGTGACGGTGGCGTGTTGCGCTGCCAGACCCCCAGCTGCGCCCCGCTGGGAAACAGCTGCACCACCGACGCGAACTGCTGCGGCGGCGCCTTCTGCGTGAGCGGCGTGTGCCGGCCCTTCGAAGAGGTTCCGGTCGACGGCGGCACCTCGGCGGACGGCGGTGTCATCGACGCGGGCGTGGTCGACGCAGGCCCGCTGTGCCGCGCGAACGGCCTGAGCTGCGCGTTCAGCAACGACTGTTGCTCGCAGATCTGCACCAACGGCACCTGCGGCACGCCGGTCATCTGTCAGGGCATCGGGGCCATCTGCACAGCGTCGTCCGACTGCTGCAGCGGCTCGACCTGCAACATCCCCGCGGGCGCCGAGTTCGGCACCTGCCAGGGCGCGGCGTGCGTCGGTTCGGGTCAGACCTGCTCGGCGGGTGGCACCTCGTGCTGCACCGGCCTCTCCTGCCTCACCTCGCAGCTCACCACCTGCGGCGCGACGGGCGCCTGCACCTGCACCGTGCCCATCAACTAACTGACCCGGAGCTTCACCATGCAGTCAGCCCTCCGCTTCACCCCGGCCCACAGCCTCCTCCTTCTTTCCTTGGTGGGGGTGGTGGGGGCCGGGTGCAGCTGCCGCCCTCCCCCGGTGCAGCTGGAAGACGGAGGCACGTTGT
>JANODF010000609.1:0-5283 GCA_031412555.1 Archangium sp. | reverse complement strand
GATGCCCCGCACCAGCAGATCGATCTCCACGCCCGCCTGGCTCGCGCCGTAGAGCGCGCGAATGACCACGGGGTCCACCAGCGCGTTGATCTTCGCGAGGATGCGGGCGGGCTCGCCCTTGCGTGCGCGCTGCGCCTCCCGCTCGATCAGCTCGAGGATCCGGCTCTGCAAGGTGGTCGGCGCCACGGCGAGGCGCTTCCAGTTCGGCTGCGTGGAGTAGCCAGTCAGCAGGTTGAACAACGCGGTGACGTCGTCGGCGATCTCGGCGCGCGCGGTGAAGAGCGAGAGGTCGGTGTACGCACGCGCGGTGGCCGAGTTGTAGTTGCCGGTGCCGAGGTGCACGTAGCGGCGAATGCCGTGGCCTTCGCGGCGCACCACCAGGGTGACCTTGCAGTGGGTCTTGAGGCCGATGAGCCCGTAGACCACGTGCACGCCGTTCTCTTCCATGCGCCGGGCCCACGCGATGTTGTTGGCCTCGTCGAGGCGGGCCTTGAGCTCGACCAGCACGGCGACTTGTTTACCGTTCTCGGAGGCGCGCACCAGGGCGCGGGCCACCGGGCTGTCACCCGTGGTGCGGTAGAGGGTCTGCTTGATCGCCAGCACGTTGGGATCGTCGGCAGCCTCTTCGAGGAAGCGCACCACGGGGTCGAACGACTCGTAGGGGTGGTGCAGCAGCAGGTCTTTCTGACCGACCAGCTGGAGAATCGAGTCGGCGTTGCCGATCACCGTGGGCGTGGCGGGCACGAACGGTTCGACCCGGTTGTCCAGGCGCGGGTCGGCATCGCTGATGGCGGTGAGATCCTGCATCTGCAGGGGGCCTGCGACCCGGTACACGTCGGGCGGCGAGATCTTCAGCGCGATGGTGAGCTGCGACTCGAGCGCGGCAGAGGCGGTGTGATCGATCTCCAGGCGCACCACGGCGCCTCGATCACGACGGCGGAGCTCCTGCTGAATCGAAGCGAGCAGGTCTTGCGATTCTTCCTCGTCGATATCGAGGTCCCAGTTGCGCGTGAGACGAAACGCGCAGGCCTGGTCGACCGCGAAGCCGGGAAAAAGATCGGCCGCGTGGAGCAGGATGAGCTCTTCCAGCAGCAGGAACGCCGTGCCGGTGGCCGAAGGCATCGGCACCAGGCGGGGCAGCACCGAAGGCACCTGCACCACGGCGAGGGCCGATTCGCCCAGCTCTTTCCGCCGGCGCTGGCCACCGCGGCGCACCACCACCGCGACATTGAGTGACTTGTTGCGCAGGTGAGGGAAGGGGTGACCTGGGTCGACGGCCAGCGGGGTGAGCGCGGGAAACACGTTCGACTGAAAGAAGATCTTCGCGGCGGCTTTCTGCTCAGCGGTCAACGCGTCGCGGCTGAGCACGGCGAGCCCGTTGGCCGACAGCAGCGGCATCAGCTCGCTCTTCCACACCCGGTACTGCTCGTCGGACATCTTGTGCGTGCGCTCGGCGATGGCGGTCAGCTGCTCGCCGGGCAACATGCCGTCGGCGGGCAGATCGGCGACCACGCCCTGGGCCTGCTGCTTGATGCCCGCGACGCGCACCATGAAGAACTCGTCGAGGTTGCTCGAGACGATCGAGAGAAACTTGATGCGCTCGTGCATCGGCAACGTCGGGTTGCGCGCTTCGGAGAGCACCCGCTCGTTGAACGCGAGCCAGGAAAGTTCTCGGTTCAGAAACAGGTGTTTGTCGGTGCTGCTTTGTTCCACCACGGTCGGGTCCCCTCTTTGCCCTTCTTGGCACAGTGGATCAGTTGAGCAAGGTGTGTCACTTCGAGGTTACCCATGGCACGCAGGGCACGAGCCGAAGTTCAGGATGACATTCTCGCGGCCATCGACGTCGGCACCAACGCGGTGCGGCTCGAACTGGCTCGCGTGTTGCCCGATGGCTCCATCGAGGGCCTGCATACGGAGCGCGATCCCGTCCGTCCGGGGGAGGGGCTGTACACCTCGGGCGTGATCTCCCGTGAGGTGGCCGACCGGCTGGTGGCGACGCTGCGCAGGTACTCGGCGCTCTGCAAACGCTACGGCGCCCGGGTTCGCGCGGTGGCCACCAGCGCGCTGCGTGACGCGCGCAACCGCGACGACATCGTGCGGCGGGTCAAACGTGAAGCGCAGCTGACGCTCGACGTGGTGTCGGGCCGGGAAGAAGCGCGGTTGATCTGCCTGGGGGTGCTCCACGGCAAGCAGGCGCACCAGCGATCGTTGTGCATCGACATCGGCGGCGGCAGCACCGAGATCATCTACGCCAACGGTGATCGACCCAAAGACCTGTGGAGCCTCGATCTGGGCGCGGTGCGGCTGACCGAGCTGTTCGAGGTGAAGGACTCGTTGCCCGCCAAGAAGCTCGAGCTCATGCGCAACTTCGCCAGCGAGATGCTCAACGAGCGCATCAAGGGCACCCACAAGGGCATGCCCACCAGCGCGATCGGTTCGAGCGGCACCATCGGCGCGATCGTGGCGTTCGCGCGAGCCGAAGGTTTCGGCCACGCCACCATGCGCGAGATCTCCGCGGCCGTGGAGCAGCTGGCCGAGATGGACAACGAGAAGCGGCGCAAGCGATTCGACCCGCGGCGCGCCGACATCGTGGTGGCCGGCGCGGTGGTGCTCGAGGCCGTGATGCGACGGTTCAAGGTGAGCACCATCACCGCGGTCGATCGCGGCCTGCGCGAAGGCATTCTCTACGACCTGCTCAAGCGCCGGAAGTTCGACGACAGCGATCACTCGTTGGCCGAAGCGGCCCTCGCGCTGGGCCGGCGCTTCGCCTTCAGTGAAGAGCACGGCATGCAGGTCGCGAAGCTCGCGTTGACCTTGTTCGACGAGCTGGCGACGCTGCACCAGTTGCCGGCAGCGGCGCGGCCGTACCTCGAGGTCGCCGCCATGCTTCACGACATCGGCCACGCGGTGAACTACCAGAAGCATCACAAACACACGCAGTACCTGATCTTCAGCTCCGACTTGCCCGGTCTCACCGAGCGGGAGCGCATGCTGGTCGCGTTGATCGCGCGGTTCCACCGGCGCTCGAAGCCCGACGCGACGCACGAGCTGCTCCAGCCGTTGACGCCCGCCGAGTTCCGTCTGGTGAGAAAGTGCGCCGCGATTCTGCGGGTGGCCGACTCGCTCGATCGAAGTCATCAGCAGCCGGTGAAGTCGCTCACCGCTCAGGTGCGGGGCCGCGCCGTCGCGCTCTCGGTGAAGGCCCGGGCCTCGGTCGATCTCGAGTTGTGGGATCTGCAGCATGAGGTGGAGCTCTTCCGCGAGGTGTTCGGCAAGTCGCTGCAGGTGAACCTCTCCACCCGGAAATAGTCAGGGGTGGGGCGCGGCCTGTTCGGCGGTGCTGTTGTCAGACATGCGGTAGCCCACGCCCCGCACCGTCTCGACGCTGTTGCGCGCGGGGCCCAACTTTTCGCGCAGCCGCATCACGTGCGTGTCGACGGTGCGCGTCTCGAGGGACGAGGTGAGGCCCCACACGTCGGTGAGCAACCGCTCGCGTGACTGCACCCGGCCCGGCCGGGTCATGAAGTGGTGCAGCAGCTTGAACTCGAGGGCGGTGAGATCGAGCTGCTGATCTTCGACCCACGCGCGGTGCGAGCCGGTGTCGAGCGAGAGCAGGCCCAGGCGCAGCCGTACGCCCGCGTCGACTGGAGCCGCCCGCCGGAGGATCGCCTTGATGCGCAGCACCAGCTCGCGGGGGCTGAACGGCTTGGTGACGTAGTCATCGGCGCCGACCTCGAAACCTTCGACGCGATCGAGCTCTTCACCCCGCGCGGTCAACATCACCACCGGCACGGCGGCGGTGCGCTGGTCGGCACGCAGCCGGCGGCAGACTTCTTTGCCCGAGATGTCGGGGAGCATCAGGTCGAGCAGCACCACGTCGGGCACGCGGATTCTGGCCTGCTCCAGGGCCTGCACGCCGGTCAGCGCGATGGCGGTCTCGAGCCCCGCCTGCTGCAGGTTGAACTCCACCAGGGACGCGAGGTCGCGCTCATCATCGACGATCAGGACGAAGGCCATGCTCGATGGTGTATCGGCGAGGCTCGACGCGCTGATGGAGGTCAGGTCACAAGTTCGTGACGAACGGTCATCCGCGACCGGCATTGGTGGCGACTTCGGGCTCCCTCACCCTGACCCTCTCCCAAAGGGAGAGGGGATCACTCGCCGGTGGCGACGGGGAGGGTGTCTTCAGCGGCGTCGTCGTTGGCCGCAGTGGGCTCGGTCAGCTCGGGCGCGTGCGTCTCGAGGGCACCATCGCCCATCAGCTCGTCGGCCGCTTCGTCGGCCTGGGTCGATTGGCCGGCACCAGGCGGCGGGGGCAGCAAGGGGGCGCCCAGGCCTGCGCGCAACGCACCCGGCGGTGGCTTCAAATACGGGGGCAGGCCCGAGTGGCGGCGCGCGGCTTCAGCCAACGCGTTGTGATGGCGGTAGCGGCACTCGATCATCTTGTGAATCAGGAGCGGCGCCCCCGGCACCTTGCGCGCGGTGAGCGATTGGGTCGCTTTGCGCACCGCGTACCGCACCCGGCGAATCTGCACGCGCCAGCCGCGCGGGGTCCAGGTGAAGAGACCCCAGGCAGGGCGGAGATCGCCATCGCGGGGAATGCCAGCGGAGGCGACGTCGGCGATCACCAGCTTCCCCACGCGCCGCCGATACGGAAAGTGGAGGTGACCGAAGGCCATCGCGGTGGCGTCGACGTGCTGCAGCAGCCGGCGAATGGTGGGTTCGTCGAGGGTCGGCTCGAGGGACTCCTCGAGGTTCCTGGGGTTCGCGTGACAGACGAAGAGATCCTGCCCGCGGCGGGGTGAGTAGCGCGCTGAGAAGGGCAGCTCGGCCATCAGCTTGAGCCGCTCGGGCCCGAGTTGATCGCGCGTCCAGTGGAGCAGCTCGGTCTTCCAGTGTTCGGTCTCGCGGTAGGCGCCGGCGAGGTAGAGGTTGGCGAGGTAGGCGTCGGTGTTGCCCATCAACAAGGCGTCGCACCGGTCGACGAGCAGATCGACGGTCTCGGCGGGGTGGGAGCCGCGCATCGCCAGATCGCCGGCGGCCACGATGAAGTCGGGGGCCTGGCGCTGGATGTCCTCCATCACCGCTTCAGCGGCGGCCAGGTTCCCGTGAATGTCGGCCAGCACGGCGACGCGCATCGCGCGGGGAGCTTACTCGTCCGCTCAGAGGGCGCACCGTTCTTCCCCCGCTCAGGCCACTTCAGCCGGCGCTGCGGCGAGGGCGAGCCCCGCCGGCTCGGCAGAGAGGAACTCGACGAAGAAGGTCGAACCCTGACCCGGCGCG
>JANODF010000608.1:0-8784 GCA_031412555.1 Archangium sp. | reverse complement strand
CTCTGCGACATCAACATCGCGATGAGACCGATCTCCTCGGCCTTCTGCCGCGCGGGCGACTTCTTGTCGTCGAGCATCGCGGTGCGCACCTTCACGGTCTTGGGCAACTTCTCCGTGTAGGCCTTCTTCATCTTCCAGGTGCTGCCGGGTGGAATCGCCTGCTCCATCGGCGACATGCGGTAGCCCAGGGAACGCTCCAGCAGCCCGGCGATCGCCCGCGACTTCTTCGCGTCGAGCAGACCCTCCGAGGCCACGAAGCGCGACTTGCCCTGCGCGAGAAAGCCCGAGAGCTGCGGGTGCTTGCCCTCCAGCACGCGGCGGCCCGTCTTCGTCAGCAGCGCTTCGAACTCTTTTGGAAACGACTTCACTGCGTTTCGGCTCCCGTGCCCTTGACCCACCGATCGGTGCCGATGATCGCATCGACCTCGTCTTCGAGCGCCGTCAACTCGGGCGGGGCTTTGTCATCGCCCAGGTAGTGCCGCACGGTGTGGCCCTGGTACGTGAGCACCACCGAAGGCATGTCGGTCACGTTCATGCGCGTGGAGTCGGGCCACTTCGCGAAGCCCGACTTCTCGAAAGCGGCCTTCAGCTTCTCCAGCGCCGCGGGCTCCAGCTTCACCTCGACGGGCTCGGTGACCTTCACGTGCCGCTTGCCTTCGAAGCGCGTGGTGCCGTCGCTGAGCACCGTCACCACATACGTCGGACAGGCGCCGAAACAGGGCGTGCGCTCCAGCGAGACCAGGGACTCTGGGGCCGTGGTGACCGCGGCTTCATCCTTCTTCACCGAGGGGGCCGTCTGGCAGCCGAATAACAGAATGGGCAGGAGCGTCAGCAGCGAGCGCATGACCGCTCACTATTCTCAGGCCCTCCTCGAGTCGAGATTCACCGCGCGGGTGACCCATGAAACCCCTCGGGTCCGCAAAGCGCCGTGGTACGGTGCGCGCGCTTTGGCCACTGATGATCTCACGCTCGTCGAGCGCGTACGCACGGGCGACCAGCGCGCCTTCAAGCTCCTGGTGGAGCGCTATCAGCGCAAGGTTTTCTCCGTCGCCCTCGGCATGTTGAAGGACAAGGAAGAAGCCCGTGACGTGGCGCAGGAGGCCTTCATCAAGGTCTACCGCTACCTCGATCACTTCAAGGGCGACGCCAGCTTCTACACGTGGCTCTACCGAATCACGGTCAACATCTGCATCGACGTGATCCGCAAGAAGGGCTCGTCGGGCAGCAAAGAAGCCGTCGAGTTCGACGAGTCGGTGAAGATGGATCTGGCCGAAGCCAACATCGGCGCCCTGGGTTCACGGCTGGGCACCAACCCGCAGAAATCAGCCCTGCGCGCCGAGCTGGCCCAGCGCATCACCGAGGCCATCCACCAGATCCCCGAAGCGCACCGGCAGATCCTCCTCCTGCGTGAAGTCGAAGGCATGAGTTACGAGGACTTGTCGCGCACCCTGAACATCCCCAAGGGCACCGTGATGTCGCGGCTGTTCCACGCGCGCCTCAAGATGCAGAAAATCCTCGGTGATTACCTGGAGTTAGACGAGTCGAAGCAGGGCGTCGGGTCCGAATAATCTCCTGAAAATATCGGCATTTGGCCTTCGTCACGAAGACTCAGGCGGTGACAACCATGAAGAATCCAGCACGCGAAAAGTTTCTCCCCATGTTGTCGCCTTACGTCGACGGCGAGCTCACGCCCGAAGAGCGGCAGCTGGTCGAGCAGCATCTGGCCAACAGTAAAGAGTCGACCGCGCAGGTCGCCGACTTCCGCGCCGCCGACGGGTTGATGCGCCACGCGCTCGAGATGCAGGCCGACTCGATGGATTGGAAGGCCTTCGCCGATGACGTGATGGCCAAGGTGACGCCCGAGAAGTTGCCGCTGTTCGAGCGGCTCAAGCTCTCGCTCTCCGAGATGTTCACCTACCAGCGCGGCCCGTTGATGGTGGGCTTCGCCGCGGCGGCGCTGGCGGTGCTCATCGCGGTGCCCGTCACCATGAAGTTCGCCACGCCCGATGGGTACGGCGCCAGCAAGGTGCAGGTGCAGATGGTCTCGGTGGAAGACACCAGCAGCTTCAAGCCGGTGGTGATGGAGACCGACACCGGCGACGCGATCATCTGGGTGGTCGAGTCGACGCCCGATGGCGGCAAGAAGAAGAAAGACGGTGAGCACTCCGAAGAGACGCTCACCCAGGATCCGCCCCTCGATGGAAAGCAGGGCGACCTGTGATCAGACTGTCCGCTTCGTTCGCCGTGCTGGTCTCCCTCGCGGCGTTCGCGGCCGAGCCGTCGGTCACCGTGCAGGCCGACGTGGTGTTCGCCTCCACGGCGCCCGGTACCGTCGACCCGTCGCTCACCAAGATGCGCGACGCGATGGCGCCCAAGGTGAAGTACCTCACCATGAAGAAGGTCGACTCGAAGAAGCTCGACCTGGTGCAGAACCGCGCGCAGATCATCGCGTTGCCCAATCAGAAGAGCGCCGAGCTCACCTTGCAGCAGGTCAACAAGGACAACGTCGCCACCGTGAAGGTGAAGACGCCTTCGGTCGAGGCGGTGTATTCGCTGGCGAAGGACAAGACCTTGTCCGCTCCGGCTGGAGCGAATGACGGTGGCGACCTGTGGCTCGTGGTGTCGCAACCGAAGTAGTCGCGTACGCTGCGCGGCGTGATGTTGCTCGCGCTCCTCTTCACTGCAACTGCGGGCCTGGTCGACGGCGGCGTGGAAGACGCGGTCGACGCGGGGCCTGAACTGCACCTCGCCGTTCCTCTACCCGGGCCCGACGTGGCGCCGCCACCGCCCGAGGGGCCGGCCGTCACCGCGACTCCTGCGCCTGCGTCGACTCCGGTGCCGATGGCGCCTGCTCCCGCTGATGCCGGCGTGGAGCCACCTTCCGCGCTCTCGCTCCACGGCGCGGCGGAAGCGGAGCTGGGCCTCTTTCCCGCCGGCTTTCCTGAGAATGGCTTCGACCTGATGACCTCGTTGCACCCGGTCATCGGCTTTGCCGTGGGCGACGACTTCGGCATCGATTTCGGCCCCACCTTCCGCTTCCGGCTCATCGACACGCCCGCGTTCAACCGGCCCAGCGACGTGGGCGGTTTTCTGCGCGGCGCCGATTGGGACGAGCTGTCGGACTACGGCCAGATTCTCCAGTCGCTGCGCATCGCGAAAGAGACGGGCATCTTCCACCTCCGCCTGGGCCCCGAGCGGAAGAAGACCCTGGGCCTGGGGCATCTGCTCTGGCGCTACAACAGCCAGGCGAACCCCGATTACCACCCGGCCAGTGGCACCGCGGTGCTGCGCGCCGGGCCGATTCGCGCCGACTTCTTCGCCTCCGACATCCTGGGTGCGCGGCTCTTCGCGGGCGCGGTGGCGTGGGACATCGGCGGCACCTTCTCTTCAGATGCGCAGGTGAAGGATCGCTACGTGCTCGCTTTCGAGCTCGCGCACGACGCCAACCTCGCTGCGCGGCCGTTTCGGCCCGATGCTTCGGTGGCGCCCTTCACCTTGCCCGCCGTCACCTTGTTGCAGCTCGACGCGAGCGCGGTGTTGGTGCGCAACGCGGCCTTGCGGTGGATGGTGATGGGCGGCGTGGGCACGCGGAACAACGTCACGGCTGATCTCGGCCTGGTGGTGGGCATGACGCTCGACGCGAACGTGAAGGAGATCGGCTTCTCCACCCGCATCGAGCTGCGCAAGCAGGCCGGTGGTTTCCGCCATGGCTTCTTCGGGCCCACCTACGAGCTGCAGCGTTTCGTCGACATCGGTTTTCGCGGCGCTTCGTTGGGTGACGCCGTGTTGCCAGACAGTGGCTCTGGTTTCGGCGAGCTCCGCGTGGGCATCGGCACCAGGGTCAGCTTCGACGCCGCGGCCGAGTACTTTTTCTGGAACCGGCTCGACCTCGACGGTGGGCTCTCGCTGGCGCTGCTGGGCGATTGGTTCTTCCTCACCGCGCGCACCACCATCCTGGGTCTGCTCCAGGCGCCCCGGTTCGCGTTCAACGCGGGTCTGCGCTGGCGGCTGTTCCCCAGCTTCTATGTGGTGGGCGACGGCGGCACCGTGTTCTTCCCGCAGGTCGACGGCACGCTGATCCGAGGGGTTTCGTTCTCTGCGGGCGTGGGCGTCGACTTCGAACGGTGATGTAGGCAGAGCACTTCTCCCCGGCGATCTCAGGACTTAGGGGATCAGGTGCTTGAAACTGTTCAGGTTCTTTCCAGAACTTGAAGGAATCCGCTCGGTTGCATTGCGGATAACCTCATCACCATGAGCGCTTACCGAATTCGCACCGGAGACACGCTGTCAGGCATCGCCCAACGGTACGGCACGTCCGTCTCGGCGCTGATGGGTTCGAACCCGTCGATCACCAACAAGAACCTCATCTACGCAGGGCGCACGCTCAACGTGCCTGGCTCGCGTGACGAGTTCAGCTCAGGCCGCCCCGGCGCAGCGACGCGCCCGTCTTCTTCGCAGCCTTCCGCTCCGGGCTCGCGCCCGTCGACCCCTTCGCCTGCACAAGGCCCCAGCAGCCCGGCGCCGGCAGGTTCGAGCAAGCCGTTGGATCTCGCCCGCCAGTACCTCGGCTGGAACGCGCGTGACCTGAAGGTCTCCGGCAACGCGGTCGGCCGCGCGATGCAGGACTGGGTGCCCAACAACGTCAACTGCGCCAACTTCGTGTCCGGCACGTTGATCGCCTCGGGCCAGATTCGGGCGAACCAGGGCAGCGCCGGTGTGTACGCGCTCATGGGCAACCTCGATCGCGACCCGAACTTCCGCCGCGTCTCGCTGAGCCAGGCCCGCCCCGGTGACGTGGTCTCGATGCGCACGCCCGGTGGCCAGCACGTGGTGCTCTTCGCCGGCTGGAAAGACGGCCGCCCGCTGTTCATCGGTTCGAACAACGTGAACCCCGACGGCAGCCAGAAAGTCAGCTACTCGCAGATGCGCTACCCCATCATGGCGATCCACCAGCACCGCGGCTGAGTCTTCAGCTGCACGCCTGATGAGAGCCGGCCTCTGCTCCTTCGAGCGGGGGCCGTTTCATTTTCTGTGAACCCGAGTGGTGTGACGCCGCCCTCAGTGCCACAAGCCGCGCCATGCGTTCGCTGCTCGTCACGATCTTCTTCCTGTCCGCTTGCGGGGCCTCCACGTCCGTCGATGGAGGCGCCCCTGTCGACGTGCCCGACGCCGCGCCGAGCGCGATGGACGCCAGCATCGACTCTCCCGACGCGGGCATGACCGTTCCCGACGCCTCGGTCGCCGACGTCGACGCCGGCACGCCGCCCACCCGTTTCTCCATCGACGGGATGCCCCTCACGCACGACGTCGACCGCTCGCTCGCGACGGTGCTCGAGTCGTCGAACCTCGCCGGAGCCTGCGCCGCCGTGCGCGCGGGCGCGACCGACCGCACCACCCGCCTCCGCTGCGGCAAGTGGATGTTCTTCTACGAGACGTTCGGCACCGTGGGCGTTCCCTCACCGCTGCTCGACTTCAACCAGAAGTTCTACGCGCCGTACTTCGGCCGCGGCTTCGAGCGCATGGGCTTCGTGGCCGACCCTGCGAGCGACGCCGGCATGCCGCTGGGCCTCGCGCCCACGACGGGCAAGGTGGGCACCGTCGCCACGCGCGCCTTCACCTGCGCGTCGTGCCATTTCGGTCGCCTGAGCGACGGCCGCTACGCCGTCGGCTACGCCAACCTCGCGCTCGACTACGGCCGCTTCATCGCCACCATCGGCGCGCCGCTGTCGCTGGGCTTCAACCCCAACGACGCCAAGGTGCACCCCGACCTCCGCACCGAGCTCGGGCCGTACGTGGCGCAGGCGCAGATGAAGTCGAACTACTCGGTCGAGGCGGGCCTCGTCGGGCTGCAGCTGCTCGGCGCCGGGAGCGGTGGTCAGCTCACCGTCGACGAACAGGGCCGTTACCTCGCGCTCGAGACCGGCACGCAGGACTTCCTCGCCAAGCCTGCGCTCGACGACGGCGTCTGGACGGTGAGCCGCATCCTCCCGCTGTGGAACTTGCCCGACGCGGCGCAGCGGCAGCGCGCCCACATGCCGCACGAGCGGTTGTCGTGGAACGCGGGCACGCCGACGCTCGAGCTCTTCCTCGAGGGCTTCGTGCTCTACGGCGCCGGCACCACCGAGTGGACGCCCGACAAGCTCGCCCCGCTGGCCGAGTACATCCGCACGCTGCGCACGCCCGAGCTCGAGACCCCGCCCGACGCCGCCGTGGTGCAGGAAGGCGGCGCGCTCTTCGTGTCGAAGGGCTGCCTCACCTGCCACTCCGGCCCGAGTGGAGAGAGCGCACCGATGCCGTTCAGCGCGGTCGGCACCGACGACGAGTACGCGAAGATCTACAACGCGCCGCCCGATGCGGGCCCGTGCTGCGGCCTCAACGGCCAGCCCGAGTGGGTCACCCGCCAGGTGAAGGCGCCGCGCTTCGTCGGCCTCGCGTGGCAGCAGCGCTACCTGCACAACGGCGCGGTCGAATCGCTCGAGCAGCTCTTCTGTCTCTCGCCGCGCCCGGTGGTCACGACCGTCGCGCAAACGGCGGGTGGTCACCTGCAGACGTGCGAAAGCCTGACGGTGAACGAGAAGCAGGCGCTCATCGGCTACCTGCGCTCGCTCTGAGCCTGCGGACCTGCCCCGCCCGAAGGGTCACTGGCGGTGATTTCCACCGTTGCGCCGCCGCTTCACCAACGGTGATGGCGATGACCCTCCGTCGAGGCGCGTCTCGGTCTGCGCATCCCACCAGTCGACGACGTCGGCGAGCTTCAGGGCTTCGCGGCGAGCGCGTGACGCAACCCGGCCGCGGCGCGTTCACCGATGACGCGGAAGGCGAGGCCCAGCGCACGATCGAAGAGACCGAGCGGCCCATTCAACTTCAGCTCTGCATCGTAGGTGACGACGGCGCCATGCCCCTGGGGCTCGACCCTCACCACGTCGATGGAGGTGAGGAAGGTCGTGCGTGACTCGAGTCGCAGCCGGCGTGGTGCGTCGTATTCCATCACCTCGTAGCGCATCACGGTCCTGCCGCCGGCCTTCACCGTGAGGTCGTAGGCCGTCCCGACGCTCTTTCCGTCTCCCAGCACGCGCACCGCGCGCTCCACGCCCGGGTCCCACTCCTGGAAGTGCGTGACGTCGGCCATGTATGCAAACGCCTCGGCCGGGCTGAGGGGAGTGGAGACGGAGGTGGAGAAGCGAGCCATGCGCGGAGCTAACCGTGCGCACGCGAATCACGGGCTCTGGGCGCGCGCGAAGGCCTCGAGGGTGTCCTTCCCGGCCACCCCGCCGCTGTGCGCCGGGACGATGGCGTCGACGCGGTGACCCGCGCGATCGAGCCGACCCGCCAGTTCGACCATCGAGGTGATCAGCTGAGCGGGATCATCGCTGCGATCTTCCGGCACCGGCGCCAGTTCACCCTTGCCGTTGATCAGCCCGCTGTCGCCGATGAGGAGCGTGCCGCCGACGAGGAACACGGCGCTGCCCGCGGTGTGACCCGGCACGCGGAAGGCGCGCACCTCGGCACCACCGAAGGTGACCGTCTCATCGTCGTTGAGCACCTGGTCGATGGCGCGGCCCTTCGCGTGCTTGTCGAGGTTCTCGCGTTCGCCGTCGAGGGCGAACAGCTTCGCGTTGGTCAACAGCGACAGACCGCCCACGTGATCGGCGTGGCCGTGCGTCAGGAAGACCGCGGCGATGTCGCCCGGCACGTGGCCTCTTTCCTGGAGCCGCACCTTGAGCTCATCGGCGCGCCAGCAGGCGTCGAACAACACCGGGCCAGCCTCGGTCTCCAGCAGGTGACAGCTCGTGAAGAGATCGATCATCGAAGTGACCTGTCCCCAGGTCTTGCCGTTCTCGATGGGCTTCACGTCGGCACACCCGAGCAGGAGCGACACCGCGACGAGCGGAAGAGAGCGCATGGTCGCCAGGTAACTGCCGCGCGGCGTGCGTGCCACCCAGGCTGGTGCGCCGCTCGCTCAGGGGCATCAAGTGCCACCCCGGGCCCTTCAGCTGCAGCTGCGCATGAACGCGCGACACGGTGGGCTCTGAGATGACGATCTCGTGTCGGTGGCGCGCCTCTCCGTCAGGCGCCCAGCGCACCTGAGGCACGGCCCCGGCGGCGAAGCTCGAGCCGACGCCCGTCCCCCGCTTGCGCAGGGAGAGGGAGTTGGTAGGCCTCTCGACGTGATCCGCGCTCTCCTGTCGCTGCTCCTGCTGTCGGCGGTCGCTCTCGCCGGCGAGCCGCCGTGCACGCCCACTCCGATGACCGCGAGCGTGGAGGTGAACTTCAAGAAGGGCACCTCGAAGGTGAAGGACGTCGCGGCCTGGTACCGGAAGATCACCTGCAAGGAGATCGAAGCGCCGCTGAGCGCCGCCGAGGTCCCGCTCTCTCTCACGCTCGAAGGCACCATCGCCGTTCCCCGGCTGACCGACGTCGTGCGAGCCGCGGCCTCCAGCGCCGGCTACGAGGTGCACGATGGCCTTCGCAGCCTCAGCCTCCAGAAATCCATCGAGCCGTGCGATCCCGTGAAGGCCCCGCCGTGCTCGGCAGCTGACCCGTGGCACCACGACGAAGACGGTGCGCTGTGAGATCTCCGGAGAGACCATCCGTCTTCACCCGATCAACCTGCTGAAGGAGGCGCTGATTCCCAGCGGGGCGTTGCGCAGCGCGGAGCAGTGCTCCATCGATCCTGCGCTGATCAAAGCGAAGGGCGACACCGTGGAGGTCGATGGCACCAGGGCGCCGGAACTCGACGCTGCCTGCCTGATGAAGTCGAGCCGCATCGTGCCGGCCTTCAAG
>JANODF010000607.1:0-4799 GCA_031412555.1 Archangium sp. | reverse complement strand
CCCGCATTTTGGTTGTCTTTACTATTTACTAATACCCCCCCCCAAAATAACCCCCCCCCCCCGGGGGGTGTGTGGGTGGGGGTGTGGGCCAGTCACCTCTTCACCGGCTGTCCAACAACTCCAGGAAGTCCCTCAGCCGCTCCAGCTCTTCATCATTGAGCTGATCGAACTCCACCCCATACCCACGCACCGCCACGCTCACGTGCTCAGCACGCGGCGTCCGCACATCGATTCGCCCCGTGCCGGCGCGGGTGAACTTGATGTGCGCCACCCACGGCTCGCCCCCCGGCATGGGAATGCCGATCACGCCGCCTTCCCCGGTCTGCACGTCATCGATCGCCTGCACCTCCTCGATGAAGGCGCCGGTCTCCGAGAGCTCCAGCACCCGCGCGCGCGTCGCATCACCACCGCTGTCGAGCTCGATTTGAGAGCTCAACTCGCAGCGGTAGCGAACGGGGCGGGGCGTCGTCATGCAGCAGCCAGCATCTCACAACCGCCGAATGGTCATCAGGTTGGTGTTGCCCGGCTCGCTCACCGGCGTGCCCGCGACGATCACCACCGTCTGCCCCGGCTTCGCCCAGCCCTCTTTTGCACACAGCTTGCGCACCACCTGGATCATGGCGTCGGTCGAAGTGAGCTGGGGTGTGACGTGGCCGGTGACGCCCCAGTACAACCCCATGCGCCGTACGATGGCGGGGTGGGGTGTGAGCGCGATGATGCGTGATCGCGGCCGCAGCTCTGAGATCAGCCGCGCGGTCTGACCGCTCTGGGTGAACGCCACGATCGCCGCCGACTGCAGCCGATCCGCCGCGCTCACCGCCGCCGCCGACACGCCGGTCGAGATGTCCTGGGTGAGCTGGTACGGCTGCGCGCGCAGGTGGTTGCGCCGCTCTGCTTCGCAGACGATCCGCGCCATCATCTTGATCGTCTCGACCGGGTGTTTGCCCGCCGCCGTCTCGCCCGAGAGCATCACCGCGTCGGCGCCGTCGTAGATGGCGTTGGCCACATCGGAGACCTCGGCGCGCGTGGGGCGTGGGCTGTTCACCATGCTCTCCAGCATCTCGGTGGCGACGATCACCAGTCCGCCCCGCGCGTTGGCCGCGGTCACGGCTGCTTTCTGAATTCCGGGGAGCTGCTCCAGCGGCATCTCCACGCCCAGGTCGCCGCGGGCGATCATGATGCCGTCGGCGGCTTCGGCGATCGCATCGAGATCCGCCACCGCCTGCGGCTTCTCGATCTTCGCGATGAGCGGCGTGCCCAGCTTCTTCACGTACTGCCGCGCCTGGTGAATGTCCTTCGCGCTGCGCACGAAGGAGAGCGCCACGAAGTCGACGCCCAGCTCCTGGCCGAACGCGAGATCCTCGATGTCTTTGCGCGTGATGGTCGGCACCGAGACCGCCGCACCCGGCAGGTTGATGCCCTTGTGATCCTTCAGCACGCCACCCACCAGCACCAGGCAGGCGATCTCCGTGCCCTTCACCGAGATCACCTGCAGCTGCACCCGGCCGTCATCCAGCAGCACCGGGTCGCCCTTCTTCACGTCGCGGGTGAGCGACTTGATGGGGGTCGGCAGCACACCACTCTCGCCCAGCACCTTGCGGGTGGTGATGGTCACCTTCTGACCCTCCACCACGGTCATCGAGCCGCTCACGAAGCGGCCCAACCGCACCTTGGGCCCCTGGATGTCCTGCAGCAGCGCGATGGGTTTGCCGGTCTTCCTGGAAACCTTTCGGAGCAAATCGACTCGCGCGCGGTGCTCGTCGTGCGTGCCGTGGGAGAAGTTGAGCCGGGCGACATCCATGCCCGCGCGCACCATCGCCTCGAGCACTTCCCCCGAGGAGGAAGACGGTCCGAGGGTGCAGATGATCCGGGCTTTGCGCATGCGTTCTCCAGGGCTGTGAGGCTGTGTCGGGAAAATGCCCCGGTTGACGCCTTCGAGCGCGACTTTCTACTCTGTGGGCTGTGGTGGCGGCGAAGTGCCATCCGGGGGGAGCGCAGGAGCTGTTTCCTTGGCTCGCACGGAGGCGGAGTGAGTGACAACCGGAAGTATGAGCGCGTGTCTTCCCGCCTTCGCTGCTGGTGCGAAGGCGAGAACATCACCGTTTACGCGCGCATCGGGAACTTGAGTGAGGGCGGGATCTTCGTGCGAACCAGCACGCCGCTGGAGCGCGGCAGCAAGGCCACCTTGCGCTTCGGCACCGATGGGGTGGAGGCGCCGGCCCGGGTGGTGTGGAGCCGAAACGAAGGGCAAGACGGGCCGCCCGGCATGGGTCTGGTGTTCGAAGAGCTGCAGGACGGCGTTCTCGATGCGATTCGCCGGTTGATCGAAGAAGATCGCTCGCCTTCCAAGACGCAGATCAGTAACTGAATCAAACCCCTTTGGACCTGAAGTACGAGGAGCGCCTTGCGGATCGCCATCATCTCCGACATCCACAGCAACATCGAAGCGCTCACCGAAGTCCTCAAGACCATCGACAAGCAGAAGGTCGATCGCATCGTCAGCCTGGGTGACGTCGTCGGTTACGGCGCCTCGCCCAACCCCTGCTGCGAGCTCGTTCGTGAACACGCCGAGGTCACGCTGCTGGGCAACCACGACGCCGCCGTCGCCGGCCGGATGGACTACTCGTTCTATTACGACGCTGCGCGCCACGCCCTGGACTGGTCGGCGAACGTGCTCAACGAAGAGAACCTCAGCTGGCTGCGCAGCCTCCCGTACACCTACCGGATCGGTGACGTGGGCTTCTGCCACGGCTCACCGGTCGAGCCGCGCAGCTACGAGTACATCTTCGCGCTCGAGCAGGCGCGCGAGCTGACCCCGTTCGCCGGCGACCTGCCCGAGGTGACGTTCATCGGGCACAGCCACCTGTGTAAGGCCTTCGCCATCGGCTCGGGCGAAGTGAACGACGTGGTGGCCCAGAAGTTCGGCATCCGCAAAGGCTACAAGTACATCATCAGCGTCGGCTCGGTCGGCCAGCCCCGCGACTACGACAACCGCTCGTGCTTCGTGATCCACGACACCGAAGCGCGCACCGTCGAGTACGTGCGGGTCGAGTACGACATCCAGGCGTCGGCCCAGCGCATCTTCGATGCCGACCTGGCGCTGAACTTCGGCAAGCGCCTCTTCCTCGGCGTCTAATTCGCCCTTGCGACCCGTCGGCGGCGGGGCGAGAACAGCCCTGCTCCCGATGCGCGATCAAACCTTCATGACGTTGATGCGGTTGTTGCCGAAGTCGGCCCTCTCTCTGGCCGTCGGCAAAGCCACCCGGGCACCTGTTCCCGCGGCCGTTCACCAGGCTGCGATGCGGGTGTTCGCCAAGCAGTACGACGTGAATCTCGAAGAAGCCGAAGGCTCCATCGAAGACTTCCCCACGTTCGGCGCGTTCTTCACGCGGAAGTTGAAGGCAGGCCGCCGCACCTTCGACATGGATCCGAAGGTCATCGCGAGCCCGGTCGACGCGCACGTCTCGCAGATCGGCACCATCGAACGGGGCGCGTGCCTGCAGGCCAAGGGCATCAGCTTCCCGGTCGACAAGCTGCTCGGTGACGCCCGCCGCGCGCTCGACTTCGAAGGCGGCTCGTTCGCCACGCTCTACCTCTCGCCGCGCGACTACCACCGCTTCCACTCGCCCTTGCCGGGCCACATCACGGGCTACCAGTACATGCCCGGTGAGTTCTGGCCGGTGAACCAGAAGTCGGTGCGCACCAAAGACGCGTTGTTCGCGATCAACGAGCGGCTGGTCACGTACCTCGACACGCCCGCCGGGCCCTGCGCGTACATCGCGGTCGGCGCCACCTGCGTGTCTCGCATTCACGCGGCCTACGACGAGATCATCACGCACCGCGGTGAGCCGCAGAAGGGCCACACCTATCCCCGGCCCATTGCCATCGAGAAGGGCGGCGAGATCGGCATGTTCGAGATGGGCTCGACGGTGATCCTGTTGTTCGCGCGCGGCAAGATGACCTGGGAGCCTTCGCTCCTGGCCGATTCGCCGGTGGTGCTCGGCCAGAAGATTGGAACCATCACGTGAGCAAGACCTTCCTCGCCGTGAAGGGGATGAACGATCTCCTCCCGCCGCAGATCGAGATCTGGCAGCGCATCGAGGGCATCGCGCGCAAGTTGTTCGGCCGCTACGGCTTCTCTGAGGTGCGCACGCCGATCGTCGAAGACACCGCCTTGTTCGTGCGCAGCGTCGGCGAGGTGACCGACATCGTCGGCAAGGAGATGTACACGTTCATCGACAAGGGCGACCGGTCGATCTCCATGCGCCCCGAAGGCACGGCACCCGCGGCGCGCGCGTACATCGAGAACGGGGTGGCGAACACCGAGCCGCTGACCCGCTGGTTCTACATGGGCCCGATGTTCCGCTACGAGCGCATGAAGACCGGGCGGTATCGCCAGTTCTACCAGCTCGGCGCCGAGGCCTACGGCGCGCTCGACCCGGCGCAGGACGTCGAGGTGATCTCGTTGTGCCACGAGTTCTTCAAGCAGATCGGCGTGCCTGACGTCGTGCTGCACTTGAACTCATTGGGTGATGGCTCGACGCGGCCGGCGTACCTCGAGCTGCTCAAGCAGCACTTCCTGCCTTTGCTCGAGGTGATGAGCCCGGAGGCGAGGCTCGCGTACGAGAAGAACACCATGCGCCTGCTCGACTCGAAGGAGGCCGCGCTGCAGGAGGCGATCGCTTCCGCTCCGGCGATTCTGGATTCGATCGACGAGGGTTCGAAGAAACACTTCGCAGACGTGCAGCGGCTGCTCATCAAGCTCGGCATTCCTTTCGAGCTCGATCGCCGGCTGGTGC
>JANODF010000606.1:0-11246 GCA_031412555.1 Archangium sp. | reverse complement strand
CTGCTGCCCGAGACGTCGAGCTGGAGTGTCTCGAGCGGCAGGTCTCTGAGCACCAGCGTGCTGCCCCCGCTCGCCGTCACCCGGCCCGTCGTCGCAGCGCCGCTGACCGTGACGTGGCATCCCCCTGAAGCGTCGAGGACGAGCTCGGTGCTGGAGAGCCCGGTGAGTTCGAGGGTGCTGCCACCTGATGCGCTCACGGCGTACGTGCCCAGCGGCGTGGCGGGCAGCGTCACGTGCGAGCCGCCCGAGAGGTCCACCCCTTCGAAGAGATCGTTGCTCAGCTCCGCGTCGATCTGCACGGGGGCCAGCAAGGTGCCCGGCTTCACCCGGACGACCAGCGTCTCGTTGCGCACGAAGGTCTCGACCAGCGGCTGCAGGTTGTCGTCGGTGCGAATGGTGAGCGATCGAGTGCCTGTGCGCGCGATCACCTTGATGCCCGAGGCGACTTCGAGGCGGCGAAAGGCGGGCACCTCGCGGGTGCTGGTGACGACGGTGCCGCTGCCGACGGCACCCTGGCAGGCGGTGAAGGCGAGGCAGAGAAGAAGGACGCTCGTTTTCATGGTGCCGGTGGAACACCAGCGGCCCTGAAACCTGTCACCGCTGTTTTTCGGTGGTGCCCATGAGGCGATCCCAGACGCTGAAATAGAGCCCGAAATGGGTGTCGAGCTGCACGTGATGGCGGTTGTGCATGCTGGCGAAATTCAACCACTTGAGCAGCGGGTGGGCCTGCCAA
Source organism: Archangium sp. (assembly GCA_031412555.1). Lineage (GTDB taxonomy): Bacteria > Myxococcota > Myxococcia > Myxococcales > Myxococcaceae > Archangium_A. The sequence goes on along the minus strand of JANODF010000606.1, from coordinate 10,513 downwards.
TGGAGCGGCACCGGCTCCACCCCGCAGTGCCCCAGCACGTTGACGAAGATGGCCAGAAACGAGAACGCCAACCACACCAGGGAAGGAATGGGCAGCAGGCTCAAGGGCACGGCCCAGATGACCTGCATCACCGCTTCCAGCGGGTGAAACGCGAGGGCCGCGAAGGGCGAGGGGTTGGTGGAGCGGTGATGCAGCGCGTGTACCCGGGGGAAGACCAGCCGGTGATGGAGCAGCCGGTGCGACCAGTAGAAGTACGTGTCGTGGAGGAGCACCACCAGGCCCAGCCAGGCGAAGAACTCCAGCGCGCCGGTGAGTGGAATCGGGTTCTGCCCGCCGAACACCACGCCGAAGAGCGTGCCGAAGAGGACGGCGGTGACGGCCGAAGCGAGCAGTTCGCGTTGCAGGTCTTCTCGGCGGAAGGGCGCGGACTGAAGGCGGCGCGCCGCGGTCACGGGGTTGTTCTTCCACCCGAAGAAGAAGAGCCACGCACCACCGGCCGACAGCAGGTAGCGGCCGAAGTGGAGCGTGATCAACATCATGATGAGCGTCGACGTCTGCATTTGGTCTCCCTCTCCCTGCGAAGCGGGGAGAGGGTCGGGGTGAGGGGCCACACTGGCAACGCAGCCCGTGCTGATCAACGACGCTTCGAGGCGACCGCCTTCTTCTTCGAGGCCGGGACCTTCTTCGAGGCCGGGACCTTCTTCTTCTTCGCCGCCACCGCCGCGTGGCACACCACCTCGAGGCTGTGCCCATCCGCATCCCGCACGAACGCGCCGTAGTAGTTCGGGTGGTAGTGCTGACGCAGGCCCGGAGCGCCGTCATCGGTCATGCCCGCCTCGAGCGCGGCCTTGTGAAACGCATCCACCTCGGCCCGCGTCTGCGCCACGAGCGCCACGTGGTTGTAGTCGACCTTCTGCTGTGCCGGCCGCAGCCACAGATCCGGCTTGCCCTTCGTGCCCAGCCCGGCCGTCTGTGCATACGGCAGCTGCGGTACCTGCTCCCGGGTGAAGCGCATCAGCACCGAATACCCCAGCGGCGCCAGGGCCTTCGTCCAGGTGCGGCAGGTGGCATCCACATCACTCACGGGCAGGGACAGGTGATCGATCATCCTGCGCTCGTAGTCAGGCCGGTCAGGTCACACAAGAGTTGCATTTCAATTGAACGAACGTTCAATATGAACCATGCCGCGCACGCAGGCCGCGAACGATGAAGTGAGGGAGGCCACCCGCGAGAAGCTGCTCGAAGCCGCCGTGCGCCTCTTCGCGCGCCAGGGCTTTTCGGCGACCAGCATCCGCGCGCTGGCCTCGGAAGCCGGGGTCGCGCTCGGTTTGCTGTACCACTACTTCCCCTCGAAAGAGGCGGTGCTCGAGGCGCTGCTGGCCGACGGCATGGCCGACGTGGAGTTCACCTTCGAGACCGCGCGCCAGGGCGTCACGGCCGCCGACTTCGTGCGTGGGCTGCTCTCGAGTGCCGGAGAACGGCTCAAAGCGCACCGCTCGGCGTGGCAGGTCTCGTACGGACTGAGGCATCAGCCGCAGGTGGTCGAAGGCCTCGCTCGAACGATCGAGAAATCGCGCAAGCACATGCTGAGTTTCCTCGAGGCCGAGCTCCGTCGCCGCGCCGTGCCCAACGCGCGCATCGAAGCCGAAGTGCTCTTCGCCACGGTGGAAGGCATCGGCCAGCAGTTGGTGCAGCGCCCGCGCGCGTACCCGCTCGAAGAGGTGATCGACACGGTGGCCTCCCGGTACGCCCGAAGGAGAACCCGATGAACTGGATTCCGTCTTCCGAATGGCCGTACCAGACGCGCTTCTTCGACGCGCCCGGGGGCCGCATGGCGTACGTGGACGAAGGGCAGGGCGCGCCGGTGGTGTTGGTGCACGGCACGCCGTCCTGCAGCACCGAGTGGCGGCACGTGATGCAGCGACTGCTGCCGCAGCGCCGGTTCATCGCGATGGATCATCTGGGCTTTGGCCAGTCGGATCGCCCGCCCGATTGGCGCACGTACTCGTACGCGTGGCACCGCGAGAACCTGCGCGCGTTTCTGCAGCACCTCTCTGCGGAGTCTTTCGACCTGGTGGTGCACGACGTCGGCGGCCCCATCGCGATGCCGCTGGTGGCCGAGTTGGGAAAACGGGTGCGTTCGCTCACCATCGTGCAGAGCTGGTTGTGGGATCTCGGCCTCGATCGCTCGTTCGCGAAGAACCGCTCGATGATGGGCAGCGCGTTGATGCGCTGGGCCTACCTCTCGTGGAATTTCTCCCCGAAGATGATGGTGAAGCTGGCGTGGGGAAAGCGGGTGCCGTTGACCAGGCCGCTTCACCGCGAGTTCATCGATCAGTTTCCCACGAAGGAGAGCCGCGCCGGACTCTGGGGCTTCGTGCGCGCCATCGTCGACGAAGGGAGCAATGCTTCGTTGGCGAAGGAACCGGCCCGGCTGGTGGCCACGCAGGCGCCCACCACCATCGTGTGGGGGCGCGCAGACGGCCTCGTGAAGCCGCTGCACCTGGAGCAGTGGAAGGCCACGCTGCCCCACGCGCGCTACGTCGAGCTGGCGGACGTCGGGCATTTTCCGCAGCTCGAGGCGCCCGCCGAAGTGGCCGCGGTGCTCTGAGCCCCCGCGATTGGCGAAAGCACGCGGGTGAGGGCTTCGAGCTGAAAAGAAAACGGGCCGGCGGGGTTGTCCCCACCGGCCCGAGATCATTTCACCCGAAGCGTCTTACGGGCAGCTGCAGACGACCGCGGCCGAGGCCGTGTTGCGCGGCGCCTGGCTGCTGACCATCGCTGCGGCGAAGTCTGTGTTGTTGGCGTTGGCGTCGGTGCAGCCTGCGCCAGCGCGGAACACCGCCGTGGTGGCCGAGAGCGTCGCGGTGGGTGCCATCTCGCGGCAGGTCGTGGATCCTGCACCGTAACCAACCAGGTCGGCCACCGTGCCGATCGCAGGGCAGCCCGTGAGGGGAGCGGTCGAAGGCACGAGCGCGAGCACGCCGGACCCTCCGGCGAGCGCCAGCGTGGGTGCATCCTGATCATGCGTGGTGGGCAGCGCGATGCCGACGGCCGCGTTCGAGTTCGCGCGCAGCAGGAAGTAGCCGTTGGCCGGGATGGTGCCGGTGAGCGGAATCGTGGTGGAGAAGTTGGTGCCGGCCGACGAGGCGTACTGCAGGCTCCAACCCGCGAGGTTGATCGGCGCGGCCGTGCGGTTCTTCAATTCGACGTAGTCGTGCGTGTACGTCGCGCCGCCGTTGCCGCCACCACCGTAGATCGCCGAGATGACCAGACCCGAGTTGCACACGGGCGCGGCCAGGCCGGTGAAGGTCGCCGTGTTGCCCGAGCCGACCGCCGTGCCGCGGCTGTCGGTGACCGTGTTGGCCACCGTCACCGTGTAGGTGGTGCCCGCCGCCTGGGCCGCCGTGGTGAGCGCGACCGCGCGCGAGTTCAGCACCGTCGCCGCCGAGACGGCCAACGGGCCACCCGTGCTGGCGACCGTGAAGGCGCCCGAGGTGACCGAGGCCGCGGTGAGGTCGCGGCTGAAGAGCACCGTGGCCGCCGTGTTCGAGGTCGAGAAGGCGCTGACCGAAGCAGGAGCGGGGCAGGTGAGGTTCGTCAGCTCGGATTGCGACCAGGTCGAAGGCTGGGCTGCGTTGAAGCTGCGCCAGAGCGGCGCGCCGTTGAGCGAGAACGTGCAGCCCGGCCCCAGAATGAGCGAGTCCATCAGGGCCGTGGGCAAACGCAGGCGGAAGTTGCTGCCGCCGTCAGGCGTGCCGGCCGTGGAGATGCTCGCCGCCTTGTAACCGGCGATCGAAGCCACGGGGTCACCGACGATGGTGGCCGTCACGGTGATCAGCCGGCTCTCGAAGAGGTCGACCTGACCCGCAGCGAGGAAGTCGACTGCGTCGATTGCGGCGCGCAGCCCGGAGATGGGATTGCCGCTGCTGGACTTCGTCGCGCTCGTGATGGCGACGACAGCGCGCACGTTGTTGTTGGGGAGCCGCGCGACGGTCTGCACCGTGATGTCGACGAGGTCGCCGGGAACGAAGGGGCCGCCCGAGACGGTGGCCGGGTCGATCGCCACGAACAGCGCGGGGCCGTTCTGCGAGCTCTGAATGAAGAAGCCCGCGGGGTCTGCCGTGCCGGCGTCCAACGCGAGGGGCTTGAGGTAGGTCACCAGCGCGCCCGTGATGGGCAGGCCGATCACACCGCCATCGGTGATGGTCTCGGCTGCCGTCCGCACGGCCGCGATCTGGTCGTCAGTCGAAGAGCCACCACCTGCGCCGCCGCCGGTCGCACCACCACCACCGCCGGTCGCACCACCACCACCGCCGGTCGCACCACCACCACCGCCGGTCGAACCACCGCCACCGCCGGTCGCACCACCGCCACCGCCGGTCGCACCGCCGCCACCGCCGGACGAACCACCGCCACCGCCCGCGCCGCCGCCCATCGGATCACCGCCGCCTCCACCCGAACCGCCGCCGGTCACTTCGCCACCACCACCGCCGGCGCCGCCGCCCGTCACTTCGCCACCACCACCACCCGCGCCGCCACCGGTCGCGGTGCCGCCGCCGGTCGCCGTGCCGCCGCCCGTCGCCGTGCCGCCACCGGTCGCAGTGCCGCCGCCCGTCGCAGTGCCACCGCCCGTCGCAGTGCCACCGCCCGCGCCGCCGCCGAGCATGCCGGCATCAGGGAAGGGTGAGCCGGGCGTGCAAACGCCGGACAGACACGTGTAGCTCTTGTTCTCTTTGTTCGCCTTCTCGTTGCAGTCAGCGACGTCGACGCACTCAGGGGCGCAACCGGTCAACGCAAAAGGCGCCGACGCAAACGCGCACAGCACGAGGTTTCTCAAGATGTTCTTCACGTGTTCTCCCAGGGGCCAGCACCGGCCCGTGATGGTTCGAACCCGCTTTACCCGAAATCACCATCGGGGTCGTTTCCCGAAATGTGACGTGCTTGAAACGGCCCCTCACCCCGACCCTCTCCCCGCTTCGCAGGGCGAGGGAGATCAGAGGCCGAGGCGAACCAGCGCGCTGGCAGTCGTCTCTGCGTCGAGCATCACCACCAACCATCCACAGAAACTGGGCGTGTTGGTCGACATGAAGTTCGCCGCCAGCACCGTCTGCGGCGCTGCGTTTTCCGACGGGCCCACCAGCTGGCTGACCGTGCTCTCCCGCACCTGCGGCGTGGTGGGCAGCAGGTTCGCGTGCGTCAACGTACCCATCGCCGACACGCAGGCCGAGGCCACGATGTTCGCGGCCTCCGAGAGCGCTGCGCTCGCCGATGACGAAAGCGGGCCCGACACACCCGGCCGCGCCAACAGCCGCTGGCCCAGCCGCTTGGCGTCTTCGTCCTTGAGCACCCACCACAGCTGCCCGGGCAGCTCACCTTCGATGCCGAACGTGGCCGCGTGCACCTTCACGTCACGCCCGCCCAACAACCACCCCAGCTGATAGCGATTGGCCGAGAGCACCACCGGCACGTCGACCAACACGCCCACGTCACCCACCAGGCGCGCCAACATCGAGGCCGCTTTCGCGCTGCCCATGTTGGCCACCTCACGAAGCGCGTCTTCTTGCCTGGCCGTGAGGAGCGCGCTCACGCTTCACCCACCGCAGGCAGCCGGTTCGGTCGCTCGAGCCGGGCCACGTCGAGAATGAACACCGGCCGCCCGTTACCGAGCACCGTGACGCCCGCAAGCCCGGGCACCTGGTCGAGAGGCCTGGTCAGCGCCTTGAGCACCACCTCTTCCTGCCCCAGCAGCGCGTCGACGGCCAGCGCCACGCGACCATCGTCGGTGTCCACCACCACAAACGGTGAGACCGCCGCCACGTCATGCGGACGCCCCGGAACTTCGAGCACAGCAGACAATTCTCGTGCGGGCACCACCGAGGCGCCGAACTGCAACACCGGTACATCGCGGCTGTGGGCGAGGCTGGCCCGGGTGGTCTCCACCACGCCGGCCACCTTGGCGATGGGCAAGCCGTAGACGTCGTCGCCCAGCCCCACCAGCAGCAGATTCACCATCGCCACGGTCAGCGGCAACGAGAGCCGGAAGGTGGTGCCCAGGCCGCGGCGGCTGGTGATCTCCAGCGTGCCGCCCACCGCTTCCACCGCTCTTTTCACCGCGTCCATGCCGACGCCACGACCGGAAATATCCGTCACCGACGCAGCGGTGCTCAGACCCGGAGCGGTCGACAACATCAACGCTTCGCGCTCGGGCAAATCACGCGCGGCCTCGGCGGTGAGCAGACCACGCTCCACCGCGAGCGCCTTGAGCCGCTCCACGTCCATGCCGCGGCCGTCGTCTTCCACCTCGAGCAACACACGATCCGAAGCGCGTTTGACCGACAGCTTCACCGTACCGCGCGGCGGTTTGCCACGCATGCGCCGTTCTTCGGGCGGCTCCACGCCGTGATCGATGGCGTTGCGCAGCAGGTGCAACACCGGGTCGCTCAGCTCGTCGACGATGGCGCGATCGAGCTCGACTTCACTGCCGGAAAGAATGAGTTCGATCTCCCGGCCCCGGCGGCGGGCGATGTCACGGGCCGCGCGCGGCAGGCGATCGGTGATCACCGAGACCGGCGTCATGCGCGCCTTCATCACCTTGTCGTGCAGCCCGCGAACCAGCCCATGCAGGCGATCCGTCGTCTCGTTGAGCCGGCCGCGCAGCTCTTCCTGCAGCCCGCGCCCCACTTCCCGCACGCCCGCGGTGGCCAGCATCAGCTCGCCCGCGAGATCGAGAAACTCGTCGAGCAGCTCGGTGCGCACCCGCACGGTGCGGGGCGGCTCCTGGCCCACCACCCGCGGTTCGGGCTCGGTGCCTTTGGTTTCTTCCGGCGCGGGGGGCGGCGGCGCGCTGGCCACGCGCGTCAACGACACCAGCTCGACGTCGGCCACCTGGCTCACCGTCTTGGCGACGGCGGCTTCCGGCTCGGTGCTCTCCAGCTCGACCGCGAAGGTGCCACCCGGCAGCCGGCCCGCTTTCACTTCATCGAGCGAAGGCGTGCAGCGAAACAGATTCCCCAACGACGAGAGCCGCTTGTACGCGAGGAAACCACGCACGCCCGGTTGGGCCGAGTGGGTGGCCACCCGCAAGGTGACCAGCCACCGCGGAGGCAGCTCCGATTCGGGACCGCCCGCGGTCTCCAGCAGGGGCGCGTTGGCCGGCGGCGCCGAAGGCAACGGCGTGGTGCCCGGCCGCAACGATTGGGTCAGCTCCTTGAGCTGGGCAATCAACGCGATGTTGTCGGGGAACGGTTTGCTCGCGTTGGCCGCCTTCACGTGGCCACCGAGCGCATCGACGGCCTGCAACACCAGGTCGGCCACCGAACGATCGAACCGCGCCGGAGCGCTGCGCACCCGCTCGAGCAAATCTTCCACCGAGTGGGCCAGCGCGGTGGTCGGGTCGTAACCCATCGAACCGGCCATGCCCTTGACCGAGTGGGCGTGACGGAACAACGAGTCGATGGCCTCGGGCGTGACGCCCCCTTCGAGGCGCACGAGCTCCTTGCCGAGCGCATCGAGGTGCTCGGTCGCCTCGCTCACGAAGAGGCTCAGATACCGGCTGGTGTCCCATTGAGCGGCCACGGCGGGGGGGAGCCTACTCCTCTCGCGGGGTGGAGGGGGTTTGCCTCACCCCGGGTTGCTAGCTCTCTCCGAGGACCTTCTTCACCACGGCCAGCACGTCTTCCGCGCGGGGCGGCTTGACGATGAAGTCCACGGCGCCGGCCTCGATGGCCTCCATCACCATGGTCTCCTGACCGAGCGCGCTGCACATCACGACGAGGGCCTTGGCATCGCCCCGCAGAATCTCCCGGGTGGCATCGATGCCATTCCGGTACGGCATCACGAGATCCATCGTGACGAGATCTGGCTTGAGTTCTTTGTACTTCTCGACTGCTTCGACGCCATTGCCAGCCTCGCCAACGACGGAGAAACCGCCGGCAGCGAAGATGTCCTTGATGATGTCGCGCATGAAGACGCTGTCATCGACGACCAGCACCCGCTTGGACATGGAAGTCACCTGACCCGCACCCTATGCGTCGCGTGAACGAGAGTCGATCTTTCTGGTCGCTCCACCTCGGCCAGCCGTTCGCTTCGCTTCCGTCTGTCTCGCGCAGCGTTCCGCTGCTACCGGTTCCTCTCCGGCTCCGAGGAAAATGATGCGGTGACCGCGGCGTCGACGCCCTCGACATCGAGCACCGTGACCGTCAGTGGACCGACCCGGGCGAGCCCGCGCACCGTGCGGGAAGCCCTCCCCTGGGGGCCCACCTTCTCGATGCTCTCGATGCCCTCGACTTCGGTGACCAGCAGCCCCAGTTCCCGGCGCACCAGCTCCAACAAGACCACTTTGCCTTTGCCCGGCGGCTGGAGGCCCAACGCCAGCAACCGGCCCAGGTCGACCACCGGCACCACCCGGCCGCGCAGGGTCATCACGCCCTTCACCGCGTCTTTGGCGTGGGGCACCCGGCTGAAATGTTCGGGCGCGTTGACCACCTCGCGCACCGCGTCGAGCGGCAGCGCGTAGCGATCCCGATCCAGAAAGAAGATGACGTGCCGCAGTTTTCTTCAGCTCCACTGACGGCGAATGTTCACCGCGTCGGCCACCAGCGCCTCGAGCTGCTCGGGCTTGAGCCTGCGGCCGTGGTGCAGCACCAGCGTGTCGCCCACCACCTCCATCATGATGTTGCGATCCGACATGCGGGAGAGCGTCTCGCGCAGCCCCACGGTCATGAACCCGCGCAGCTGGTTCTCGTCGCCGGCGGTCTGCAGCACGTAGGTCTTCGAGAACGTCGGGTCGTCATCGAAGTTGATGTCTTGCCCGCCGAAGAGCTTGCCCAACGCGTCGAACAGCTTGTTCTGCCGGCGCAGGAAGAAGTGGGGCGCGTTGCGGCCCGGCGTCTTGAGCACGCAGATGGTCTGCTGGTGCACCTGCTGATGTTTCCCAGAGCCCGTGGTGTACTGGTAGTCGCAGATGCGCACCGCGCCTGGTTCTTTCGAGCCGCGCATCAGGTTCTTGGCGGTGCGGGCGCGCCCCTGATTGAACAGCTTGAAGGCCGACAGCTCGTTGATGAGGTTGGGGGAGACGCCTTCGAAGACGTAGCCGTGGTTCTGCGCAAAGGCGGTCATCGCCTCGGTGCGCTTCTTTTCCATCAGCCAGGCCAGGTAGACGATGCCGCCGACGAGGGCCACCACTCCACCGATGGCCAGGAACGGTCCGAGTTGTTGCATGGTCGCCGAATGATGCCCGATTCAGGGGGTATCGGCCTGCCTTTGTGGGCGGGGCCCCCTTCGTCTCCCCGACCTCGGCAGGAATATGAATTCCGGCAGGAGGTGCGTCATGGCTCGAGTTCAGGTCGGTGATCAGGTGTACCTCGAAGAAGGTGGGTCGGCGTTCGGCGCCGTTCGAGGCATTCAGCGGCACGGGCTCCACATCTACGTGGAGAACGCGGGTGACTTCGACATCCGGGCCGAAGCAGTCAAATCGGTGCACGACGGCAAGGTGGTCTTGCTCGAATCACGCCTGGGTCCGGCTTTACGCACCGCCATCGCGCACGCCCACACCGCAGAGCGACGCTGACCTGCGCCGGGTTCGCGGGCTAGGGTGTCCTCCATGGTGGGGGATGAGGTGCAGCAGCGCCGCCTCGAGGTGATGGCGGCGTTGAATCGGGCCGGTCTGGCAGCAGCGCGCACCGCGGCGCCAGAGGGCATCTACGACTCGGTCACCGAATCGCTGCGGGATGCGGGTTTTTTCGCCAGCATCTACGCGGTCGAAGGCGAATACGCCCGGCAGGTGCAGAGCTCCTTCGGCGACAAGGCCGTCAAGGTGGTCGAGCGCCACACGAAGATCCGGATCAGTGAGTTCAAGGCCCGGCTCGAAGACGTGCCTTTCTTCGGCAAGGTGATGCAGAGCGAAACGGGGCTGCTCACCAACACGGACGAGGTGCTCAGCGCCCTCTTTCCGGCGAGCGCCAAGTGGCTGGCGGGCCCGGTGGCGCGCGTGCTCAAGATCAAGTGCTGCATCGGCACGGCGGTGCGCGACGAACGCGGCCAGGTGGTGGCGCTCTTGTTCCTGCTGGGCAACGAGCTGACCTCCGAAGACGTGTCGACCGCCTCGGTGTTCGCGCAGTTGCTGGGGGTCACCCTCGGCCGGTTGCGAGTCACCCGCGAGCTGGAGAAGAACGTCGAGGCGCTCAAGCAGGCGCAGATGCAGCTGGTGCACGCACAGAAGATCGAAGCGATCGGCCGCCTCACCGGGGGCATCGCGCACGACTTCAACAACATGCTCACGCCCGCGCTCTTCGCGGTGGGCGAGCTGCAGGGCGATTCGTTGAGCCCCGCCGAACAAGCCGAGTCGGTCGACATCATTCGCCAGACCCTCGAGCGGTGCGCCGATCTCACCCGCTCGTTGCTCGCGTTCGGCCGCCGCCAGGTGCTCGCGCGGCGTCGGGTGGTGCTCGACGACGCGGTGGCCTCGGCCCTGCGGCTGGTGCGCGCGACCTTTCAAGAGCACGTGCGGCTC
>JANODF010000605.1:0-2838 GCA_031412555.1 Archangium sp. | reverse complement strand
TCTCCCTCTCCCTCTGGGAGAGGGTTGGGGTGAGGGCCGGGTGGCGCATCCGCAACGCAAACAGCCCCTCACCCCGACCCACTCCCCGGTGGGGAGAGGGAGACCTCTTTCAGCCCGCCGATCTCCACGATCTCGATCTCGCCGTACGCCACTTTGATCAGCCCCCGCGCCTCGAGTTCCTTGAGCGCCTGGTTGGTCGACTGCCGCGACGACGACACCATCGCCGCCAGCGTCTCCTGACTCACCTTCACCACCCGCGCCGACCGATCGCTCCACTCGCCATACCCCTCGGCCATCAACACCAGCCGCCGAGCGACACGTGGGAGCAGCGGCAACAGCGCCATGTCCTCCATCATCATGAACGCGAGCCGAAGCTTGGCGGTCACCAGCAAGCCCAGATCACGCCACCACGCCGGCTGCTCAGCCAACATCGCGTCGAGCGACACCGACGGCACGTGCATCACCACCGACTCGACCGCGGCGATCGCATCGTGCGTGCGCGCCAGGCGATCGAACACCGCGATCTCCCCGAACCACTGCGGCGGCTCGACCACCGCGAGCACGGCTTCTTTCCCCGCCTCCGACAGCCCCGTGATGCGAATGCTCCCGGTCAGCGCGGCATAGAGCCCATCCGGAGCATCACCACGGCAGAACAACCGCCCCTCCGCCGGCACGTGACGCATCACGCCAGCGTCGAGCAGCCGGTCCTGAAACGAGGGTGCCAGCCCCTGAAACCAGCGGCCGGCCAGCAGCAACTCCCTGTATTCACGTCCAGATTTGGGCATGGGTACGAAGTGTCGGGCGGCCGACAGTGTGGCGTCTCGAAACGAGGGCAGAGTCTCGCATATGACCGCCACTGTGAACCCGACTGCTTTGGTTGCTCAGCTCAGCAAGTACGCGGCGTACCACCGTGATCCGCGCAACATCTCGACCCACTACATCGGCGTGCCGATGATCGTGCTCGCGGTGACCTCGTTCCTCTCGCGGCCGGGCTTCGAGCTGATGGGCCTCATGCTCTCGCCGGTCTGGTTCGTCATTCCCGCAGCGGCGGCGTTCTACTTCCGCCTCGACCTCCGCTACGGCCTGGTGATGACCGCGCAGCTGATGTTGTGCGCCTTCATCTCTACCTTCATCACCGCGCAGAGCACGATGGTCTGGCTCATCACCTCGGCGGCCCTGTTCATCGTGGGCTGGGTGATTCAGTTCATCGGCCACTACTACGAAGGCAAGAAGCCCGCGTTCGTGGACGACCTGGTCGGCCTGCTGCTGGGGCCGTTGTTCGTGACCGCCGAAGTGGGCTTCAACCTCGGCCTGCGCACCGAAGTGAAGGCGGAGATCGAGAGCCGCGTGGGCCCCACCCGCCTGCGCACCATCGGCTCGACCGGTTCACCGACGCTGAGCAAGTAGCCACGGCGGCAGCGCTGCGTTTCCAAACGCGCCCTGCCACGAGTCGTGACCTGTGCCCGGCAACTCGGAGTACCGGAAGACGCCACCACCGAGCTGCCGCATCAAGCTGGCCACCCGGCGGATCGCGTCGTTGCGCACCAGGCGATCGAGCTCTCCGTGAAATGCCCAGATGGGGAAGTCGACCAGCGCCCGCGCCGACTCCGGGTTCAAGTCGCCGGCGATCGGCACGGCCGCGGCGAAGAGTTCCCGGTGCCGCTCGATCAGATCCCACAGACCGATCGCGCCCATGGAGTACCCAATGAGCGAGACGCGCTGGGCATCGACCGATTTTCGGCCCGCCAGCTCACGCACCAGGCTGACCACCTTGCGCTGCGTCCGCGACTCGCCGCCGTACCAGCTGCCGCCAAAGGTGTCGTCGCGAGGACACTGCGGCGCGACCGCGATCACCGGCCAGCGGCCCAACGTGTCGACGCCATTCTTCAGGTGCGAGACGGTGTCATCGCCCCGCTCTCCGCTCCCGTGCAGGTAGACGACGAGCGGATACCGCTGATGAGGGTCGTAGCCGGCCGGCAGCAAAAACCGGTACGGCAAGCCTTCATGCGTGGCGAGGTCCCAGTTCAGATTCATTCGTATAAAGTCTGCAGTTCGACGCCGGGATAATAGTGCTGGAGAATCTTCCGGTATTCCCAGCCCTTCTCCGCGTAGACGCGCGCGCCCCACTGACAAAGCCCCGCGCCGTGGCCAAAGCCGCTGCCTTCGACCTTCCAGCCGTCTCCTGACTTCTCGATCTCGAAGTGCAGGCTCTTCAACTTCATGTACCCGATGCGCTCCCTGAAGGTGACCGCGTCGAGGCTGCGGGCGCCGACCTCCACCCGCCGCGCCCGGCCCGTGGAGGAGCGGCCCTGCACCTTGAGTGCGCCCGCTTTCGTTCCACCCAGCGCCTTCAGATCGGCCTGCTTCAGGTTGAGGGTCCAGTGGCTGGTGGGCAGGTGACCACAGGGGCAATCGACCGCCTGCAGATAGGGAAGATCGCGCCCCAGTGCGTCGCCCCCCGACTCGGTGCGGCCGCCGCAGCTCGAGTGAAAGTACGCCTCGATGGGCTGCAACTGCCAGGTCATCACCAGGCCGCGGGTGGACTCCACCGCGTCGCGGGTGCGCGGATCTTCGACGTCGAGCCCCTTGTAGACCTGGCTGATGACCGAGCTGCCCAGGTGGTAGGGCTGGCTGTACTGCTTGAGCTTCTTGTTGAGCGCATAGGTGCGGGCGGCGATCGCCTGGGCCTTGAGCGCCTCGGTGGGGAACGACTTGGGCATCTCGCTGCCGATGACGCCGACCAGGTAGTCCTCGAGGCCGAGCACGTTCACCGCGGCCAGCTGCGTCTTGCCGAAGAGCACCACCTTCGACGACTCGGGCCCCACCGCGATGCGCATC
>JANODF010000604.1:0-16481 GCA_031412555.1 Archangium sp. | reverse complement strand
CGTCGCTCGGGCTGTGTGATGCGTTTGCGAAGGTCGACGCGACTCAGGGCGTCGAGGTGATGGAGACGGTTTCGCGGCTCACGGAGGGCAAGCTGGCGGACCTCGTCGTGAACTGCGCGTCGGTGCCCAATACCGAGATGGCCGCGATCTTGAGCGTTCGCGATGGCGGCACGGTGATCTTCTTCTCGATGGCCACCAGCTTTACGACCGCGGCGCTCGGGGCAGAGGGCGTCGGCAAGGACGTGCAGATGATCGTCGGCAATGGGTATGTGCCGGGTCACGCGGAGCTGACGCTCGAGTTGTTGCGGCGGCAGACCGGGTTGCGGCAGCTTTTTGAACAACGCTACGTCTAGCTGGCCCCTCACCCTGACCCTCTCCCCGGAGGGGAGAGGGGATCTCGTTCACTTAGATCGTGAAGCGGTCCGTGACTCCAGCGGTTCGTTGGAGAATGGCCGTCCAGCCGATCAACGCGTCGACTTTGGGTTCCACATCCGGCGGGGTGAGCCCCACCGACGCCATCGATCCCGTGCAGGCGAACAAGGTCGCGTTGCCTGAGTCACGCACGACATCGAGCAGCTGGCGGATGGTGGGCACGCCGCGCAGCTCCATGGTGGCGTTGACGTCGTCACGCTCGAGATCGGGCTCGTCGAGGGTGTCTTTGGCGAGGCGTTCGAGCGCCCACCAGAAGAAGTACAGCTCCACCTTGCGTCCCAGCGCCGTGGCAGCCGCGGCGATAGAAACACCCTGGTGAACTGCGTCGTACTCTCCGCGATGCAGAAAGATGCAGACCGGGCCCGTCATGCGCGCCTTCTACGGCGATTGCCGACCACTCGCGTGGGTTCTTCGACCGCAGGGTGACGGACGTAAGTGAATACGCAGGTTTCCGGGTGGAATCCTGCAGAAGGACCCTGTTAGGAGAATCGGCCGATGCATGACGAGACCACAGCCCGGCGAAAAGATGCCCATCTCGATCTGTGCGCGACTGAAGAAGTGGCCCCCGTCGAGAACTCCACCCTGCTCGACAACGTGCGGCTCATTCACTGCGCGATGCCTGAGCTGTCGTTCGAGCAGGTCTCGCTCGGGGTGAACTGGTTCGGCAAGTCGCTCAAGGCCCCCCTCCTGATGACCGGGATGACCGGTGGCACCGAGCGGGCGGGGCAGGTGAACCGCGATCTCGCGCAGGTGGCGGAAGAGTTCGGCGTGGCCTTCGGCGTGGGCAGTCAGCGCGCGATGGCCGAGCGCCCTGAGCTCGCCTCGACCTTTTCGGTGCGCAACGTCGCTCCCAACACCGTGGTGATCGGGAACCTGGGCCTGGTGCAGGCGACCCGCATGACGGTCGATCAGATTCGCCGGTTGTCCGACGGCATCGGCGCCGACGCGCTGGCGATTCACCTGAACCCCGCGCAGGAACTGAACCAGCCCGAAGGCGATCGCGACTTTCAGCTCGGCTACCTCACCATCACCGCGCTGGCGAAGGCCTACGGCGATCGGCTGCTGGTGAAAGAGACCGGCTGCGGTGTCTCGCCTGAAGTCGCGCGGCGCCTGGTGGAGTGTGGGGTCTCCAGCATCGACGTGTCGGGCCTCGGCGGCACCTCGTGGGTGCGCGTGGAGCAGCTGCGTTCTTCCGGCGTCGCCCGAGAAGTCGGCGCGCAGTTCTCGACCTGGGGCATTCCCACGGCGGCCGCGGTGGCCTCGGTGCGCAAGGCGGTGGGCCCGGAGATCAAGCTGGTCGCTTCGGGCGGCATGCGCACCGGTCTCGAGATCGCCAAGGCGCTCGCGCTGGGCGCCGACATCGGCGGCATGGCGCTCCCCATGTTCCGCGCGCAGCAGGTGGGCGGGGTGGCGGGCGTACGCACGGCCCTGCAGACGGTGATCACCGCGCTCACGCAGGCGCTCGCGTTGACCGGAAGCCGCAACGTGACCGAGCTGCGCCGTCAGCCGCGCGTGGTGACGGGCGAACTCAAAGATTGGTTGCAGGCCCTGGGATGAAGAATTCGGAGACACCGATGGCAGACCTGATGACGTCGCGGCTTTCTGGCTTTCACAAGCTGCCGGTCGCAGACCGTTTGGGCACCGTGGCGCGCATGATGAAGTTGTCGACCGAGGAGGTGGCGGCGCTCCAGGGCGCAGGTCTCAACACCGAGATGGCCAACCAGATGATCGAGAACGCCATCGGCATCTTCACGCTGCCGCTGGGGCTCGGCCTCAACCTCCAGGTCAACGGCCGCGACTACATCGTGCCCATGGCCGTCGAGGAGCCTTCGGTGGTGGCCGCGGTCAGCTTCGCCGCGAAGATCGTTCGCGAAGGGGGCGGGTTCCAGGCCGAAGCCGACGACCCGATCATGATCGGCCAGGTGCAGCTCACCGGCTACGGCGATCCTTCGGAGGCCTCGAAGACCCTGGTGGCGCACAAGGAGCAGATCCTCGCGCTGGCCAACAGCTTTCACCCGGCGATGGTCGCGCGGGGTGGTGGTGCGAAGGACATCGAGGTGCGCGTGTTGCCTGCGCCCGAAGGCCCGCGCGGCGAGCCGATCCTCGTACTGCACCTGTACATCGACACGCAGGAAGCGATGGGGGCGAACCTCATCAACACCATGTGCGAAGGCGTCGCTCCGTTCGTGGAGCAGCTGACCGGCGGCAAGGTGTTCCTGCGCATTCTCTCGAACCTGGCCGATCGCCGGCTGGCGCGCGCGTCGTGCCGCATTCCGGTCGCATCGCTCGCCGACTTCAACATGCCGGCTGAGTCGATCGCCGAAGGCATCGTGCAGGCCAGCCGCTTCGCGCAGGCCGATCCGTACCGTGCGGCGACGCACAACAAGGGCGTGATGAACGGCGTCGACTCGGTGGCCATCGCCACCGGGCAGGACTGGCGTTCGATCGAAGCGGGCGCGCACGCGTTCGCCTGCCGTGACGGTCAGTACCGCCCGCTCTCCACCTGGATGCTCGAAGAAGGGCACCTGGTCGGCCGCATCGAGTTGCCGCTCGCCCTGGGCACCGTCGGTGGCCCGATCAAGGCGCACCCGCAGGTGCAGGCCGCGCTCAAGGTGCTGCGCGTCTCGAGCGCCCGTGAGCTGTCGATGGTGATGGCCGCGGTCGGTCTCTCGCAGAACTTCGCGGCGGTGCGCGCGCTGGGTTCGGTGGGCATTCAGAAGGGCCACATGGCGCTGCACGCGCGCTGCGTGGCGGTGACCGCCGGCGCCCGTGGGCACTGGGTCGAGCAGGTCGCCAACGCGCTGGTGAAGGCAGGCCAGGTGAAGGTGGAGAAGGCGAAGGAGATCCTCGCGGTGATGATGAAGGATCAGCCTGCGCCCGTGCTCGGAGACGTGAGCGGACCGTGAGCGCTGCGAAGGCGAACCCGAACCAGCAGAGTCACCTCACGTCGTTCGGCCCCGGGAAGGTGATTCTCCTGGGTGAACACGGCGTGGTCTACGGGCACCCCGCGCTCGCCGCCGCCATCTCGCGGGGCATGCGTGCGTGGGGCGTGCCGGCGCCGGCCACCTCGCTGGAGATCCCCGACGGGGTTTCTCCTTCGCAGCAGGAAGCGCTGGAGCGGGCCTTCGCGCGCGCGGCGAAGAAGACGAAGCACCCGAAGATCTCGGTGCACCTGGAGAGCGAGCTGCCGTTGTCGATGGGCCTGGGCAGCTCGGGCGCGTTGGCGGTGGCGGTGTGCCGGGTGTTGATCGAAGCGCAGACTGGCCAGCCTGCGAAGGCCAAGCAGGTCGAGGCGCTCGCCTTCGAGATGGAGAAGGAATTTCACGGCACGCCCAGCGGGGTGGATCACACCACCAGCGCGCGGGGCACCATGGTGCTCTTCAAGCAGGGCAAGGCGGCCGAGGTCGTCGCGTCGAAGCCGGTGAAGGTGCTGGTGGCGATGGTGGGGCCGCGCTCTTCCACCAAGCAGACGGTGGGCGCCTTGCGCGAGCGGCAGAAGAAGTGGCCTGCGCGGTACAAGCGGGTGTTCGAGCAGATCGGCAAGCTGGTGCTCGAAGGCGCGAGCGCGGTGCGGCAGGGTGAGCTCGAGGCGCTGGGCGACGTGATGAACATGAACCACGGCATGCTCAACGCGCTGGGGCTCTCCAGTCCGCCCATCGAAGAGATGGTCGCGCGGCTGCGAGGCCTGGGTGCGTTGGGGGCGAAGCTGACCGGGGCAGGGGGGGACGGCGGCGCGGTGATTGGTTTGTTCCGCGAACCCGAGCCTTCTGTGATGAAGCTGCGCGCGCAGGGCATCGACTGCTTCGCCAGTCAGCTCGCGGGCCCAGGCGCGCTGTAAGTACGATTCAGTTCACAAACTCAAAACTCAAAACACAAAACGCTCTCCCTCTCCCCGAGGGGGAGAGGGTCGGGGAGAGGGCTTACCCTTGAAGGCAACAGCAACAGCACACCCGAACATCGCGCTCGTGAAGTACTGGGGAAAGCGCGACGAAAAACTGATCCTCCCGCACCAGTCGAGCCTCTCCGTGACGCTCGGGCCGCTGCAGGTGACCACCACCGTCGAGTTCACCGGCAAGAAGGGGCTCGACCAGATCGAGCTCAACGGGAAGGTCGCGCAAGGGGCCGAGCGCAAGCGCGTGGAAGAAGCGCTCGAGCTGGTGCGGCTCGAAGGCGGCAAGAAGCTGGGCGCCGCGGTGATGATCTCCCGCGGCGACTTCCCGGCGGCGGCCGGCCTCGCTTCGAGCGCAGCAGGTTTCGCGGCGCTGGCGGTGGCGGCGCGTGCCGCAGCCGGGTTCAAGCGCGACACGAAGGCCGAGTCGATCCTCGCGAGGCGGGGCAGTGGCTCTGCTTCACGCAGCATCGAAGGCGGCTTCGTGCGCTGGAATCGCGGCAAACGCGCCGATGGCAAGGACAGCTTCGGCGAGCAGCTGTTTGGCCAGGCGCATTGGCCTGACCTGCGGTTGTTGGTCGGCATGGTCAGCCGCGAAGAGAAAGAAGTGAAGTCGCGCGACGGCATGCGGTCGACGGTCGAGACGTCGCCGTACTACCCCGCGTGGGCGAAGGACGCCGAGCGTGAGGCGAAGGAGATCGTTCGCTTCGTGAAGCGGCGCGATCTCGAGGCGGTCGGGGAGATCGCCGAGCGGAACGCGTGGCGCATGCATGCGAGTGCAATGGGGGCGAATCCTCCGCTGTGTTACCTGAAGCCCGCGACGCTGGCGGTGATCGAGGCGTGTCGGCAGGTGCGGCAGCAGGGCGTGGGGGTGTGGTTCACGCTCGATGCGGGCCCCAACCCCGTGTTGCTCACCACGGCGAAAGACGAAGCGCGTGCCGCGGCGATCGTGCGTGAGCATGGTGCGACGGAAGTGGTGCACTGCGTGCCCGGTGGCGACGCGCGGGTGATCGAGCAGCACCTCTTCTGATTTGAGATTCGGTCTCCGGAGGGGCCCCTCACCGCAACCCTCTCCCCGCTGGCGCAGGGAGAGGGAGTTTAGAAATCGACGCCGGTGCCGGGCGCGGGAATGGCCAGTGAGAGCCGCTGCACGTTGCCCCCGTAGAGCTGCCGGTAGATGAACAGGTCGCACGTCACCTGCTTCACGTACCCGCGCGTCTCCTTGAAGGGGATCTCTTCGACCCACTGATCCAGCTGCTCTTCTCCGCGTTCCTTCGCCCACCGCGCCACGGAGCCCGGGCCGCCGTTGTACGCCGCAGCCACCAGGGTGGGGTGGTGCAACCGCGCCGTGAGCGCGCGCAGGTACCAGGTGCCGAGGCGAATGTTCCACTCGGGCGAATAGAGCTCGGCGTCATCGGCCGGCGGCACCTTCAGCTCGAGCGCGATCGATCGCGCGGTCGGCGGGATGATCTGCATCAAGCCCCGCGCATCCGCGCTGCTGGTGACCTCAGGCGCAAACGCACTCTCGCGCCGCATGATCGCCCACGCGAGTGACGGCTCGACGTCGTGTTTGAGCGCCCACGTCTCCACGCTCGAACGGAACGCGCGGGGATACATCAGCGACAACGCCTCGGGAGATCGCTGCGTGTACACCGCGCCCCACAGGTGCCGCGCCGCGATGGTGTGCGCCGCACCGAAGTCACCCAGCGCCTGCAGCGCGTGCCCCCACTTCAACGCATCGGCCGAAGGCATGGTCGAGACCGCGCGATTCACCTCCTGCGCGGCGTCACGAAACAGCCCGGCGCGCGCGAGCAGCGCAGCCAGCTCGAGCCCGGGCGGCCGCTTCACCGGCAACACCTTCGGCGCCACCGAGAACGGGAGCGGCGCATCGACCGACAGCTCCTGCAGCCGCTCGGAGGCGAGCAAGCCATAGAACGTGCCCGGGTAGCCATTCACCACCGCGCGATACTCGGCCACCACGTCGACGGCCGGCCCCGCATCGGGAGCGCCTTGCAGTTGCCCCGCACGCGCGGCCCAATAGAGCGCCTGCGGCACCAGCTGCGACTTCTTGAAGTCGACGCCCAGCGACGACAACACCGGCCGCGCCTCGCTGAACTTCTTGCCGCGAATGAGCGAAAACCCGCGGAACCAGCGCGCTTCGTCACGGCGCCGCGAATCGGGGTGGCGCGTCTCGAACTCGATGAAGTCTTTGACCGCCGCGTCGAAGTCACCCGAGTTCATCGCCAGCCACGCAGCGAGGTAGCCCGCTTCATCGGCCGCGCGATCGCCCGGGTACTGCAGGTCGAGTTTGCGAAACGCCGCGCGCGCCGCGGCGTTGTCCTGCAGCCGCATCAACCGCTTCGCCGACGTCATCAGCGCCTGCGCCGCGATGGCCGGTGGTCCCGCCGCCGCGATCGCCAGCTGCGCCTGCGCCTCGGTGTCTTTTTCCTTGCCGCGCGTCAACAGCGCCTGGCCGCGCAACAACGCTGCTTTCGGATCCTGGGCCGGAGCGCCTTCGATCGCGTCGAGCGCCGCGAGGCACTTCTTCGAATCACCCGCATCGAGCATCGCCTGCGCGCGCAAGACCGCTTCTTCGAAACCGAGCGACCACACGCCGTCGGCTTCGAGCTTCGCCTGCGCCGCCGCTCCATGCGGATGCGTGGGGAAGCGCAGCGCGAGCGACTTCCAATCATCACGCGCGAGCGAGGTGAGCTTCGAAGCCTCGCGGGCGAGCGCGCGTGTGTAGAGCAGCTCAGGGAGGCGGGCCACGTCGGGATCCGCGTCGAGCAGCGCGCGCGCTTTCGCCGCGTCACCCAGGTCGAGGTGCAGCTCGGCCAGCCTTCGATCGATGCGCGGCTGCAGCCAGCCGGGCGCCGACTTGCGCGCCTTCACCAGGGTCTTCAAGGCGAGTGACCGTTGACCCGCCCACGACTGCGCTTCACCCAGGTACCAACCGTGAAACGCCTCGAGACCCTTCGGTGCTTTCCCTGCCGACAGACGCTGCGCGGCGACCTCGGCTGAGCCTTCTGAGAGCTCCAGGAAGGCCGTCAAGAGCGCCAACCGCTCGCGATCAGCGCACTTCGCCTTCACGCAGGTTTCGAGCTCGCGCTTCGCGTCGTCGACGACTCCGGTGCGATGAACTCGTACCGATTCGAGAAGCGCATCTGATTGAGCGACCGCGAGCCGGCTTGCAATGAGCAGGGGCAGAAAGATTCGCAACATCCATGTCTCAAACATGGGGACCCCGGTTTGACATGAGTCGACTGAGTGCCGTACATCGGCCCTCGCTCGCTTTCTCTCACAGGGAAGCGAGTGCAAACGAGAACTGAGTGATTCCCATAAGGATTCCGGGACCTGTCGGCGACACCCCCTTTTTTTGCCGGCCCGCAGAACAGTAGGTCCCGCGTCGCACAAGCAGTCGTCTTCGAAGCACCGTTGTCGTGGGGGGATCTCGCAGCCGGGAGGCCGAAACCGCACATGAAGCCGTGTCCCACCGAACTTCCACAGAGCATCAATCCTGAAGCCGGTCCCAAGCGTCTTGGGGTCGAGCACCACCGCAATCTCGATTGCGCCCACTACGATAACTGCCTCGATGAGGCAGTTCGTCGCGGATGGCAGTCGTTCACCTGCATCAAGTGTCCGCTCTACGCGCTTCCTTCGGCGCAGCAGGCAGGCATCGAGTCCTTCGCGACCCAGCGTCGCGTGGTCTGATCGCAGCCGCCTCCCTTTGAAAACGACGCCTCCTGGTTCGCACCGGGGGGCGTTGGTGTTTTCAGCTCTTGCTGAGGCTGACCACGCCGCGGCGGATCAGGTCCTTCATGCACTCCTCGATGTCGAGGGGTGACAGGTCGAGCTTGGCGATCACTTCGCGCGGCGGCATCTTCTCTTCGCAGATCAACCGCGCGGCCTCGAGCCACTGCTTGGGCCCCACCTGGCCGTAGACCGCGTAGAGATCGGCGTTCACCTCGATGTGCGTGGCGGTCACCATCAACGACTCACGCATGCGCCGCTCGTTGTCGTTGAGCGCCGAACACGCGCGTTCGAGCAGCACCTCGGTGGCGAGAAACAGGTTCTGCGACAACGCGGGGGTGGGCCCTTCGACGAACGCGCCTTCGCCGGCGCGGCTGGCGATGAAGGCGTTGAAGGCGCGCTCCCCTTCGGCGGTGTACTTGCCGGCGACGGCGGCGGCGTGAAAGCAGGCGCCCTGGTTGAAGGCGAGGCTGTAGGCCGCCCACCCATCGCGGCAGGTCACGGTGCCACTGAGCCCGCGTTGCGACAGCTGGCGCAACAACCACTGCGGGCCGATGGTGTGAATGGCGATCTCGCTGGTGCGCCCCATTTCGAGATTCGCGAGCAGGGTGCGGCGCGGCTCGAGCAGCTTGATCACCTGGCCGACGATCACGTCGAGCTTGGTGCCCTTCGACAGGTACGCCTGGGCGCCTGCATCGAGCGCCCGCAGTGACTCGCGGTAGTCGTCGTGGGCCGAAAGGAAGGCGATGGGCAGCTCCCGCGTGCGGAAGTCTTCGCGCAGCGAGCGCAACATTCCCCAGCCGTCGAGGTGCGGCATGTTGAGATCGGCCAGCACCGCGTCGAACTCGTGCTGGAGCGAGACCTCGAAACCCTCGTTGCCGTCGGTGGCGGTGCTCACCACGAAGCCGTGTTTGGTGAAGAGGGTGGAGAACATCTTCAAGATCGCCGGATCGTCGTCGACCAGCAGCAGCTGCGTGCCGTTGTGGGGGGCAGGCGGCGGCGGCTCGACGGGCTGGTGCGGCACCTCGAACGCGAGCGGCTCGTCTTCGTCGGTGACGCTCACCTCGGCGATGGGCGTCTCACCCGTCACCGTGTCGCCCACTTCGATCACCACGCCCGCGCCTTCGCTGTGCGAGCCGGCCACCTCCGAAAAGCTCCAGCGGGCCTGCGGCTGCTTGAGCATCGCGTTGACGGCGTCTTGCCCGTGCGCGCCGAGGAAAGAGGCCTTGTCCAACTTGCCGTAGATGAAGCTTGCCCGCGCTTCGTTGGGCGTGCGCGCGTTGGTGACCAGCACGCCGCTGCGGCGCGTGCGGCGGATGTGTTCGATGAAGCGGAAGAGGGTGGCCGCGTCGGCGGTGCCCGCGCTGCTGCCCGTGCGGGTGGAGACCTCTTCGTGCAGCGCGCGCACCACGCCGATGTGCGCGGGCGTGAACGGGGCGGTGAGCAGGCCGACCACGCCGGTGCGCATGCCCTGCACGAAGTTGGCGTCGGAGGTGTCGTTGCACACCACCACCACCGGCCGCTGCGCCGAGCCCACGTCGCTGGAGAGCGCGTCGAGCACCTGGATCACGAAGTCAGACTCGAGCTCGCCGAAGACCAGCAGCAGGTGGGGCTTGAGCTGCTTGATGCCGCCGGTGACTTTCCTGCGATCGGTGACGAAACGGTAGAAGATGCCCTGCTCGTTGAAGGCCTGCGCGATCGCGGTCTGCGCGGTGCGGTCTTCGTCGATGCCGAGAATGACGGGGGCCTTGAGCTCGGTCATGGCCAAAAAGAAAACAGCTATTTCCCCTCGGGGCGAACTTTCATTCTCTTTGCGCGCCGTAGATGACGACGATCCAGTACCGCCCCCGGCCGAACCGGGGAGAGTCGCCTTTGACCAGCCCCACGCCCACCTGCCGATTGGTGGCCGCGGAGAGGTTCTTCGACTCACCGGCCAGCCGCGGCGTGTCGGCCACCAGCACGTCGACAGAGACAGCGCTGAGATCGTCGACCAGCTCGAAGGCGCGCTCCGAGAGGCGGGCGTGGCCGGGCAGCTCGGCCTTCGGGGTGTCGTTGGCCAGCGCCTCGCGCACGTGGGCCTGGGCGAGCCCTTCGAGCACCGGGCTGGTCACCAGGGCGGGCAGCTTCTTGCGCTTCCGCTCGGCGGCGATCGACGCGTAGACGGTGCCCAGCGGGTCTTTGTCTTCTTTCACCTCGAGGGGCGCGGCGAGCACCTCGACCAGCACCTGCAGCCCATCGGAGCGGCGGGCCAGCCCCAGCCCCAGCCTGCGATGGTGCGGCTCGAGCAGGTTGTTGCGGTGGCCGGGGCTGTGTTCGATGCCGAAGTGCGCGGCGAGCGGGCCTGAAGAGAGGCCCAGGTTTTCGCCCGCGGCGCTGTAGGCATAGCCCGCGTGGGTGAGGCGCTGCTTGAGGGCGTTGCCGTCGGGCGCGATGTGGCTGAAGAAGTTTTCGTCGGCGAGGCGCTGGGCCCAGGCCTGCGCGACGGCTTCGAGCTCGGTGTCGAGCTGCACGGGCGAGAGGCCCATCTGCAAACGCAGCGCGTTGATGCGCAGCAGCAGCACGGCCCGCGCGGCGGTGGCGTCTTTGGGTTCGGCCAGCGCGTCTTCTGCTTCCGCGCGCACCGGGCCCACGTCGACGAAGAAGAGCGCGGCGACTTCGGGGCCACGCGGGCCGGTGGCGAGCACCTCGACGGCGTGACGGCCGAGGGTGGGGAAGTCGACCGACGCGCACCGGGCGCCACCGGCCACGGCCATGGGCAGTCGCTCCACGGCGCCTTGAGGGCGGGTGACGAAGAGCTCGGCGGTCTCGAGGCCTTCTGCGAGTTCACCGCACAGCCGTTGATCACCGACGGGCTTTCCGTGCGCGCGCGGGAAGGGGGCCAGCTCGATGCGTCGTTTCGCGAGCAGGATGATCACCGCGCTCACTTCGGGGCCGACGGCGAGACCGACGCCCACGTGCGAGGTGGGCTCGGCGCCGAGATCCTGCTTCTCGAGCTCTCGGGCGATCGAACCGGTCGACGCGCGCAGGCCCACCAGCACCGGGCTGGGATCCCACCCGCGTTGACGAGAGAGGGCGGCGGTGACGCGCAGCAGGCCGGCGGCGTCTTCGACTCCGTGGGTGAGGGCGCGGCGGGCCAGCTCGTCAGCGGCGCGTGAAAGGGCGGGATCGATCGGCGGCGAGGTGCGGCCGACCGCTTCGAACCGATCGCGCACGGTGCGCTCGAGGTCGGCCTTCACGGGCGCCGCGCAGAGCAGGCTGAGCAACAGGGCTGAGGTCAAAACCGTTCGCCCCGAGAGCAGTCGAGGGGCCACTTGCCGTGCGAACTGGAAGTACTCCCTCGACTGCTCTCGGGAGGAACGGTGCAGTTCACTTCGCGACTTCCAGAATGATCGTCACGGCCTTCTCTCCCAACGACGCTGCCATCTTCTTCGAGAGCGCCACCCGCTCAGGCTCCAGCGCCTGCCGCCACGCCTCGCCATCGCAACGGATGACCAGCGCCTTGCCTTCCCAGCGGATGGGCCGCGTGTGTTTGGCCACCACCTCGCCCACCACCCGCGCCCAGATGGGCATGGTGGCGGCAGCTGAACCGGTCTGTTTGAGGACAGCGCCCATCATGTCGGCAAGGGACTTCATCGCGTTTGCATCATCGACGAACCCGACAGTCGTGTCGTGGTTGACGCAGTGCAACAGAGCGAAACCCTTGCGGAAAGAATGTGGCATCACCTTCGCTAGAGCGGTTGACCCTGCCCGCTCGGACAGCGACAGTGCGCCGCCTTTCGTAGTCGGCCATTTCCCCACCAAGGAGCATCGAATGACTGCAGTGACTCGCAAGACGCTATGGGCGGCCCTCGCCTTTTTGGCGCTCGGTTTGACGGGGTGCCCTGAGGCACCGAAGCCTGACGGAGGCCCCACCGGAGGCGGCACCGCTTCGACGGAGTGTGTCGAAGACAGCGACTGCCCGGATCCGCAGTACTTCTTCTGCAACACGGTCACCTCGCAGTGTGAGCCGTCGTGCCGCTCTGCCGCACAGTGCAACCCGGCGTCCGTGAACAACGGCACCCGCCCCACGCAGTACGCGCTCGACTTCTGCACCGGCTCGCTCGGTTGCCAGTGCGACGAAGGCAAGTGTGTCGGCTCGTTGTGCTCGGCTGACTCCGACTGTGGAACCCTCGTGTGCCGCAGCGGCGCATGCGTGGCGGCCCCCGTCGCGACCACCGTCGCCAAGTGCCAGGTGTCGCCTGACTTTGCCGTCTTCAAGCAGGGCAGCAAGGCGCGCTTCTGGGTCTCCGCGTGGGACGCGCAGAACAACCCCGTCGTGATCAAAGAAGGCGCGACCTTCACCGCCGAAGGTACGGCGCTCACCCTGACCGGCACGGGCACTGGTGCCTTCGCTGACTTCACCGCGGGCAACGCGGAGGTCGCCACGGCGGCCAACTCGGTCAAGGCGACCATCGGGACCACCTCGTGCTTCGCCAAGGCGATCGTGCTCGCGAACCCGGTTGCCGGGTCTGCTGCGGTCTCCGTCATCGACGAACTCTCGGGCCGCCCCGTTGCCGGTGCGCGCGTGATGCTCTCCACCTCGGCGGGCGTCGTGATTCCCCAGGGTGCCAGCGACACGTCTGAGACCAACGCGAACGGGTACGCCACGCTGATTGGCGCCGTCGCTCCGTACAGCGTCACCGTGTTCCACCGGGAGTTCAGCTACGTCACCGTGGCGAACTACGCGGGCACCTCGAACTTCCTCTCGTTCGCGCTGCGCCGCAACTCGTTGGACAAGTACGGCGGCTACAAGGGCACGTTCACCAACGTCCCCATGACGTCGAACGTGCACGCGGGCCTCGCGGGCATGTCGCTGGCCGGCAGCATCACCAACCTGAATGTCACCGCGCTGCTCGGCCCGTCCGAGCCCACCAACATCGTGATCGGCTCGGCCATCAACCAGATGAACGTTCCGATCCCCGCGGGCGCTTTCCTCGGCTTCGGCGATCAGGAGATCAAGGACAACGTCGCCGGCCAGGGCCTCAACGGCACCTGCCTCGACGCGAGCGGCCAGCCTGACGAAGCGAAGATCTCGGCTGGCACCTGCGGCACCCGCACGGCGTGGGCGCTGGCTGGTGACGTGCCGTTGGGCGATCTGCCCATCGACGCGGTCGCGGGTGGTCTCGACAACATCAACATCGGCCAGCTGCTGGGCCGCATCGTGCCCATCTTCAAGAAGTTCAACTCGTCGGTCGTGCGCGACGTGCAGTTCACGCTGCGCGACACTCCGGGCGCTGACGCGGGCAGCCCGAACTTCAGCGATCAGACCCAGTACACGACGGCGAACCACGACTTCACGCAGATTCCCCTCGCGTTCAACTTCGTGGTCAAGACGCCTGAGCTGCCCCGCTTCAAGGGCACGTACGTCGACGGTGTGGCGATCATCGGTGGCGCCATGGCCGTGGGCCGCGGCGTCGTCCCGCTCGGTATCGGCGTCGGCGTGAACACCATGCCGGTCGACGGTCAGATCGACCGCCTCGAGCCCCTGCAGGCCGGCCAGGTCGGCGTGCGCATGGCCCCCACCCACCACGGTCTCGAGGGCTCGCACTACGGCCTGCTGATCGCGGCGATCTCGGCGAAGGCGCTCTCTGACGCCTCTGCCGGCATCGGCGCTTCGGCGCTGTTCCCCCGCCTGCCGGGCAACAAGCTGGTGTTCGACCCGACGGGCGCGACGCCGGTCGACGTCTCGACCCAGGCGTTCCCGGTGTTCCCCGAGGGCGCGCGGTTCAACTACTCCGGCATGGCTGATGGCGCTGTTCCGGCCCGCAGCTTCCGCATCGGCACGGGCATGGGCGCCGTCGCGGGCGTCAACGTGGTTCGCGTGTCGTTCGCGGACGCCATCGAGACGCGCTGGGACATTCTGGTCGACGCGGCCGACACGCGCTTCACGGTTCCCCCGGTGCCCAGCGCGGGCGCCTTCCGTGATCGTCTGTTCACCAACGGCAACAGCGCCACGGGTGCCCGCTCGGACCTGCTGGTTCAGGCGTTCCGCATGCTGAAGGATCCGCTCAACCTGCCCAGCACGCCGGTCACGTTCACCGAGTACGTGGAGCTGAACGACACGAACGCGGATCGTACGACCGACTTCCTCACGGCGTTCTCGTTCCTCAACTACGGCAAGCCGACGATCGGCTTCAAGACGCCGGCGACCAACCCGGCCACCATCACCCGCGGCTCGAGCATCAAGGTCGAAGTCGCAGGTTTCAGCATCGGCAACACGCCCGGCACCAACGATGGCGTGGTTCGCCTCACGTTCACCGGCGGCACGGGCTGCGCCGACGTGGTGCTGAACACCGAGACGCCCATGGCGGGCAGCGGCGAGCTGGAGCACGCGCTCCCGATGGCCTGCACGGGCGCGGGCATCGTGATCCGCGCTGAGCTGCTCAAGACCGACGGCACGACGGCGATCGCGCCTGCAGTGGCGAGCACCACCACCGTGACGATTCAGTAAGTCCAGGGTTCTGAAGTGCTTCAAGCGGGGCTCCTCCTTCACTGGAGGGGCCCCGTTTTTTTGGGCCCTGCTCGTCTTTCAAGTCGGTGGTGCTAGCGTCGGGCGCGACCCCGATGCCTCGCAAGCACACCACCGCCATTACGGTCATCTCGAAGATCTCCGAGAGAGCGGTGAGCCGGGCCGCGGCCCTGGTGTTGATCCACGGTGAAGATCTGGGGAGGAAGTTCGACCTCACCTCGGAGGAGACGTTGATCGGCCGCACCTCGAAGGCCGACATTCAGGTCGATCAAGACTCCGTCAGCAGGAACCACGCGAAGATCAGGGTCGACGGCACGCGCATCACCATCGAAGACATGGGCTCGACCAACGGCACCATCGTCAACGACGAGCACATCGAAGACAGCCTGCGGTTGCGCAACGGCGACCTGGTGAAGATCGGGCGGACGATCTTCAAGTTCATCGCCTCGAACAACATCGAGGCGGCGTACCACGACGAGATCTACCGGATGACCACGGTCGATGGCCTCACCCAGGTCTTCAACCGGCGGTACTTCGAAGATGCGATCGAACGCGAGCTGTCGCGATCACGGCGCTACACGCGGCCGCTGTCGCTGGTGCTGCTCGACATCGATCACTTCAAGAAGATCAACGACACCTATGGGCACCTGGCCGGTGATGCGGTGCTCAAGGAACTTGCGCTGACGGTGCGGGCGCGCACGCGGCGGGAAGATGTGTTCGCGCGGTACGGCGGTGAGGAGTTCGCGCTGCTCCTGCCCGAGGTGGATCAGAAGGGCGCGATGCTGCTGGCGGAGAAGGCGCGCAAGCTGGTCGAGAAACACAGCTTCATGTTCGATGGGGAACACATCGTGGTGACCATGTCGGCGGGCGTGGCCACGATGGTGAAGAAGAGTGAGAACCCGAACGAGTTGATTCGAAGGGCCGATGAGAAGTTGTACGAGGCGAAGACGGGCGGCCGGAACCGGGTGGCTGTGTAGCCAGGTAGAGCCCCTCACCCCGACCCTCTCCCCGCTCGCGCAGGGAGAGGGAGAGAAGTCAGAACACCCGATCGCGGTGGTGGAGCATGTCGAGCAGCATCGCTTCGACCTGATCACGCACCGCCAGGTTCTTGCGCTCGACCCAGGCGAGGTCGTGCTCCGGCTCGTGGGGCGCGCCTTCCATCGAGATCGGCGCCGCGAAACGAATGTGCCAGCGCGCGGGCAGCGGGGGCAGGGTGATGGGGAGGTACTGCACTCCAAAGAGCCCGCCGGGGATCTTGCCGAGCAACGGCATCGACTCTTCACCGCCCACGATCGCCGCGGGGATGATGGGCACGCCCGCCTTGAGGGCGATCTTCAGGTAGCCGCCGCGGCCGAAACGTTTGAGCTGGTAACGCTCGGAGAACGGCTTCGACAGACCGTGGAACCCTTCGGGGAAGACCACCACCGGGCGACGCTCTTCGAGCAGGCGCAGCGCGTTCTCGGGGCTGGCCCGCACCGCGCCGAGCCGGTTGGCGAGCACTCCGACGAAGGGGGCGTGGAAGATCTGATCTTCGAGCAGCCAGCGCGATTCTTCGAGCTCCGGCCGTTCACGGCGCAGCGCGAGGTGCAGCACCGGGCCGTCGAGAGGCAGGGCGCCCGCGTGGTTTGCCACGATGATGCAGGGGCCGAGCGGGAGGTTCTCGGCGCCTTCGACGCGCACCCGCCAGTACTTGTCGTAGAGCAGCTCGGCGAGCGGGCGCAGCGAGGTGGAGAGCGCAGCGTCTTTGCCCCAGCGATCGACGGATGAGGTGCGGCTGGCCAGACCTGCGGCAACCCGAGCGGCCTTCATGACGCCCTTGAAGGCGTCGGTGATCGAAGGCGTGGCAGCCAATTCACTGCCACGGCCACCAATTCCTTCGAGGCCCTCAACACCCTCAACACC
>JANODF010000603.1:0-1562 GCA_031412555.1 Archangium sp. | reverse complement strand
CGCGCGACGACCGCTTCGACGTCGGCCACGGTGACCTTGTTGGTCGGCTTCTCACGCAGGCGGTCGATCGCGCCCGACTCGTCGATGACGTCGATGGCCTTGTCGGGCAGGAACTTCTCGTTGACGTACTTGTGCGCCATCTCTGCGGCGGTGCGCAGCGCGTCGTCGTCGTACTTCACCTTGTGGTGCTCTTCGTACTTCGGCGCCAGACCCTTGAGGATCAACACCGTCTCGTCGACCGTCGGCTCGCCCACGTCGATGCGCTGGAAGCGCCGGGAGAGCGCGCGGTCACGCTCGAAGGAGCTCTTGTATTCCTGGTGCGTGGTCGACCCGATGCAGCGCAGCTTGCCCGACGCGAGTGCGGGCTTGAGCAGGTTCGACGCATCCATCGAGCCGCCCGAGGTCGCGCCGGCGCCCACGATGGTGTGAATCTCGTCGATGAAGAGGATCGCGTCGTCGTGCTGCTGCAGCGCCTTGAGCACCGCTTTGAGGCGCTCTTCGAACTGGCCGCGGAACTTGGTGCCGGCCAGCAGCGCGCCCATGTCGAGCGAGAACACCTTGGAGTTCGCCAGCGGCGCGGGCACCTTCTTCTCGTAGATGGCCAGCGCGAGACCTTCGGCGATGGCGGTCTTACCGACGCCTGCATCACCGACGTAGAGCGGGTTGTTCTTCCGGCGGCGGCAGAGCACCTGCACGGTGCGCTCGAGCTCGAGCTTTCGGCCGATGAGGGGGTCGATGTGGCCCTTGGCGGCTTCGGCGTTCAGCTCGGTGCAGTACGCGTCGAGCGGGTTCTTCGCGGCCGGAGCGCCTTCGTCGTCGTCGCCCCCCATGCTGCCCACGCCTTCACGTTCGTCACCGCCGGCGCCGGCGCTCTCGCCGTCGTTCTCCTTCTTGATGCCGTGGCTGACGTAGTTGAGGAGGTCGTAGCGGGTGATGCCTTCTTCCTTGAGGAAGAAGAGCGCCTGGCTGTCTGTTTCGCGGAACAACGCGATGAGCACGTCGGCCGAATCCATCACCTTCTGTTCAGCCGAGAGCGCATGGAAAGCGGCGCGCTGGAGCACCCGCTCGACGCCGATGGTCTGCTGCGGCTCGGCTTCGGCGCCTTCGGGCAACCGCTCGACCGTCTCGTCCAGGAAGGTGTCGAGGCGGCCCTTGAGGCGGTCCGACTTGCCTCCGCAGGCCTTGAGCACCTCGATGGTGCGGGGATCTCGCAAGAGCCCCAGCAGCAGATGTTCGAGCGTGAGGTACTCGTGCCGCATTCGCTTGGCCTCGGCGAGCGCGAAGCGGATGGATGCCTGCAGTTCCTTGGCGATGATCGGGGAGGCCATCTGTCAGGTTTCCTCTGGCTCGATTGACAGCTTGAGCGGGAACTCGTGTTCCTTCGCCAGCTGGTGCGTCTTGTTGACCTTCATCTCGGCAACTTCCTTCGTGTACACACCAGCGACACCGAAGCCCGACCGGTGCACGTTGAGCATGATCAACATCGCGTCTGATTCTGTCTTGTGGAAGACCGACTGCAGAACGAAGACCACGAACTCCATGGTCGTGTAGTTGTCGTTGTG
>JANODF010000602.1:0-2500 GCA_031412555.1 Archangium sp. | reverse complement strand
CCGCTGGTGGCGATGGCGATCCTCGGGCCGATCGTCTTCTACCTGCACTGGCCCTACCTCTGGCACCACCCGGTGGATCGCGCTGCCTGGTACCTGTCGTTCCACCTGACCCACAACCACTACACCTGGTACTACCTCGGAGAGCTGCTGCGAGCGCCGCCGTTCCCGCTGCTCTACGTGGTCAATCTCACCGCGCTCACCGTGCCTGCTTCGGTCTTCGTGCCGATGGTGCTCGGGTTCAGCTGGGTCTTCGTGCGCGCGGCGCGCAACCAGGTGACCAACTTCGAGTGGATCGTGGTGGCCAACGCGGTGATGTCGATCGCGTTGATCAGCCACCCGAACGTGCCGCACTTCGGTGGCGTGAAGCACTGGTTCCCCTCGATGCCTTTCCTCGCGGTGCTCGCCGCGGGTTCGTTGGAGCGGGGCGCGCGTGGGCTGACCAGCTGGCTTGCACCGAAGTGGAAGGCCGCCACGGAACCGCGCGTGCTGGCGGTGATGGCCGTGCTCCTCTGCGCGCCCGCGATCATCGCCACCGCGCGCGTGTACGAGTTCGGCACCAGCGCCTACTCGGAGTTCGCGGGCGGCGTACCCGGAGCGGCCTCACTGGGCATGCAGCGCCAGTACTGGGCGAACAACCTCACTGGCGTGTTGCCCTGGATCAACGCGAACGCGAAGCAGGGCGAGCGGGTGTACTTTCACGAGAACCACAGCGGGCAGATCCGCGACAACCAGCGCAACGGCATGCTGCGCGCGGACCTCGTGGCGGTGGGCTCACCGAACGAAGCGGAGCTCGCGATTTACCAGTACCACCAGGAATTCCGGGAGCAGGAATTCAACATCTGGCAGGTGTTCGGCACCACCCGGCCGGTGTTCGGGCTTTACCTCGATGAGACGCCGCAGATCGTCATCTACCGGCGTGGGCATCGCTAGAAGACACTCAGCCGCAGACATGTGAAGGTCGCCCGCATGCGATCACTCCTCGTGGTTGGTCTCCTGATGGCGACCGCAGCCTGTGAGAAGCCTTCGTCTGCGACGTCGAGCAAACGTGCCTCCATCGCGCGCACGGGCGGAACGACGTTCGAGATCATTCCCGCGGAAGGCCAGTACGGCTACTGCCTCGCGTACACCGTCTCGCGCAGTGGGCTCACCCGCCAACTGACGATGTCGCGCAGCAACCAGTCGTACGAGTGCGCCGCGGGCCGGCCCATCGGTGGCCACCCATACAAGATGCCGCTCAACGAAGGCCCGGTGCGGGTGTTCGTGTTCTTCACCAGCCAACCGGTGAACGCGGCCTCGGTCTCTCAGCAGATCCTCGACGCCACCGATCGCCAGGCGCTCACGCTGATGAACATGCGGCTGCCCGGCCAGGCGCACCTCGAGGTGCTCGACTTCACGCCGGAAGAAGACGTCGCGCCGACGGTCGGCACCCTGGTCGAGCTCGACGCGGGCGTGGATGGCGGTCAGCTCTAACGCCATGCGGCCTGCCTTGATCGTCCTTGCCGCGCTCGCGCTGAGCGGGTGCCCGAAAGATCGGCTGCGGGAGAATGGCTGCCGGGAAGACTCCGACTGCGGCTCGCCGACCAGCGCGTACCGCTGCGAGACCCAGACCGGCGTCTGCTACTGCCGCACCGATCAAGCGTGCCCGGGCGCGCAGTTCTGCAACACCGCCGGCTTCTGCCAGGACCGCTCGGGCTGCACCTCGAACCAGGAGTGCGCCGACTCGGCCACCTACTGCGACACCGGCAGCGGCCAGTGCGTGCCCGCGGGGCGCTGCACCTCCGACATTCAGTGCGAGCTGGGCCAGGTCTGCGAGACCACGCGAGGAACGTGTCAGCCCGGCTGCCGGCGTGACGGTGACTGCCCGGGCTCGAGCTGCCGTTGCGGCGACGTGCCTTGCGCCTGCACTGGCACCACGCCCGAAGAGCTCGCGCGCTGCACCATCGGCACCTGCGATCAGAACTTCTGCAGCAACGAGACCTTCTGCCGCTACGGCGAGCTGTGCGGCATTCCCGAAGACGCGGGCGTCACGCGCAATCAGTGCTTCAGCGACTACGACTTCGATCGCCGTCCGTACTGCGCGCGCTGCACTTCAGGCGGCGGGGTGGACACCTGTGGCCGTGGCCCGAACTTCTGCATCACCGACACGCGCACTTCTTCCACGTACTGCGGCGCCGATTGCAGCGCAGGTCAGCAGTGCCCGCGGGGTTACGGCTGCCGCGACATCCGCGTGGTGTTCACCAGGTGGCAGTGCAACGCGAACATCGCCTGCCCCGGCGACCCTTCTCTTCCTTGCAGCGCAGACAGTGACTGCCAGCGCGGCGGCACCTGCGTGAAGCCTGCAGGCCAGACGAGTGGCTCGTGCGCGGGCCAGTGCATTCTGAGGGAAGGCAGCGCCTTCGGGTTCTGCAGCTGCCAGGTGAACGAAGACTGCGCGACCGAGAGCTGCAGCATGGGCGAGT
Source organism: Archangium sp. (assembly GCA_031412555.1). Taxonomy (GTDB): domain Bacteria; phylum Myxococcota; class Myxococcia; order Myxococcales; family Myxococcaceae; genus Archangium_A. The sequence continues at coordinate 41 of JANODF010000602.1, read as the reverse complement.
GCACCATCACCCGGCGTCCCTGCGTGAATGACGATCAATGC